>DASSXM010000056.1:0-14612 GCA_035703805.1 Gaiellaceae bacterium | reverse complement strand
GCATCGCGCACATGAACATCAGCGAAAGGAGGAGCACGACGTTCACGGTCAGCTGCTCCGGCCCGCCGAAGACGGTGATCAGCCCGAACCCGATGAACGCGCCGATCATGTAGATGTCGCCGTGGGCGAAGTTCAGGAGCTTCAGGATCCCGTACACCATGGAGTACCCGAGCGCGATCAGCGCGTAGACGCAACCGTGCGTGATCCCGGCCGTGAGCTCGGTGACGAACAGGTTCCAGTTCATCCGCAGCCCCTTACATACAGAAAAAGGGGCGCGACCGCATCTGCGGCCGCGCCCCATTTCGGCGATGAACTGGAACCTTTTCGTCACAGAGCTGGTCGCGGGCATCACGCACGGGAGCGTGTACGCGCTCATCGCGCTCGGCTACTCGATGGTGTACGGGATCCTGAAGCTCCTGAACTTCGCCCACGGCGACGTGTACATGGTCGGCTCGTTCATCGGCTTCGGGATCGTCACCGTCTTCGGGGGAGCGACGAGTCTCTCGGTCTCGGTGTGGGTGCTCTTGTTCGTCATGTTCTTCTGCGCGATGCTCGGCGGAGGGCTGCTCGGCGTCATGATCGAACGCTTCGCCTACCGCCGCCTCCGTAACGCGCCGCGCATCGCGCCGCTCATCACGGCGCTCGGGGTGTCGTTCTTCCTCGAGAACGCCGCGCAGCTCATCCTCGGCGCGCAGTACCAGAGCTACAACAGCTACGGCTGGCACAACGGCGAGCTCTGGATCAAAGGATTCACGCTTCCCGCCGGGGTCCACGTCGGCATCGCGCAGGTGATCGTCGTCGTCGGGACGATCGTGCTGATGATCGGGCTCACGCTGTTCGTACAGCGGTCGCAACTCGGCAAGGCGATGCGCGCGACGTCGTTCGACCGTGAGGCGGCGGCGATGATGGGCATCGACGTCGACCGCGTCATCGTCGCGACCTTCTTCATCGGTTCCGCCCTCGCAGGAGCCGCCGGCGTGTTCAACGGGCTCGCGTATCAGCAGGTGTGGCCGTACATGGGCTTCGTCGCGGGGCTGTACGCGTTCATCGCAGCGGTCGTCGGCGGCATCGGCAGCCTGCCGGGCGCCGTCCTCGGCGGTCTGCTCATCGGCCTCGCCCAGTCGTTCTCGATCGGCTACATCTCCTCGACGTTCTCGGACGCGGTCGTGTTCGCGATCCTCATCGCGGTCATGCTCGTTCGCCCGAGCGGCTTGCTCGGCAAAGCGGCGGTCACCAAGGTCTGATGGCGCAGGATCCGAACACTCCGCGCGTCGGCGTCGACGAATGGGTCGCTTCGCACGAGCAGCGCCGCGTGCGGCGCAGCGGCATCGCCGGTCTCGTCCAGCGCGAGCTCGAGCGCGTGCCGACGCCGGCGTTCTATCTGGCCTTCGGCATCGCGGCCGGGCTCGTGCCCGTGCTGACGACGAACGGCTACGTCATCAAGGTCGGCCTCGACACGCTGCTGTACATGCTGCTCGCGCTCGGCCTCAACATCACCGTCGGCTACGCCGGGCTGCTCGACCTCGGCTACGTCGCGTTCTACGGCTTCGGCGCGTACGGCTTCGCGATGCTCGCCTCTCCGAAGTTCGGCATCCACTGGGACACGCTCGCCGTGATTCCGGTCGTCGTCATCGCGACCGCGATCCTCGGCTTCCTCGTCGCGCTTCCGTCCCGGCGTCTGCTCGGCGACTACCTCGCGATCGTCACGCTCTTCTTCGGAGAGCTGTTTTTCACCGTCTACCAGAACGGTGAGCACATGTCCTTCCTCGGGTTCGGCCGCGCGCGCGACGTCACCGGCGGCCCGAACGGGATTCCGAACATCGACCAGTTCAACGCGTTCGGCGCGCGCATCGGGCAGCTGAACTACAGGGCGTACTTCTACGTCGCGCTCGCCTTCTTCCTCGTGCTGCTGTTCGCGATGTACCTCGTCGACCGCTCGCGCACCGGGCGCGCGTGGAAGTCGCTGCGCGAGGACCCGCTCGCCGCCGAGCTGATGGGGATGCCGGTCAACCGGCTGAAGCTCATCGCGTTCGCGTGCGGCGCGGGCATCGCCGGTCTTGCCGGCACCGTCTTCGCGGCGGCCAACACCGCCGTGTTCGCATCCGAGTACGACTTCACGAGCGGCCTGCTCGTCATCGTCTACGCGATGCTCATCCTCGGAGGGGCAGGCAGCCTCGGCGGTGTCATCCTCGGCGCCCTCGTCGTCAACATCTCGCTCGAGGTGCTGCGCACACCCGGGCACGCGACGTGGATCTTCTACACGCTCATCGCTGCGACGCTCGTCGCGCGTATCCGGCCGTGGCGGTGGCTCGCGACGATCTTGGCGGGAACGGTCGGCTTCGGCTTCGCCGTGCACGCGATCGTTTCCGCGACGTGGCCACGGGGAGTGCACGGGCAGGCGGCAGTCGGCGGCGTGCTCGGCAGCGGGCTCAAGAGCTGGGTCGTCCTCCCGTCGAATCCGTTGACGATCGGGAACGTCGCGTTCATCTGCCTCGTGCTCGCGGTGCTCGGGCTGACGCTTCTGCACGGCTCCCTGCAGCGCCTCGCGATGATCCCGACGCTCTACCTCGCGGCGTTCGTGTGGGAGAACCGGCTCGTCGTCGAGCCGAGCATCACGCGGCTGATCCTCATCGGCGTCATCCTCATCGTGCTCATGAACGCGCGGCCGCAGGGACTGCTCGGCACGTCGCGCGTGGAGATCGTGTAATGGCAGCAAGACTGCTCGAGCTGGCGAAGGTCTCGAAGAGCTTCGGCGGCCTCCTCTGCATCCAGCAGCTCGACCTTCACGTCGACAGCGGCGAGATCGTCAGCGTCATCGGCCCAAATGGCGCCGGCAAGACGACGCTCTTCAACCTCGTCACCGGCGTCTATCCGCCCGACGAAGGCGACATCCGCTTCGAGGGCGAGACCGTGCTCGGCCTCGAGCCGCATGAGATCACGGCTCGCGGCATCGCGCGAACGTTCCAGACGCTGCGCCTGTTCCTCAACATGTCGGTCAAGGAGAACGTCATGGCCGCCGCGTACTCGCACACGCGCGCCGGCATCTTTCGCTCGATCCTGCGCACGCCGGGCATGCGCCGCGAGGAGAAAGAGATAGAGCGGCTCGCCGAGGAGCGGCTCTCGTTCTTCGGTGAGCGGCTCGTGGGCTACCGGTGGAACCAGCCCGCGTTCAGCCTCTCGTATGCGAACCGCCGCCGCCTCGAGATCGCGCGGGCGACCGCGACGAAGCCGCGGCTGTTGCTGCTCGACGAGCCGGCCGCGGGAATGAACCCGGTGGAGACGCACGAGATCACCGAGCTGATCGGCCGCCTTCGCACCGAGGCGGGCTACACGATCCTCGTCATCGAGCACGACATGCACGTCGTCGAGGGGATCTCGGACCGCGTCGTCGCGCTCGACCACGGCGTGAAGATCGCGGAGGGCACGTTCGAGCAGGTCGCGACGAATGGGCGCGTCGTCGAGGCATACCTCGGCACGAAGGCGGCGTCGACGAAATGAGCGCGCTCCTCGACCTGCAGAACGTCGACACGTTCTACGGCCCCATCCACATCCTTCAGGGCTTGACGATCCGGATCGAGAAGGGCGAGCTCGTCTGCCTGCTCGGCGGCAACGCCTCCGGGAAGTCGACGACGCTGAAAACGATTCTCGGGATCGTCCAACCGCGCAACGGCACGGTCCGCTTCGACGACGAGGACGTCACCTCTCGCTCGACGAGCTATCGCATCCGCCGGGGAATGGCGATCGTCCCGGAGAACCGCCGCCTGTTCGCACCGATGAGCGTGCTCGAGAACCTGCAGATGGGCGCGTATCTGCACGGCGGCGGCACGAAGGAGGATTTCGACCGCGTGTACGAGCTCTTCCCGCTCCTGTACGAGCGGCGCGCTCAGCTCGCCGGCACGCTCTCGGGCGGCGAGCAGCAGATGGTCGCGATGGGGCGCGCACTCATGGCGAAGCCGAAGCTGCTGCTCATGGACGAGCCGTCGATGGGGCTCGCGCCGATCCTCGTCGAGCGAAGCTTCGAGATCATCGAGCAGGTGCACGAGTCCGGCGTCGCGATGCTGATCGTCGAGCAGAACGCGAACGTCTCGCTCTCGATCGCCGACCGCGGCTACGTCCTTTCGACCGGACGGATGGTGCTGGAGGGGAAGGCGTCCGAGCTCATCGCACACGAGGACCTGCGCAAGGCATATTTGGGTCGATGACCGACATCGTGGCAACCGTGGTGGCGACGCGGCGGTCGGCGCCCCGCCCGGTGGGCTCGAAGCTCGTCGTTCGCGAGGACGGCAGCCTCGAGGGCTCCGTCTCCGGCGGCTGCGTGGAGAGCGACGTCGTCGTCGCCGCGCAGGAGGTGCGGGAGACCGGCGTGCCGCGGCTCGTCACCTACGGGATCACCGACGACATGGCGCTTGGCGTCGGGCTGCCGTGCGGCGGCGAGATCGACGTCTTCGTCGAGCCGTTCCGCGCGCTGCCCGACGAAGGGGTTGTGCTGACGGTCGTCGCAGGCGAGGGAGTGGGCGAGACGCTGCACGACGAAGCGCTCGCGGCGGCTGCGTTGCGGCGCGGCCGGAGCCACGTCATCGAGCTCGACGACCGCACGGTGTTCGCCGACGTCTTCGCGCCGCCGTCGCGCCTCTTCGTCTATGGCGCGGTCGACACCGCCGACGCGCTCTGTGCGGCCGCGAAGATCCTCGGCTGGAAGACGATCGTCGCCGACGCGCGCGCACGGTTTGCGACGGCCGCGCGCCTTCCGAACGCTGACGAGATCCACGTCCTCTGGCCCGAGGAGGCGATGGAGCTCGTCCGGCCGGACGCGAGCACGGCGATCGTCGTCCTCACGCACGACGACAAGTTCGACCTCCCGATGCTGCAGGCGGCGCTTGCGAGCGATGCGTTCTATGTCGGTGCGCTCGGCTCGCGGAAGAACCAGGCGCGCCGCAACGAGCTGCTGCGCGAGGCCGGGATCTCCGACGAGGACATCGAGCGGATCGCAGGCCCATCCGGTCTCGACATCGGCGCCGACTCTCCGGCCGAGACCGCCGTCTCGATGCTCGCGGAGATGCTCGCAGTGCGCGCCGGCCGTAGCGGAGGCCGCCTGAAGGAGGCGAAGACGCGCATCCACGCCGAGCCCGTCGCATAGGATCGGTCGCGTGACTGCGGAGCTCGTCGGGTCGTTCACTCCGGCCAGAAACCAGGAGCCGTAGGCTTGTTACTGCGGGAGGTCGAATATGCGAAGCCGTCGTCGGTCGCCGAGGCGGTGGCGCTCCTGGAGGGCAACGAGGGCGCCCGCGCGCTCGCCGGCGGCCAGACCCTGATCAACGTGATGAAGGCCCGCGCGGCCTCGCCCGACATGCTCGTCGACTTGAACGGGATCGCCGCGCTGAAGGGGATCGAGCTCGCCGCCGACGGCACGCTGACGATCGGCCCGATGACGACGTACTCGGAGATCCTCGCGTCCGCCGAGGCGAAGGCGCGGCCGATCCTGGCGCAGGTGTGCGCGCAGATCGCGGACGTGCAGGTGCGCAACCGCGGCACGATCGGCGGCAACATCTGCGCGAACGACCCGACGAACCACCTCCCGCCGCTCGTCGCGGCGATCGGCGCGCAGATGACGATCGCCGGCGGTGGCGGCGAGCGCGTCGTTCCGGCGGATGAGTTCTTCCTCGGCGTGTACATGACGGCGGTCGGCCCCGGAGAGCTCTTGACCGCGATCACAATTCCGGCGGGCAAGGGCGACGGCTTCGCGGCCGTCACGCTCGGCGTCGACGGCACGTGCATCGCGAACGCGGCCGCGAGTGTCAACGGGTCGCTGCGAATCGCGCTCGGCTGCGTCGACGCGACGCCCGTGCTCATCCGTCCCGATTCGGTCGACTCGGTCCGCGAGGCCGTGCGCGCGGCCGGGCTCAACCCGCCTTCAGATGTGCACGCATCGAGCGAGTACCGCGCGCATCTCGCGGAAGTGCTCGCCGAGCGCGCAGCACGGCAGGCGGTGGAGAAGCGCTGATGGACGTCACGGTCACGATCAACGGGACGACGTACGAGCGCGACGTCGAGGCGCGCAAGCTCCTCATCCATTTCATCCGCGACGACCTCGATCTCACGGGCAGCCACATCGGCTGCGACACCGGCAACTGCGGCGCCTGCTCCGTCCTGCTCGACGGCGTGCTCGTGAAGAGCTGCATGCTGCTCGCCGTCCAGGCGAACGGCGCGCAGATCGAGACAGTCGAGGGCCTCGCCGACGACGGCGCGCTCACGAAGCTGCAGCAGGCGTTCAGCGACAACCACGCGCTGCAATGCGGCTACTGCACGCCGGGGATGCTCATGAGCGCGACCGCACTGCTGCGCGCGAACCCGCATCCGAGCGACGACGAGATCAAGAAGGCGCTGCAGGGCAACATCTGCCGCTGCACCGGCTACTGGAACATCTTCGAAGCCGTGAAGGCGGCGGCCGAATGAGCAACACGACGATCGCTCCGGAGAAGACCGAGATCCAGGTCGAGAAGGGCTGGGCCGGTCAGAGCGTCCCGCGCAAGGAGGACAAGCGCCTCGTCCAGGGCGAGGGCGTCTTCGTCGATGACGTCAAGCGCCACGGCATGGGCTACCTCTTCTTCGTGCGCTCGCCGTATGCGCACGCGCACATCACGTCGATCGACGTGTCGAAGGCGGAGTCGATCAAGGGCGTCTACGGCACGCTCACCGGCGAAGAGGTCGCGGCCGTCACCGATCCGTTCTTCCAGATCGCGGGAGCGCCGGGCGGCAACATCCAGGACTTCGCGCTCGCGGTCGGCAAGGTGCGCTACGTCGGCGAGGCGGTCGTGGCCGTCGTCGCCGAGACGCGTGAGCTCGCGCGCGACGCGTCGGAGCTCGTGGAAGTCGAGTACGAGCCGCTGGCGCCGCTCGTCGACGCGCGCAAGGCGCTCGACAAGAGCGCGCCGCAGCTGCACGAGGAGGCCGGGTCGAACCTCATGTGGCAGGGCACGTACGAGTGGGGCGACCTCGACGCCGCGTTCGCCGAGGCGGACCGCGTCGTGAAGATCGACGAGCTGCACTTCCACCGCTTCAACTCGACGCCGCTCGAGACCGACGGCGCGCTCGTCGAGTACAACCGCGGCACCGGGCAGTGGACGCTCCACACGAACAACCAGTTCCCGGGATTCGCCGCGATCATGATGGGGCCGGCGATGAAGTGCGGCCTCGACAAGCTGCGCTTCGTCACGCAGGACATCGGCGGCGGCTTCGGCAACAAGATCACTTCGCATCCGCAGCTCGTCGTCTGCTGCCTCCTGGCGCGCAAGCTCAACCGCCCCGTCCAGTGGACGGAGTGGCGCACCGACTTCCACCTCTCCATGTCGCACGGCAACGAGCGCTGGTTCCACGAGACCGAGGTTGCGGTCAAGAACGACGGCACGCTGCTCGGCTTCCGCACGAAGGCGCTCGACGACGCGGGCGCGTGGCTCCGCTACGAGCCGCTCGGCGGCGTCATCTGGGCGCAGGTCACGCCGGGCATGTACCGCTGGCGACATGTGCGCGTCGACTTCACGCAGGTGGCGACGAATAAGGCGCCCGTTTCGCCGAACCGCGGGTACTCGCGGCTCCAGCACCTCTGGTTCACGGAGCGCGTGATCGACATCGTCGCGAATGAGCTCGGGCTCGACGCGGTCGAGGTCCGGAAGAAGAACTACGTGCGCGCAGACGAGATGCCGTACGAGACGCCGAACGGGTGCGTCTACGACTCCGGCGACTACGCGCAGATGCTCGACATCGCGCTCGACCTCATCGGCTGGGACGGAATGGACGCGCGGCGTGAGGACGCGAAGGCGCGCGGGAAGCTGCTCGGCGCCGGGATCGGCTCGACGCTCGACTCCGGCACGAACAACTTCGGCCAGTCGCGCCTCATCAATCCTGAGCTGCAGTTCTCCGGCAACAACGAGGTCGCGACGGTGAAGCTCGACATCTTCGGCGAGATCGTCGTCACGCTCGGAACGACGCCGCAGGGGCAGGGACACGAGACGACGGCGGCGCAGGTCGTCGCAGACATCCTCGGCTGCTCCGTCGACGACGTGCACGTACGGGCGGGACACGACAGCTACTGGAACTCGCACGCCGGCTTCTCCGGGACGTACGCGAGCCAGTTCGCCGTCACCGGCCTCTCGGCCGTGAAGGGCGCGACCGAGATGCTCGCGGAGGAGATCAAGAAGCTCGGCTCCGTCATCCTCGGCGGCGTTCCGGTCGAGGCGCTCGAGCTCGCCGAGGGCACCGTGCGCATCAAAGACAACCCGGAAGCGGCGCTCCCGTTCTTTGCCTGCGGCGCGATCATCAACGCGAACAACGCCGGCCTGCCCGAGGACCTCGGCGTCACGCTCAACTGCCGCTACGTCTATCGGCCGCCGTTCCAGGTGCCCGACGTCGAGCGCAAGTTCGGCAACCTCACGCTCACGTACGCGGCGCAGATCCACGCCGTCGTCGTCGAGATCGACCCCGAGACGGGTTACTACGAGATCGTCGACTACGCCGCCGTCGACGACTGCGGCAACCGCATCAACCCGCAGATCGTCGAGGGGCAGGTGATGGGCGCCACCGCGCAGGCGATCGGAGCGGCGATGCACGAGACCTTCGAGTACGACGAAGAGGGCAACCTCCTCACCCCGAACTTCTATGACTACCACGTGCCGCACGCGCTCGACATGCCGCCGCTGCAGACGGGCTACATCGAGAGCCCTTCGCCGTTCACCCCGCTCGGCACGAAGGGGATGGGCGAGGGCGGTGGCGCAGGCATCCATGCCGTATGTGCCGCCATCCAGGACGCGACCGGCGCGATCGTGACCGACAGCCACAACCCGTACCAACGGGTCTGGGAGCTGCTGCACGCGTGAACGTCTCCGGCGAGCGCACGTTCGCAGCTCCGCGCGCGACGGTATGGCAGGTGCTGAACGATCCGACGGCGATGGCGAAGACGATGCCCGGCGTCGAGAGCTTCGACGTCCACGACGCTCGCCGTTGGACCGCGAACGTGAAGATCCCGCTGGGCCTCGGCGGCCTGCGCATGAAGATCGACATGGACAAGGTCGAGGAGCGCGAGCCCGAGTTCGCGAAGATGGCGATCAAGGGCACCGGCGTCGGCGCGATGCTCAACATGGAGACGTCGTTCACGCTCGGCGACGGTCCGGCGGGCGGCACCGCGATGCTGTGGTCGGCGGAGGTGAAGATCGCCGGGCCGGTTGGATCGATGGGGCAGCGCGTGCTGCAGCCGATCGTCAACCAACAGGTGCAGCACGTGCTCTCGGCGCTCGACCTGCAGGTGCAGGAGGCATTGAAGGCATCCGGCTGATGGCGGTTCCGTTCCGGATCGGCGTCATGCAACTGACAATGGAGCCGCTCGACGAGATGATCGCGTCGGCGCGGGCGATGGACGGCGCCGGCATGGACACGATCTGGCTCGCCGAGGCGTACCCGTGGTGGCGCAAGCACGGGATGGAGGCGCGCTCCTCGACCGTCGCGTCCGCGCTCATCGCGCAGGCGACAAAGCGGCTGACGGTCGGGTGGGGGATCATCTCGCCGTTCACGCGCCACCCGGTGCAGGTGGCGATGGACGCCCGCGTCGTGCAGGAGGCGGCTGGGCCGGACCGCTTCATCCTCGGCTTCGGGACCTCGAAGATCTTCCTCAACAACGCGGCGATGCAGACATCGAAGACGCTCGGTCCCATGCGGGACGCGGTCGAGATCGTCCGCGGAGTGCTCGGCGGGGAGGCGTTCGAGTACACGGGCTCGACATGGAACGCGAACGTGCCGGCGCTGCAGGACGGCGCACACACGCCGCGCGGAGTGCCGCCGGTCTACGTTGCCGCGACCGCGCCGAAGATGCAGCAGCTTGCGGGAGAGATCGCGGACGGGTGTCTGACCCCGTCGATCACGACGCCGCCCTTCGTCCGCTACACGCGCGAGAACGTCGCTGCCGACATCGACATCGGCTGCACGGTCGTCGCGTCGATCCACGAGAGCGACCGCGACGCCGGCCGCGACGGTGCACGTGAGATCGCCGGCATGTATCTCGCGAACAAAGTGCAGAACATCCAGGGCTCCGCCGACACGCTCCTCGAGCTCGCCGGCATCGAGCAGAACGAGATCCGCCCGGTCGCCGAGGCGATGGAGCGCGGCGGGCGGCTCGCCGCGAAAGCCGAGGTCTCCGACGCGCTGCTCGACAAGTGCCGACCCATCGCGGGCACGCCGAGCGACTGCATCGCCGCGATCGAGGAGTACAAGGAGGCCGGCTGCACGCACGTGATGCTCGAGCTCTGGGGCCACAACCGGCACGACCAGATCCGGCTCTTCGGCGAGCAGGTCCTGCCGCACGTCCGATGAAGATCGATAGGGACCGGCTCGTCGACACGGCGTCGCGGATGATCGCGGTGCACAGCTTCACGGGCGACGAGCAGCGGATGGCCGACCTCATGGTCGCCCTGTACGAGCCACTCGGCCTGCAGGTGCAGTGGCAGCAGGTCGAGGACACGCGCGCGAACGCGCTCGGCCTGTGGCAGGGGACGGGCGGCGGGAAGTCGCTCATGTTCAACGGGCACATGGACACGTCGTACTCTGGACGCGAGCCGTGGCTCCGCGACGTGCCGGGCTTCCAGCCCAAGCCGTTCGAGCGCGACGGCCGCCTGTACGGCCTCGGAATCTCGAACATGAAGGGCGCGCTCGCGTGCTACGTCGAGGCGGTGCATGCGCTGCAGGACGCGGGCGTGCGCCTGCGCGGCGACGTGCTCGTCGCCGCCGTCTGCGGCGAGATCGAGAAGACGGAGTACGGCGACGCGGTCGGCCCGCAGTACCGCGGGTACGCAGCGGGCTCGCGCTACCTCGTCACGCACGGCGGCGTCGCCGACATGTGCCTGCTCGGCGAGCCCACAGAGGGCAAGGTCGTGCTCGGGCACTTCGGCTCGCTATGGCTGCGCATCCGCGTGCACGGGAACTTCATCCACACCGCGTTCAGCGAGGGCCGGCGCGGCGAGAACGCAATCCTCCGTATGCACGAGGTTCTGCCATCCGTCCTCGAATGGATCGCGAAATGGGAGGACGATCCGGCAAACACGTACCGTGGCGCGAAGGCGATCGTCAACGTCGGCGCGATCGAGGGCGGCTTCGGCTGGCGCGTCTCCCGCACGCCGCATCACACGGATCTCTTCCTCGACGTCCGCGTGCCGCCGACGAAGTCGATGGCGCAGGCGCGTGGGGAGGTGCTCGAGATGGTGCGTGGCCTCCCGCACGACGCCGAGGGCGAGGTCTATGTCACCGCCCCCGGCGCCGAGATCGACGAGGGACACGAGCTCGTGCGCGCCGTCGACACTGCACACGCGGCCGTCTTCGGCGCGAAGCCGGAGCGCGACGTCACGCGCTGGTTCAGCGACGCGTCTGCGCTGACGCGGTACGGCGTCCCGACGCTGAACTACGGCACGTCGACGGGGCTCATGGACGTCGAGTTGGGCGAGAATCTCGAGATCGACGGGCTCGTGCAGACGGCCGAGGTGTACGCGCGGGTTGCGATGGAGGTCTGCGGTGTCGCATGACGTCTACACCCTTCCGCCGAACTTGCCGGTGCCGGAGGACGACGGCGCCGCCGACCATCTCCTCGGGCTCGAGCTGCCCGATCTGACGTTCGAGTCGTCGCTCGGCGATGTGAACGTCCGCGACTTCGACGTCATCTACGTCTATCCGCGCTCGGGTCGGCCCGACCGCCCGCTCCTGCCCGGCTGGGACGAGACCCCCGGCGCGAGGGGCTGCACGCCGCAGTCGTGTGCGTACCGCGACCTCTACGGCGACCTCGGCGTTCGCGTCGCCGGCCTCTCCGCGCAGACGCTCGACGACCAGCTCGAGTTCGCCGAGCGGAACCGCATGCCGTTCCCCGTCATCGCCGACCCGGAGCGGAAGCTCGGCGCGGCGCTCGGCCTTCCGACATTCGACATCGCCGGCCTCACGCTGTACAAGCGAATCACGCTCGTCGCCGACGCCGCGCGGATCGTGAAGGTGTTCTATCCGGTCTTTCCCCCCGACGAGAACGCGGCGAACGTGCTCGACTGGCTGCGGGCGCGATGAGAACCCTCGACGAGTTTCTGCCGCGGTATGAGTTCTCGGAGCGGCATCGCATTCACATCGACGCGGCGCCCGAGCGCATCGACGCGGTGGTTCGGGAGATAGCGGCCGAGGACGTTCTCCTCCTCCGTTTGCTCTTTTGGCTTCGCCGATTCGGTCGCCGACCGCCCGCCCGCCGTCCTTTCGTCGATCATGCAAAGCGTCTCGAGGACGTTCGCGGCGAGGGGCTCGTTCTCGGACTCGAAGGGGACTTCTGGCGGCTACGGCGATCTGGAAGCGGCTCGTCTTGCACTGCCGTTCTCGACTTCCGCGTCGCGGACGGCCACCTCACGACCGAGACGCGCGTGCATGTCGCCGATCCTGCTGCCAGGCGTAGGTTTGCCTACTACTGGCGAGTGGTGCGCCCCTTCAGCGGACTCACGCGCATCGTGTTCTTGCGCGAGGCAAAGCGCCGCGCAGAGGCATCCGCGTGAAGCTCGTCACGTACGACGACGGAAAGGTGGGCCGCGTCGACGGCGACGACGTCGTTCGCCTCGACGTTCCGACGATGCGCGAGTACTTCGAGCGCGGAGGAGCCAACGACACGAGCGAGCGCGTCGCGCTCGCGGATGTGCGCCTCCGCGCGCCGATCGTCCCGAAAAAGTTCTTCCACACCGCCGGCAACTTCCGCGAGCACGAGGAGGAGTCGAAGAACGTCGCGTGGTCGCACGAGATCGCGCCCTGGATAGTCTTCTTCCAGAACGTCGACGCGATCGTCGGGCCGGACGAGGCGGTCGTCTACCCCGAGCACCTCACCAATGAGCTCGACTACGAGCTCGAGCTCGCGGTGATCATCGGCAAGGACGGGAAGTGGTTCGGCCCGGAAGATGCGATGGACTACGTCGCCGGCTACGTCATCTTCAACGACATCACCGCCCGTGACATCCAGCGGCGCGAGATGCGCAGCGGCGTCTTCTCGTTCTGCAAGGCGATCGACACGTTCTGCCCGCTGGGCCCATGGATCGTCACCCCGGACGAGATCCCCGATCCGCACGATCTCGCGATGACGCTGCGCGTGAACGGCGAGACGCGCCAGACGTCGCACTCCGGCCGCATGTCGACGACGATCCCCGAGATCATCAGCCACTACTCGCCGCTCGGCTATTCCGCAGGCGACGTGCTCTCGACCGGGACGGTGAGCGGCGTGGCGGGCTTCAGCGAGGACGCGGCGTCGCTCTACCTCAAGCCCGGCGACGTGATCGAAGCGGAGATCGAGCGGATCGGCATCCTGCGCAACCCCGTCGTGTCGTGGCGGGAGGCGCACGGCGAGTGAGCTGGCCGCGCGACGACGCAAAGCTCGCGCGCGTCCGCGCGCTCATGAGCGACGCCGGCCTCGACGCGCTCGTCGTCCGCGCGCCCGACAACGTCCTGTACCTCACGAACTTCTGGGGGATGAAAGGTTATGACGCCTGCGTTTTCGCGCTCGAGGACGAGCCGATGCTCGTCACGCTCGAGACGTCAGCGGAGGACGTCGAGCGAAACGCGTGGACGCGCGACGTGCGCTTCATCAAGGGCTACGACGTCGGCGACGCGCGCCCGCCGCTCGCACGCACGCTCGACGTCGTCGCCGACGCTGCAAACCACTACGAGCGCATCGGCATCGAGCTCTCGCTCGGGACGCAGGCGGCGGACCGCATGGTCGGCGAGCCGACGACGTTCACGAAGGCGTGGTTCGACGCGTTCCCGAACGCAGTCGACGGAACGCCCGTGCTCAACCGGGCTCGCGCGATCAAGTCGGAGCAGGAGGTCGTGCGGATGCGCATCGCCAACGAGATCGCCGCGGCGGCGATGGAGCACGTACGCGCAGAGTTGCGGCCCGGCATGCGCGAGTCGGAGGCGGCAGCAATCTGGCAGTGCTCCGTGCACGGGAAAGGGACGATGCGTCACGACGTCGAGCTCGCGCTCCCGTTCTCGCTCGTCTGGTCGGGCGAAGGAATCAAGACCTTCACCGCAACCGCGGACCTTCCCGTGATCGGTGGCCAGCCCGTGCTCTTCGAGATTTGGGTTTGCGCGGACGGCTATTGGGCCGACCACACGAAGAACCTCGTCTTCGGCGAGTTGGACGACGACTATGCGAAGCTTCGCGACGATCTGATGCGTGTCTACGAGGCCGCGATCGACGACTGCGTGCCGGGTGCGTCGCTTGCGGAGCTGGATAGGCTCGTGCGCGAGGGCCTCGCCGAGATCGGCTATCCCGGGCAGCCCTCACACCCGATCTGCCACGGCGTCGGCGCGCGCGCGCACGAGCCGCCGTACGCGCACCAAGCCGCCGACGCGACGATCGAGAAGGGAATGGTGCTCGCGATCGAGCCCGGCGTCTATTGGGAGGGCGGCGGCGGGCTGCGCGTCGAGGACAACTTCCTCATCACCGCCGACGGCGCGGAGAAGCTCTCGCCGTTTCCCGACGGAGTCGTCGCGTGTCGCTGATCTGGACCGGCGCCCTGAACGACGCGTACGCGATCGGCGGCAGCGTCGGCCTGTACGACACCACG
>DASSXM010000053.1:0-42962 GCA_035703805.1 Gaiellaceae bacterium | reverse complement strand
GCCGGCGGACGCCGACGAGCGCGAGATCCGCGATAGGGCCACGCTCTTCACGTACCCGTTCAACGTGCTCGGCCGGCCGGCGCTCGCGCTCCCTTGGGGCGACGCCTCCGTACAGCTCGTCGGGCGGCACGGTGACGATGCCCTCGTGCTCGCCGCCGGCGAGCTGCTCGCATCCCTCATCTGAGGGACAGCCGCGGCTCCACGACTGCCGACAACGAGAAGGACGATGCGCGTCGTTCGTCCTCTCGCCTTGCTCGCCGCACTCCTCCTGCTGGGGACGGCGGCCGGCAGCGCCCGGTCCGCCATCGGCGGCGCGCCGACGGGCCTGCACGGCTTCCTGCTCCGTGCCGACGAGCCGGTCACGACGACCTTCTCCCGAACGCCGTCGTTCGCCTGGAACCCCGTGCCAGGTGCGCTGCACTACGAGTTCGAGCTGTCGCTGAGCAACGGTTTCCGCGACAACTCTGTGATCTACGCAGACTTGAACGCGACGGCTCCGGTGGAGGCGCCTGGGCTGACGCTGCCTTGGATTTCGGGGTCGCCGCACTCGCTCTATGCGCGCGTCCGGGCGATCACGACGAACGGCGCAACGCCGTGGAGCAGCGGCTTCGGCTTCGACATGTCACCGCCGACGCCGCCGACACCACTCGCGAGCTACCCGGGCCTCCTGCGCTGGACGCCGGTCGAAGGTGCGCTCGCGTATCAGGTGTGGCTCGTTGACGCGCACAAGGTCGAGGTCGTGACCACGAACACGCTCGACGAACGCGAGTTCTACACGTTTCATCAGGCCTCCGCGTGGACGGGAACCGTGCGCTGGCGCATCCGCGCGCTGCGCAGCGACAACTATTCGTCGGGACGCCTGAATACGATCCCCGCAGTCCAGTACGGACCGTGGAGCCCCGTGTACAGCTCGTCGAATCCGGCGGCGAGCGGCGGGCCGATCAAGCTCGTCGGCACCGTTTCCGACGTCTTATCCGACGGAAGCGCGAAGTCGCCTGCGCATCGACTGATGCCCGCGTTCCTCTGGAGCGGGAACCAGACGCTGGGTGGGACGGCAGCGGAGCTCTTCCGCGTGTATGCCTTCACGGACGCGCAGTGCCTGAACCGCGTCTTCACGAGCGCGGTCGTCGGCACGCAAGCGTACTCGGCGCGGGCCTTCGGTCCGCTTGCCCTCCCCACCAGCCAAACCGCTCTTACCAGTGCGCGCGGCCAGTACCTCTCCGACGGTGCCGAGCCCGCGGGCTTCACCTTCGACGGCGGAAGCGTGATCCCCACCGAATCTCTTCCCGACGCCGCGCCGACAACGACTGTGCCCGGAGCGCCTGGGCAAAGCGCGGGCTCGCCCACCACATCCTCGTCGCCGTCGACGGGGGCCCCGGCGACGGGCGGGAACTCCAGCTCGCTGTCGTGGACGGGCCGGGTAGGCGCGCCGACGGATCTCTGGGACACCGACTGGCCGAGCAGCGGCTACTACTGGACCGTCATCCCGGTCGCGGCCCAACCTCCCGGCGGGCTGAGCTCGAGCGTCGGCGCCGCGGGCGCGAAGCCGGGCGACACGGTTCTGCCGGTCACCAACGCGAGCGGCTTCAACGTCGGCGACACGATCACGATCGGAGCCGGCGCGAACCAGGAGACGGCGACGATCACGGCCGTCAACACGGGCCAGTTCACGCTCGCAGCCAAGCTCACGTTCGGCCACGGAGGCGGCGAGGCCGTGACCCGCGGAAATGGCAGCAACCTCGTCTACCAGGATCTGGAGTTGCCGCAGGACGTCTGCGCGGCGGGTCGCGTCATGCGCTTCGGCAAGGCGAGCGAGCCCTCGCTCACGTCTTCCGGCGACCTCTTCGCGACCGGCCTCTCGTCCAGCGGGCGCCTGACTTCGGCGCTGCATACGACCGCCTTCTACGGCCAGCCGCTCGTCTCGTGGACGCCGGCGCTCGGCGCCGAAGCGTACGAGGTGCAGTGGAGCAAGTCGCGCTACCCCTTTATTCCCGTCCCGGCGGCGTCGGGTGGTAACGGATTCATGACGGCAGCGACCTCAGTTGTGCTGCCCGTCGGACCCGGCGTCTGGTGGTACCGCGTCCGCGGCTTCGACTTCTCGCTACCGACCGGGGCGCAGCAGATGTCCTGGTCGGATCCGGCGCGCCTCGTCGTCGCAAAGCCGTCCTTCAAGATCCTCCCGGTCATCAAAAAGAAAACACAGTAGGCGTTGTCAAAGCCGAATCGGAGGCACATACTCCCGAGGGCGGCATGAAGCGCTTCTTCCTCTTCCTCGGGCTCGGGGGCACTGGACTGCTCGCAGCGACGGCCGTTTCCATGGCCGCACGCCACTCGACGACGATCACGAATCCCGCTATCGTCGCGGCCGGCGCGACGTGCAAGGGGCAGGGCCTGAAGCCCGGATCCGATGCGTTCAGGGCATGCGTCCAGAACCTCGTCAAGACCAACACGACGAAGACCGACACGAATCCTGCAAGCACGAACCCCGCCGCCGTCGCCGCCGGCAAGACGTGCAAGGGGCAGGGGCTCACTCCCGGCTCCGACGCGTTCAAGACCTGCGTCCACAACATCGTCTCGCCGAACAAGACGACGACGAACGCGCATCCGAACCTCCAGGCGGCGCAACAGGCCTGCAAAGCGCAGGGGCTGACACCGGGATCGGACGCGTTCAAGCAGTGCGTGAAGCAGCAGCTCGGCAAGTAACCTCGCCGCGTGACCGATCTCGAGTTCGCGCTCGCGCTGGCGGACCAAGCCGACGCCTTGACGGTCGCGCGCTTTCGGGCCGCTGACCTTCGCATCGAGACAAAGCCTGACCTCACGCCGGTCACCGACGCCGATCGCGCAGTCGAGCGCGCTCTGCGTGAACGGGTCGCAGCCGAGCGACCGGGTGAAGGCGTATTCGGCGAAGAGGAAGGCGGGACTAGCGCCGAAGTCCGTTGGATCATCGATCCGATCGACGGCACACGGAACTTCGCGCGCGGCATTCCCGTGTGGGCGACCCTCATCGCGCTCGACCGCGACGGATCGATTGAGTGCGGCGTCGTCTCGGCGCCGACCCTCGGACGCCGGTGGTGGGCGGAGCGCGGCGGCGGCGCCTGGCGTGACGACGGCGAGCGGCTGCGCGTGTCCTCGGTCGGCGCGCTACGCGACGCGACCGTGAGCTGCAGCCTCGCAAAGGACTACGTCGTGCTCGAGCCGCTCGTGTGGCACGTGCGCGGCTTCGGCGATTTCTGGCAACACGTCCTTGTCGCGGAAGGTTCGCTCGACGCCTGCGTCGACGCAAAGCTCTCACTCTGGGACTGGGCGGCAGTCAGCCCGATCGTCACGGAGGCAGGGGGTCGCCTAGGGCAAGTCGACGGCCAGATCATCTCGTCGAACGGCCTTGTGCACGATGAGATGGTTGCCGCGCTAAGCCGCTAGTACGGCGGCCTCGTACACGAGGTCGCGCGTGAAACGGTCGAGCTCGTCGGAGAGCACGTCGCTCGGAAGCGGCGGATCGCCCGGCGGGAACGGCGCCGGCTCGCCGTCGAGCTCGATCCCCTCGAGCGTGTCCGCCTCGATGTGCTCGAGCGCAATATCGGGCCGTCCGAGACGCGACCGCAGCCAGCCGGCGAGCAGGTACGCCTGCGCAGCCGTGCCGGTGACGCGGATCGAGCCGACGTCGGCGATATCCGGCCAGAGGGAGGCGAGCAGGGAGCGCCAGCGCGACGTGCGCGCCCACGCGATGTCGGACACGGCGGTGCGCTCGAACAGATGCGCGAGGTGCTTGTACGGATACGGCAGGTCGCCCCATTCGGTCGTGTCGACGATGAGCCGGTCGACGATGTCGACGAGCTGCTCGAGCTCGGGCGATCCCCACGTGGGCTCGCCGCGCCAACGCAGGAACACGGGCAAGTCGGAGATGAGCAACGGCTGGGCGATACTCGCCGGCGCTTTCGCGCGCCGTCCGTGCAGCCGAAGCTCGACCACTTCGGAACAAACGTCGCGCTCGAGCTGCGCGAGCGCGTAACACTCGAGCGAGACCGACGCGTCGATCTGATCCTTCCCCGAGTCGGGGTCGGGAATGAGGATGATCGTGCGCGACGGGTGGCGCTCCGCCATGCCCGAGAGCGCGTCACGTGCGCGGTCGAGCCACTCGTCGGAGACCCACGCGAGATGCGTCATGACGCTCGTGCGCAAGTTGGGCGGCGCGCCCTCCGCGACCATCCCCGCGCGCAGGCGTCCGAGCTCGTTCTCGACGTCAGCGAGGTGGACGTTCTCGCCGGACCAGCTCTCGAGCTCTGCCGGCGCGCTCAATTGCGCCGCCAGGAACGGCCGTCGCGGCGCAGAAGGTCGTCGGCGCTCGGCGGCCCCCACGTGCCGGCCGCGTAGTTCGGGAAGCCCGGACGGTCGCGCTGCCATGCCGCCACGATCGCGTCGACGAGCAGCCACTGCTCCTCCACCTCGTCCGCGCGCGTGAACAGCGTGCCGTCGCCGAGGAGCGTGTCGAGGATGAGCCGCTCGTACGCCTCCGGCATCGCGGTGCGAAATGCACCTCCGTAGAGGAAGTCCATGTGCACGGTGCGGATGGTCATCCCCTGCCCGGGTACCTTCGCGCCGATCGCGAGCGACACGCCCTCGTCCGGCTGGACGTGCACGAGGAGGACGTTCGGCCGCAGGCCTTCCGCCGACGTCTCTTCGAACGGCGGATGCGGTGCGCGCTTGAACTGGATGGCGATCGTCGTCTCGCGTCGCGCGAGCCGCTTGCCCATGCGCACGTAGAACGGCGTGTCGGCCCAGCGCCAGTTGTCGACGAAGAGCTTTGCGGCGACGTACGTCTCCGTCATCGAGTCTGGCGCCACACCCTGTTCCTCGCGATACGAAGGCACCTCCTCGCCTTCGATGAAGCCGCGCCCGTATTGCCCGCGAACGACCGACTTCGGACCCGGCGTATGCAACGCCTTCAGCACCTTCACCTTCTCGTTGCGCACCGACTCGGAGGTGAAGTCGATCGGCGGCTCCATGGCCGTGAGCGCAAGCAGCTGCAGGAGATGGTTCTGGAAGATGTCGCGGATCGCGCCCGCTGCCTCGTAGTAGCCGGCGCGCCCCTCGATCCCGATCGACTCGGCGACGGTGATCTGCACGTGGTCGATGAACTGCCGGTTCCAGATCGGCTCGAAGATGCCGTTCGCGAACCGCAGCGCCAGCATGTTCTGGACCGTCTCCTTGCCCAGGTAGTGGTCGATGCGGAAGATCTCGTTCTCGGTGAAGTGCTCGAGCAACATTGCGTTGAGCTGCTTCGCCGAGTCGAGATCGTGGCCGAACGGCTTCTCGACGATTAGTCGCGTCCAGCCCGTGGCCGTTCGCTCTTTGCCGAGAACGTCGACGATGGTCGGAAACGCCGGCGGCGGGACTGCGAGGTAGTAGACGCGGTTGCCACCGAGCTCGCGCTCGGCGTCGAGCTGCCCGAGCAGTTTCGCGAGCTTCTTCTCGCCGCCCGCGTCAGCGAAATCGGTTGCGACGTAGTGCATGTTCTCGGCGAGGCTGTCCCAGATGTCCTGTCGGAACTCATCGCGTCCGTGCTTCTGCACGGCCTCTTTCATGTCGTTCCGGAAGCCGTCGTCGTCCTCCTCGGTGCGCGCAACGCCGACGATCGCGAAGCGCGGCGGCAAGAGCCTGCGCATGGCGAGCGCATACAGCGCGGGCATCAGCTTCTTGTGCGTCAGGTCGCCCGAGGCGCCGAAGATCACAAGCGCGCACGGGTCGGGCGTCCGCCGCAGGACGAGGCCCTCGGCGAGCGGATTCCCCTGGTGTTCCTTGGTCGCGGTCGCCATCACGCCTTCTTGATCGCGTGGCCGCCGAATTCGTTGCGCAACGCAGCCGCAACTCGGGCGGCGAAGTTGACCTCGTCGCGCGATGCGAACCGCGCGAAGAGCGACGCGGTGATCACGGGTGCGGGCACGTTCTCGGCGATCGCCTCCGCGATCGTCCAGCGGCCTTCGCCGCTGTCCTCGACGTACGGCGCGATGTCGGCGAGCTGTGAGCCGTGCTGCTCGAAGGCGGAGTGGAGGAGCTCGAGCAGCCACGAGCGCACGACCGACCCGTAGCGCCAGATGCCGGAGATCTGCTCGAGGTCGAGACCGAACTCGGAGTGGTCCATGATCTCGAACCCTTCGGCGTACGACTGCATGAGCCCGTACTCGATGCCGTTGTGGACCATCTTCACGAAGTGACCCGCGCCTGACGGGCCGACATGCGCGTACCCGTCCTCGGGCGCGAGCGCGGTAAAGACCGGCTCGAGTCGCTGCACCGGCGCCTCGTCGCCTCCGACCATCAGGCAGAAGCCGACCTCCAAGCCCCAGATGCCGCCCGACACGCCGGCGTCGACGAAGTGGATGCCCTTCGCCTTTGCATCGGCGTAGCGGCGCTGCGAATCGCGGAAGTTCGAATTGCCGCCGTCGACGATCGTGTCGCCCTCGTCAGCGATGGTCAGCAACTGCTGGAACGCATCCTCTGTGATCTTCCCGGCCGGGATCATGAGCCAGAACGCGCGCGGGGCATCGAGCTGCGACTTCAGCTCGTCGAGCGACGCGGCGGTGCGCGACTCGACCGCGGGGTCGTACGTCTGCACGTCGTGCCCGTTCTTGCGCAGGCGTTCGGTCATCCCGTTGCCCATGCGCCCCAATCCGATCATTCCAAGCTGCATCAGGTGCTCCTTCTGGTCGCCAGCGTGATGCTCTGGCGAGCGAAAAGCGAGCCAGGCAAGGACGCAGGGAGCGAGCGTAGCCTCCCGCTACGCTCGCGACTGAGGACGCCGACTGGCGACGCTTTGCAGCCGCCAGAGCGCACGATGGTGGCCGGAAGGGGCACCTAAGACTCCTCGATGTGGATTCTCGCAACACGGCGGCCACGCTCCTGCAGAGAGGCGTAATCGCCTGCCGCCTGCGCGCGGATGAGGCGGCGGAAGCCGAACGGCTGGCCGGGGATCGCGAGCTCGTCGCCCGGGTCGTCGACGACCTGAAGGAACAGCCCCGTGTTCGGGCCGCCCTTGTGCAGCTGGCCCGTCGAGTGGAGATAGCGCGGCCCATAGCCGTGCGTGACGACGAGACCGCTCAGACGCCGCAGCTTGCGCACGAGGTCGTCGATGCGGCGGTCGTTGTCGGCGCTCGGCTCGACGAACGCCTGCACGCACACGTAGTCGCCTTCCCGCGCCTGCCCGAGCAGCTCGTCGACCGAGCCTTCGGACGCGACGTCGGGCTCCTTGCCCGTCGCGAGCACCTCGTTCGTCTTGTCCTTCGCCGCCTGCACGTCGGGCTGGTCGAACGGATTGATCTCGAGATACGTGCCGGCGACCGCGACGGCGAACTCCCAACGGAAGAACTCTCCGGCGAGTGCATACGGATCCGCGATCTGCGGCACGGCTGCCTGCCGATCGGCGCCGTCGGGCGACTCGCCGGGCGCGGGCACAAGTCCTTTCCCCTGCTTGCCCATCGACTCCGCGATGAGCTGCTCCGCCCAGAGCCCGAAGCCGCCGTCTGTCTCCTCGATGCAGATCTTGTCGCGGCCCTTCTGCCAGCCTTCGCCGAACTGGCGTCCGAGCTCGTACCCCGGATTGCCACTGTCCTTTCGGCAGAGCTCGACCATGCGCTCGGCGTTCGCAAGGAAGCGGTCGACGTCGACGCCCATGAGCGCCGCCGGCACGATGCCGAACGGCGACAACGCCGAGTAGCGCCCGCCGATGGTCGGCTCGCCCGCGAAGACCTGACGGAAGCCGCGCTCCTCGGCCAGCTGCTGCAGCGCGGAGCCGGGATCGGTGATCGCGACGAACGCCTCACCGCGCTTGCCGGTCTTCTCCCAGAAATAATCGGTGTGCGAGCGCGTCTCGAGTGTCGAGCCGGATTTCGAGGCCGAGATGAACAGTGCCCGCTCGACGTCGATCGACTCCTCGAGCGCGCGGATCGCGCGCGGATGCGTCGTGTCCAGCACGTGGAACGCGGTGACGCGGAACGTGCGGCGGATCACCTCCGGCGCGAGGCTCGACCCGCCCATGCCGAGCAGAACGACCGCGTCGACACCGTTGTCCATCACCGAGTCCGCGAAGGAGGCGAGATCGCCGACGCGCTCGCGCACGCGGCGCGGCTCGTCGAGCCAGCCGAGCCACTTCGCCTCGTCGGCACCGGTCCAGACCGTGGGATCGCGCTCCCAGATCCGGTCGATCAGCTCGGCTCTATTCACGCGTGGGCAAGCGCGCCGTGCTTCTCCCGCACTCCGTCGAGCAGCTCGGCGAACGAGTCGGCGAACTTCTGCACGCCTTCGAGCTCGAGCGTCTCCGTGACGTCGTCGTAGTCGACCCCGGCCTTCGCGAGCTTCTTCAGCACCTTGTGCGCGCCATCCACGTCCTCCTCGACGGTGTCACCGCGCACCTTGCCGTGATCTTGGAACGCCTCCATCGTCTCGGCCGGCATCGTGTTCACGGTTTGGGGGCCGATGAGCTCTTCGACGTAGAGCACGTCGCGGTACTCAGGATTCTTTGTCGACGTCGACGCCCACAGGCAGCGCTGCGGGTTCGCGCCTTTGCCGGCGAGGAAGTCCCAGCGCGGTCCGGAGAACGCGTTCTGGTAATGCTCGTACGCGAGCCTCGCGTTCGCGACGGCGAGCTTGCCGCGCAGCGCGAGCGCCTCCTTCGATCCGATCGCTTCCAGCCGCTTGTCAGCTTCGGTGTCGACGCGGGAGACGAAGAAGCTCGCGACGGAGTAGATCTCCTTCGGGCTGCCGCCGCTCGCGACGAGACGCTCGAGGCCGCGCAGATACGCCTCGACGACTTCGACGTAGCGTTGCAGCGAGAAGATCAGAGTGATGTTGATGTTCTTGCCGTGCGCGACGCAATCCTCGATCGCGCCGAGGCCCGGCTTCGTCGCGGGAATCTTCACGTAGAGATTCGGCTTGTCGAGCCATGCGTGTAGACGCATAGCTTCAGCAAATGTTCCTTCGCGGTCATAGGCCAGATTGGGATCGACCTCCCAGGAGACGAAGCCGTCGTATCCCGTCCGCTCGTGCACCGGGGCTAGGAGATCGAGCGCCGACTCGATGTCGCGGGCCGACAGCTCGAGGAAGATCTCCTTCGGGTCGTCCTGGTGTGCGAGCAGCTCCCTCAGCTGTTCGTCATACGCGTCGCCTTGTGAGATCGCCTTCTGGAAGATCGTCGGGTTCGACGTCACGCCGACGACAGCGTCCTCTTCCATCATGCGCTTCAGCTCGCCCTGCTGGAGCATGTCGCGCGACAGGTAATCGCTCCAGACCGACTGGCCGCGCGCGCTCAGCTTGTGGAGATTCGACTTCTCAGCCATTCGACATCGCCCTTTCCATCGCTTCGACTTTCTTCAACCTCTCGACATAACGCTCGCCGCCGTCGAAACGTGCCGCGAGAAACGTGCGCACGAGATCGGCGGCCAGGCTCGGCCCGATGACCTCCGAGCCGAGACAGAGAACGTTCATGTCGTCGTGCTCGACACCCTGGTGCGCGCTGTACACGTCGTGACAGATCGCCGCGCGGATGCCGGCCATCTTGCAGGCGGCGACCCCGGCGCCCACGCCCGAGCCGCAGACGAGCACGCCGCGCTCGGCGCGGCCGTCGAGCAGCGCCTCGCCCACCTCGCGCGCCTTGTCGGGATAGTCGATGCGGACCGAGTCGGTGTCGGTACCGAGATCGACGATCTCGTGTCCATCTGCGCGGAGCGTCTCGAGCAGCACCTCCCGGAGATGGACGCCGCGGTGGTCGAACGCGACGGCGACCTGCATTAGGAGGAGACGCGCTCACGCAACGCGGCGGCGCGCGCGACGACGTTGTCGACCGTATAGCCGAGCTTCTCGAGCACCGTTCCGCCCGGCGCCGAGGCCCCGTAGCGCTCGATCGAGATCGAGTCGCCCTCGTCGCCGACCCACTCCTTCCAGCCCAGCTTGACGCCGGCCTCGATCGACAGCCTCGCCTTCACGTCCGGCGGGAGCACCTCGTCTCGGTACTCCGTGCCCTGCGCCTCGAAGAGCTCCCAGCACGGCATCGACACGACGCGCGTGGGCACGTCCATCTGCTTCGCCGCCTCGACCGCGAGCGCAACCTCGGAGCCGGTCGCGATGAGGATCAGCTCCGGGTCTTCGTCGTCGTGCACGACGTAAGCCCCGCGAGCGACACCCTCGACGGTCGTCAGCTCGAGCGTCGGGACCTTCTGCCGCGTGAGCGCGAACGCAACCGGCCCGTTGTCACGCTCGAGTGCGACCTTCCATGCGCCGACCGTCTCGGTCGCATCGGCCGGGCGAATGAACCACAGATTCGGGATGGCACGGAGCGCCATGTAGTGCTCGACCGGCTGATGCGTCGGGCCGTCCTCACCGAGGCCGACCGAGTCGTGCGTCCAGACCCACAACGATTGCAGCCGCGAAAGCGCAGAGAGGCGGACCGCGTTTCGCATGTAGTCGCTGAAGACGAGGAACGTGGAGCCGTACGGCTTGACCATTCCCTCGTGCAATGCGATCCCGTTGACGATCGCGCCCATTGCGAACTCGCGGATGCCGAAGGCGATGTTGCGACCCGCGTGCGTTGCGGAGAACAGACCGCCGCCCTTGAACTCCGTCTTCGTCGACTCGACGAGATCTGCGGCGCCGCCGATCATCGTCGGCGTGTTGTGCTTGATCGCCTCCATTACCTTCGCGCCCGCGTCGCGTGTTGCGACCGCTTCGCCGGGCTCGAACGTCGGAAGGGCGTCGACCCAGCCCGGTCGCGGCTTGCCGGTGTGGACCTGGTCCCACCGCTCGCGCAGCTCGGGGTACTTCGCCGACCACGCCGAGAGCTTCTGTTCCCACACCTCCTCGAGCTCGATGCCGCGCTGCGTGACATTCATGTGCTCGGCGACCTCGTGCGGCACGACGAACTTCTCGTCGGGGTTCCAGCCGAGCGCCTCCTTCGCCGCGCGCACCTCCTCCTCGCCCAGCGGGTTGCCGTGCGCTTTCGCGGTGTCCACCGCATGCGGCGCACCGAAGCCGATGTGCGAGTGGACGACGATCATCGACGGCTTAGCGGTCTCGGCCTGTGCCTTCTTGATCGCCTTGCGCAACGCATTGAGGTCGTTGACGTCCTCGATGACCTGGACGTGCCAGCCCTGCGCCTCGAAATGGGCCGCGCGGTCTTCAGTGAAGGAGATCCACGTCGTACCGTCGATCGAGATGTGGTTGTCGTCGTAGAAGTAGACGAGCTTGCCGAGACCGTTCGTACCGGCGATCGAGGCGGCTTCGTTCGAGACGCCTTCCATCAGGTCGCCGTCGGAGCAGATGCAGTACACGTGGTGGTCGACGATCTCGTCGTACGGGCGGTTGAAGAGTTCGGCGAGATACCGCTCGGCGAACCCGAAGCCGACGCCGTTCGCGAAGCCCTGGCCGAGCGGCCCCGTCGTCGCCTCGACGCCTGGCGTGTGGTGCACCTCCGGATGGCCGGGCGTGAGCGACTCCCACTGGCGGAAGCGCTTCAGCTCCTCGAGCGAGAGGTTGTATCCCGAAAGATGGAGCGCGCAGTACTGGAGGATGCACGCGTGACCGGCGCTGAGAACGAACCGGTCGCGATTCACCCAGTGCGGGTTCGCGGGGTTGTGGTTCATCACCTCGGTGTAGAGGAGATACGCGAGCGGCGCGAGCGCCATCGCGGTGCCGGGATGACCGGCATTCGCCTGCTGGACGGAATCCATCGCCAGCGTACGAATCGTGTCGATGGAGAGCTGCTCGACGTCCTGTTTCGGCACGAGCGGAACGATATGCGCCGCACTACCCTTGATGCGCCATGGCCGTCGTCATCGCCTCGAATCTCCGCAAAGAGCTGGCCGGAGACCTCCTGTTCGACGCGGTGTCGTTCAGCGTCGAGCGCCGCGATCGGGTCGCGCTCTCCGGGCCGAACGGGGCCGGCAAGACGACGCTGCTCCGGATCCTCTCGGGCGAGACCGAAAAGCACGGCGGCGAGCTCGCGTTCGAGAAGGGGACGCGCGTCGCGCTCCATGACCAGCGGCCGCCGCTGGACCAAGAGCTGACACTGCGCGAGTACGTCCTTGCGGGCGCACGGGACCTCGTCGCGCTCGAGGAGGAGCTGAGCAGCCTCGAGCAGGCGATGGCAGGCGGCCTGCACGACGAGGCGACGCTCAACCGCTATGCGGAGGCGCAAGCGCGCCTCGAGCACGCGGGCGGCTACGGCTGGCGCGATCACGCAACCTCCGTGCTGCGGGGCCTCGGCTTCGCCGACGTGGACCTCGACCGACAGCTACGTACGTTCTCCGGCGGCGAGCTAACTCGCGCCTCGCTCGCGCGCGCTCTCGGCGGCGACCCGGACCTCCTGTTGCTCGACGAGCCGACGAACCATCTCGACGTCGAGAGCCTCGAGTGGCTCGAGCGCGAGCTGCAGTCGATCGACGCGGCGGTCATCCTCGTCGCGCACGACCGCTGGTTCCTCGAAGCGGTGACGACGGCGACGCTCGAGCTCGTCGCCGGCCGCGCGACGTTCTTCCCCGGCCCGTGGTCCGCATGGCGGATGGAGAAAGCCGCACGCGCATTGCACGCGCAGAAGGAGGTCGTGCGTGTGCAGGCGGACATCGCGCGCCTCGAGCGTTTCGTCGAGCGCTTCCGCTACAAGAAGGAGAAGGCGAAGCAGGCGCAGGCGAAGCTGACGCAGATCGGCCGGCTCGAGCAGGAACGCTCGGCGTCGGCCGCCGAGGTCGCGCTCCTCTCGCGCCGGACGCGCTCCCTCGGCTTCGAGTTCCTGAAGCCGGCGCGCAGCGGCCGCACTGTGATCGAAACCGAGAATCTCGACGTCTCGATCGGGAAGCGTCAGCTCTTGCACGAGGCGACGTTCGCGCTCGAGCGCGGCGAGCACGTCGCGCTCGTCGGCCCGAACGGATCCGGGAAGACGACGCTGCTGGAGCGCATCGTCGCCGGCGAGGACGTGCGCATCGGACACGGCGTGCAGATCGGGTACTTCTCACAGCAGGAGCTCGAGCTCGACACGCGCGGCTCGGTGCTGCAGTGCGTGCAGTCGATGACGAACCTGTCGCGTCCCGAGGCGCAGACGCTGCTCGGCCGCTTTCTCTTCTCCGGCTGGACCGAGCACGACAAGCCGGTCAGCGTGCTCTCCGGCGGCGAGCGACGTCGACTCGCGCTTGCGGTAACCGTCGCGTCGGGGGCGAACTTCCTCATCCTCGACGAGCCGACGAACCATCTCGATCTCGAGAGCCGCGAAGCGCTCGAAGGCGCACTCGATGCATTCCCCGGGACGGTGCTGCTCGTGTCGCACGACCGCGCGCTGCTCGACGCGATCGCCGAGCGCACGCTGGCAATCGAAGACGGCCACCTGCACGGATACGACGGCGGCTGGGCGGAGATGCTGCGCCGGCGCGAAGAGCGTGCCGCTCGCGCCGAGGTGCCTCGTAAGGAGGCTCCGAAACAAAGGCGCGTAGCGCAGCCCAAGCCGCGCCCCACTGAGCTACAGCGGATCGAGGCGGAAATCGCGGCGCAGGAGTCGGTGGTCGCGGAGCTCGAGTCCAAGCTCGCGACCGACTGGACCGACGTCGAGACCCTCGCCGCGCACAAGCGCGGGCGCGATGCGCTGTCGGCGCTACTCGCGCGCTGGGAGGCGCTTTTCGAAGCACAGACTGAGCGCGCGTGAGTCGTACGGCGGGTAGCACGGAATCGGTTCGTACCCCGATGACCGGTAGAGGCCGAGCGCCTCGGGCTGGCGGTCGCCCGTCTCGAGCACCAGGGCGACGTAGCCGAGCTGTCGCGCCTCCTCCTCGAGCGCGCCGAGGATCGCGCGGCCGAGTCCGAGCCCGCGTGCCTCGGGCACGACGTACATCCGCTTAATCTCGCCGCGCGCCTCGTCGAAGCGGGCGACGCCGCCGCACGCGACCGCCCGTCCATCGCGGCGGATGACGAAGAACGCCCCGTGGGGTGGCTCGAACATCGGCGCCTCGCGCGTCGGCCCGATGTCGGCCTCGCCTTCGTAGAGGCCGCGCATCTCCTCCTGCTGCGCCGCAGCGAGCGCCGCGATTTCCGGCGCGTCGAACGCGACCGGCTCAGGCCCAGAAACGCTCAAAGGCGGAGTCGAGCGGCACGGCGGTGACTTCCTTCCATTGCCCGTCGGCGCAGCGGATGACGAACGCCTGGTCGACGTCGAGATCGATGCCGTTGCGCGTTCCCGTGGCGCGGTAGATCGCGATCGCCCAGTCGTCGTTCGCAAACACGGTGTGCAGCGAGCTTCGGTACGTTCCGTTCGTCTCGAGCCCCGTGCGGCGGAGGAACTCCACGACCGCGCGTCGGCCGTGGTACTCGCCGCTCATCACCGTGTTGCCGGGCACGCGCCACACGATGTCCCGCGAGAGCGCAGCGGAGATCGCCATCGCGTCCTTCCCGAACGCCGCGAACACGCGGCGCGTGAGCGCGGCGTTCGGATGCTCTTCGCTCACTGGGCGTCGTCCCCAAGCGTCGCGACGACCGCTTCCGCGATCACCTTCAGCGGCCGCCCGGACGCCTGGCTCGCGCGCCGCAGGCGCGAGAACGCATCCTCCTCGGAGAGCTTCTCCTTCTCCATCAGCAGTCCCTTCGCGCGCTCGATGACCTTGCGCGCGGCAAGCGCTTCGGCGAGCGACTCCGCTTCCTCGCGGAGCTCTTGCAATTCGGAGTGGCGTGCGCGCGCCGCCTGGATCGCCGGCAGGAGATCCTGCTCGCGGAACGGCTTGACGAGATAGCCGAAGACTCCGGCCTCGATCGCGCGCGAGACGAGCTCGTCCTGTCCATACGCGGTGAGCATGACGATCGGAATCGGGCGCTCGTCCAGGATGCGCCGCGCTGCTTCGATCCCGTCGACGCGCGGCATCTTCACGTCCATGATCGCAAGGTCCGGCTGCTCGGAGCGCGCGAGCTCGACTGCCTCTTCGCCGTCGCGCGCTTCAGCGCACACCTCGAAGCCGGCGCGCTCCAACAGGTCGCGCAGGTCCAGCCGGATGATCGTCTCGTCCTCGGCGACAAGGATTCTCATCGGGCCAGTGTCGCGTTTCTCAGCCGAATGCCGCTGAAGTCGAGTGACGACGCTGTGACGCGCTCCCAGAGCCCGAGCAGGTCGTCGTCAGCGCGCAGCTCGATTCCCGCGCGCACGTGTAACGCAACGAGGTCACCGAGCTCGACGATCTCGAGCGGCTCGACTGTCGTGCGCGAGATCCAGACGCGGTCCCAACGCTCGAACGTTTCCTGCGGGAGCCGGTACGCAACGACGCGCGTCGTCCGCATCGGCTCGATCCAGCTCGGCTCGACGACGTGCACGCGCCGGTTGCGTTCACCGCCGAGGAACGCGTCGACGTCCGCGTCGCTGGTCGTCGACACCGCCCAGAAGGTCGCGCGCGGGCACCCGCGCGGGAACCAGTAGAGCGGAAGGTGCCGCGTGTCGATCGCCCAGACGAGCTTCTCGTCGAGCGTGTGTCCCGGCTGGTGATGCGGTTCGAAGCACGCGATTGTCGCGTCCTCGCTCACGTGCCAGAGCGCGTGCGGCCCTTCGCCGCGGTAGCGAGGCGCGGGCTCGCTCATCTGCAAAGCCTGGACGGACTCGTGACATCCATAGCCGTAGCCTGACGGCTGGTGGGGTGGGTGTGCGAATCCCCGCATTCGCGTGTACCAAATAACGCGTTCACGCCGGGAAGACCACCTCGGCGCGGGTGCCGCCGTCGCGCAGGAGGCCGAAGGTGCCGTGGAGCTCGTCTCGCACGAGCGCGTGCACGATCGAGAGGCCTGTTCCGGCCGGCGCACCGTCCGGGCCGGCACCATCGTCGGCGATCGCGAGCACGACGTCGCCGTCGCGCCGCGAAAGCTCGATCCGCACGCCGCCCGCTCCGTGCTCGAGCGCGTTCTGCAGCAGCTCGCTGAACACCAGCGCGAGCGCCGTCGCTCGGTTGCCGGCGAGGGAGACGGGCTCGAGCTTCGCCTCCACGTCGCGGCCGGCGGCGAGCCCCTGCACGAGCATCGCGCGCAGCCGGTCGATGAGCTCCGCGAGCTCGACGTCGTCATCGCGCCGCTCGGTGAGCACCTCGTGCACTGCAGCGATCGCGAGGATTCGGTTCACCGAATGCTCGAGCACCTCGCGCGGGTCGACGTCCTCCGCGCGCGACTGCAGTCGAAGTAGCGATGCAACCGTCTGCAGATTGTTCTTCACGCGATGGTGAATCTCTTGCGCAAGCACGCCGCGCAGGACCGCGCGGCCGTGTTCGAGCGCGACCGCAGCGTGATGCGCGATCGCCTCGAGTAGCGCGCGGTCGTCGTCGGAAAACGGCGCATCGCGATCGGCGACGAGCTCGCCGATTTGCCGTCCACGCCACCGCAGCGGCGTGCGCACTGCGTGCGCACCGGCTCGTCCTTCGGGCCAAGCAATCCGTCCGTCCTCGAGCACGAGCGCCGCACCGGTCGCCTGCACGGCGTCCATCGTCGTCTTGACGATCGCCTCGAGCGACTCCTCGAGGTAGAGCGACTCGGAGACGGCCTCGGAGATCTTCGCAAGCGCTTCGAGCTCGACGACGCGCCGTTGCGCCTGCGCGTACAGCTCCGCATGTTCGATCGACTGCGCCACCTGGTCGGCAATCGACTCGAGGAGCTCGATCTCCGCGGTCTCGTACGAGCGGGGCTCGCGTGTGCGGACATTGAGTGCGCCGACGAGCCGAGCGCCGCGCGCGAGGATCGGCACGGCGAGGATCGACTCGTATTCGTCCTCAGGCAGGTTCGGGAACTGCTTGAAGCGCGGGTCGAGGTGAGCCGCCGACGGAATCATCACCGGGCCACGTTCCTCGGCCGCCGCGCCGGTGATCCCCTCCCCCGGCCGCATCCGCGGGCGCCGCGTCATCTCCTCGACGCTCGTCCCGTGCGTCGCCCGCAGGACGAGCTCGGCGCTCCGCTCGTCGTACAGGTAGACAAAGCAAGCGTCGGCGCGCAGCGCCTCGGCGACCTTGGAGGCGACCAGCGCCAGAACCTCTTCGAGGTCGAGCGTCGAGTTGACGGCGGCGGTCGTCTCGGTCAGCAGCCGGAGGTGACGCTCGGTCGCGCTCACCGCCACATCGTAGGGAGCGACCGGCGAGGGGTTAACAAACCTTTTACTTCGCCCTGGGGAATTTCATTGCAGACGGGGAATAGCGTCGCTGACAGATGAGCGCGTACGCGATCGACCTCCGCAGGACCGCCGGCTACATCGTCGCCGACCGCCAGGGCCGCCTCGTCGGCAAGGTCGAGTGCCCGATGTACGGCACGGCTCCTGACGTTCCGGATGCGCTCTCGGTCCGGTCGGGCTTCTTCTCGCGGCGGCGGCGCATGGTTCCGGCCGACACGATCGACCAGATCGACGGCGCCAGCGGCGTCATCGGCCTCCGGGTCGACCGCGAGTCGATTCGCAGCTTCCTTTAGAGCTCAGAACCTGAGATGATCCGCGGCGACTCGCCCCCTGCGGAGGCGAGTCCAACTGACGGCCGACCGCGAGTCGCTTTGGCGGCTCGTGGTCGTTCTAGGGTCGGTTCGACTCAGAGGACCGGCAGGTACTTCTGCATCTCCCACTCGGTGAGCTGCACGCGGTACTCGTCCCACTCCTTCCGCTTCAGCTCGACGTAGCGGTCGAAGATGTGCGGGCCGAGGGCCTTGCGCGCGAGCGCCGACTGCGAGAGCTCGTCGATCGCCTCGCCAAGGGTCTCCGGCAGCGAGACGATGCCGCGCTCGCGCCGCTGCTCCGACGTGAGGTGGTAGAGGTTCGTCTCCATCGGATCGGGGAGCTCGTAGCCCTGCTCGATCCCCTCGAGGCCGGCATGGAGCAGGCACGCGAAGGTGAGGTACGGGTTGCACGCCGGATCGGGGCACCGAATCTCCGCACGCGTCGCCTGCTCGGACCCCGGCTTGTACAGCGGAATGCGGATGAGCGCCGAGCGGTTCCGCTGCGACCAGGCGACGTAGACGGGCGCCTCGAAACCGGGCACGAGCCGCTTGTACGAGTTCACCCACTGCGCGAACACGGCCGCGATCTCGCGTGCATGCCGGAGCTGGCCGGCAATGAACGCCTTGCCGGTGTCGGAGAGATGCCACTTGTCGTCCCCGTCGAAGAACGCGTTGCGACCGCCGGTGAAGAGCGACTGATGCGTGTGCATGCCCGACCCGTTCTCGCCGAAGAGCGGCTTCGGCATGAACGTCGCATACGCGCCGTTCTTCGCCGCGATCTCCTTCACGATCAGACGGTAGGTGAGCATGTAGTCCGCCATGTCGAGCGCGGGCGCGTAGCGAATGTCGATCTCGTGCTGCGACGGCCCCACCTCGTGGTGGTGGTACTCGACCGGAATGCCCATCCCCTCGAGCGCGCGGATCGTGTCGCGACGGACATTCGTCGCCGCGTCGAGCGTCGTTTGCGCGAAGTAGCCGCCCTCGTCGAGCGTCTCCGTCCCTGAGGAGTCCTTGAAGAGGAAGTACTCGGCCTCCGGGCCGACGTTGAACGTGTCGAAGCCCATCGACTCCATGCGGGCCAGCGCGCCGCGCAGGACATGGCGCGGATCGCCGTCGTACGGCTGCCCGTCGGGCGTCACGACGTCGCAGATCATGCGGCCGGTATGGCCGTCAGGGAGGACGCGGAACGTGTCGGGATCCGGAATCGCGACCATGTCCGACTCCTCGATGGCGTTGAAGCCCGTGATCGACGAGCCGTCGAAGCCCATACCGTCGTCGAGGGCGCCTTCGACCTCCGACGTCGTGATCGAGAAGCTCTTCAGGTGTCCTTCGAGATCCGTGAACCAGAGCAACACGTCGTCGATGCCCTGCTGCTCGATCTGCTTGAGCACGCTCTTGCGCGCCCCCGGATCCGACGTCGCCCTGTTCTTGCTCTCGACCTGCGCCATGACTCCTCCTCTATCGCTCGACCGGCTGAGCGTACCGCACTACCCTTGAGCCCATGAGGGTCCTCGTCACCGGCGGCGCCGGGTTCATCGGGTCGCACTTCGTGAAGCGTCTGCTCGCCGCGGGCGACGACGTGATCGTGCTCGACAAGCTCACGTATTCGGGCAACCGCGCGAACCTCCCGAACGACGTCGAGCTCGCGCACGGCGACATCGCCGATCCCGCGGACGTCGCTAACGCGGCGAGGCGGTGCGACGCGATCGTCAACTTCGCCGCCGAGACGCATGTCGACCGGTCGATCCTCAGCGCCGAGGATTTCGGCCGCACCGAGTTCCGCGGCACGCAGGTACTGCTCGAGCACGTCCGCGGCGCGGGCATCCGGCTCGTGCAAGTGTCGACCGACGAGGTGTACGGCGACCTCGAGGCGGGAGGATCGTCGCGCGAGACCGATCCGCTGCGACCATCAAGCCCGTACAGCGCGGCGAAGTCGGCAGGTGACCTGCTCGTGCCGGCCTATGTACGCACCTTCGGCGTCGATGCGTCGATCACGCGCGGGTCGAATACCTACGGGCCGAACCAGTATCCGGAGAAGTTCGTTCCGCTCTTCATCACGAACGCGCTCGACGGCGAGCCGCTGCCGCTGTACGGCGACGGCAAGCAAGTGCGCGACTGGCTGTACGTCACCGACCACTGTGCAGGCATTGAGCTCGTGCTGCGCGAGGGGAAACCCGACGAGATCTACAACGTCGGCGGCGGCGACGAGCGCGAGAACATCGATGTCGCCGAGCGGCTGCTCCAGCTCACCGGTGCGGAGCGCTCACTCCTGCGCAGCGTCCCCGATCGGCCCGGCCACGACCGCCGCTATTCGCTCGACACGACCAAGCTGCAACGGCTCGGCTGGAAGCCAGCGATGTCCCTCGAGGACGGGCTTCAGGCCACGGTCGACTGGTACCGCGACAACCGGGCCTGGTGGGAGCCGATCAAGTCCGGCGACTACCGGGCCTATTACGAGCGGCAGTACGCCGACCGCCTCGCGAACGCTACTCCCGCCTGAGGAATCCCAGCCTCTTTACCGAAGTAGGGCACACTGAGATTCGTCTTCACGTGGTCCCGATGCTTCGTCGTTCACTCCTCCTCAGCGCCCTCGCCGCCCTGATCGCGGCGGGCTCCGCAGCGGCCGGAAACCAGAAGCTCAGCGCGGCCGTCTGCACCGGGACGTGCTACGCAGCGCCTGCCGGCTCGGGCGCCCTGCTCGTGTTCACCGGCCACGGCTGGGGCCACGGCGTCGGCATGAGCCAGTACGGGGCGTACGGCTACGCGCTGCACGGCTGGACGTACACCCAGATCCTCGCGCACTACTACCCGGGAACGAAGCTCGGCCCTTCGCCGGCGACGACGATCCGCGTGCTGCTTGCGGACAAGAAGAAGACGCTGAAGATCTCATCGACAGTCCCGTTCACGTTCACCGACGGCGCCGGCGCAACGCATTCGCTGCCCGCCGGCCCATTGACGCTCGACTCCAGCATGGTCGTGAACGGACAACCGCTCACTGCGCCGCTCACGTTCTCCGGCGGCACCGGCGGCTCGCTCACGCTCGGCCGGGCGTATCGCGGGCAGATCGAAGTCGACGTCGTCGACGGAAAGCTGCGTGCAATCGACATCGTCGGCGTCGAGCAGTATCTGTACGGCGTCGTTCCCTCCGAGATGCCGTCGACCTGGTCGCCTGAGGCGCTGAAAGCGCAGGCGCTCGCCGCTCGCTCGTACGCGCTCGCGACGCGCCAAGTCGCCGCGCCGTTCGACGTCTACTCCGATACGCGCAGCCAGATGTACCTCGGCGTCTCGCAGGAGACGCCGGCGACGACAAGCGCGGTGGACGCGACGAAGGGCCAGGTCGTGCTCTTCGGGAAGAAGATCGCGACGACGTTCTTCTTCTCCACCTCCGGGGGCGAGACCGCATCGAGCCTCGACGTCTGGGGAACCGCGCTGCCGTATCTCATCCCGGTCTCCGATCCGTACGACTCGATCTCGCCGTTCCACGACTGGGGGCCGGTACCCGTCACCGCCGCGGACCTCGCGAAGACGCTGAAGATGCAGAACGCAGGCGCGATCACTGACGCGACGACGACGCTCAACGCGTCAGGCCGCGTCGCCTCGATCGACGTGCTCACGCAGCCGTCATTCAGCCCCGTCCCGACGAGCACGCTCGTCTCGTCGTCAACGGTCGCTGCCGCACTCGGCCTGCGCTCGACGTGGTTCGGCATCGGGCTCATGTCGCTTTCGCCCCCGCTCACCGGCACGCTCGTCACCTATGGCTCGTCAGTGCAGCTGAGCGGCAAGGTCCGCGGTCTCGACGGCGTCGCACTCGAGCAGCGCGTCTCACCCGGCGCCTGGTTCAGCGCCGGCACGGTCGCGCCCGCGGCGGACGGCTCCGTGCAACTCGTCGAGACGCCGGCCGTCACAACGGATTACCGCCTCGCGACGGCACAGGCGGCCGCCGCCTATGTGCGCATCCGGGTCGCGCCCAACCTGCAGGTCACGACCGTCTCGAGCACGGGCGTGCAGGGCAGCGAGCAGCCTCCGCTTCCGAGCATTCCGATCACCGTCCAGCAGCTGCAACCGGACCAGACCTGGCTCACCGTGGCGACCGGGACGGTCAGTTCCGACGGGACGTTCACGATCGCGGCCTCGCTGCTCGCCGGCTCGACATACCGCGTTGTCTTCGCACCGGGGCAGGGGTTCGCGCCCGCGACGACGTTGCCGCTGATCGCGGTGGGTTGATGCGCCTCGGAGTGGCGCTCGTCGCGGCTGCGGCCCTGACTGCGGCTGCCCCGGCCGCCGCCTTCACACCGACCAACCCACTCGCGCCGAAGCAGTGGTACCTCGAGCAGGACCACGCGTTCGACGCATGGCCGACGCCGCCCGCGAATCTCGCGCCAGTGACGGTCGCGATCATCGACTCAGGCATCGACGCGACGCTGCCCGACTTCGCCGGCCGCATCGCCGGCGGACGCAGCTTCGTCGGCTCCGACTGGCGCCTCGACACGGAAGGCCATGGAACGTTCGTGGCGGGCATCATCGCGGCGAATCTCGGCACGACCGGGATGGTCGGAATGGCGTACTCGTCGCAGTTGCTGATCGCAAAGGTCGTGAGCTCCGACGGGACGATCTCCCTCCGGGCAGAGGCAGCGGCAATCCGCTGGGCTGCCGACCAGGGCGCAAAGGTCATCAACCTGAGCCTCGGTGGCCTGCGCGATCCGACGAACGCAAATCGCGACACGTATTCGGCGGTCGAAGCGAACGCGGTTGCGTACGCCTTTTCGAAAGGCGCCGTGCTGGTTGCGGCGGTAGGGAACTCCGATGAGGCGCCGTCCGAGCCGTGGCCGTTTGCGAGCTATCCCGCCGCTCTACCGCACGTCATCGGCGTGAGCGCCCTCACGCGCTCGGGAAACGTTCCCGCGTTCTCGAATCGCGACGCAATCTTCAACGACATCGCGGCACCGGGCGTCGACATCTTCTCGACGTTCCCCTCGAACATCACCTCGCTGCGACCGTCGTGCGCCGACCAGGGCTACTCGGACTGCGGCACATCGGACTATGCGAACCCTGAAGGAACGTCGTTCGCCGCCCCCCAGGTGACAGCGGCGGCGGCGATGCTGCTCGCGGTCGATCCCTCGCTCACTAACAGCCAGGTGACGACGCTGCTCGAGCACACCGCGGACGACGTGAACGCGACGAACGGCTGCACGAAATGCGCGCTCCTTCGGGACGCCTACACGGGCTGGGGCCGGCTCGACGTCGCCAAGGCGGTCGAGGCGCTCAACGGACCACTGCCGACGCCGGACCGGTACGAGACGAACGACGACGCGGGTACCCAGGCGCACACGATCTACGGCAAGAAGGTCTCGTTCACCGCGACGCTCGACTACTACGACGATCCGGTCGACGTCTATCGCATCGCGCTCTCAGGCAACGAGACGCTCAGCGCCAACGTCCAAGCCGAATGGGCCGGCGCGAACATCGGGCTCGTGCTCTGGCGCCCGGCCACGACTCATATCGCCAAAGCTCCGCCGAGCCTCATCGCAGCGCAGTCGGTGAAGACGGGCGCGGCGCAGGCGCTCTCGTTCACCGCGCCCGGCCGAGGCTGGTACTACCTTGAAGTCAAGGACGCGGCGCCCGGCTTCGGCCCGTACGCGCTCACCTTCGTCAAGCGCTAGCCGAGGAGCTCGTCGTCGTTGACCGCGCGGAGCACGCGCGCGGGGCTACCGATGACGAGCATCCGCGCGGGAACGTCTTTCGTCACAACGGCCCCCGCGCCGACGAAGGCCTCCTCGCCCACTTCGATGCCGGGGCACAGGATCGCGCCGCCGCCGACGCGCGCACCACGTCGAATCGTCGGCCCTTTGATCAGTTCGTGGCGCCGCTCGGTGCGGCCCATGAAGTTGTCGTTCGTCGTGACCACGCACGGTGCGATGAACACGTTGTCTTCGAGCGTCGAGTATGCCGTGATGTAGGCCTCGGCCTGGATCTTCGTGAGCTCTCCAATCGTCGTGTCGTTCTCGACGAGCGATCCGCGACCGATGACCACGTCATCGCCGATCCGGACGCGTTCGCGTACGCACGACTGGTCGCCGAGGATGACGCGCGCGCCGATGTGCGATCCGGCGAACACGATCGCACCGGTGGAGACGATCGTCCCGTTGCCGATCTCGGTCGGCGGCAAGGGCTCGCGCTTCGCCGTCGAGCGTGGCGACAGCGACGGCTGCTTGCCGACGATCGCGTTCTCGAGCACCTTCACGCCCTCGCCGAGCACGGTGCCGGGGTAGACGATCGCGCTCGGGTGGATGTCAGCCACTCAGCGACTCCGTCAGCCGGTCGAGCGCGCGGACGACGCGGGCGCCGTCTTCGGCCACCTTGCGCCGCTCGCCCTCGCCTGCGACGAGGCGGAGGAACTCCTGGCACTCGAGCTTCAGCGGCTCGTCGGTCGAGATCTTCGGAATCGAGATGTCGCCGGACCGCGTCTGCCACTCGCCGTAGCTGTCGGTGCGCTTCCACGGCGCCTTCTCGTACACGGTCACCTTGCGCTCGAGCTCCATGTCGTCGAAGACGACCATCTTCTCGCGACCGACAACGGTGATCCTGCGCATCTTGTGGGGGTCGAGCCACGAGAGATGCATGTGAGCGATCTTGCCGCTCGGGAAGCGCAGGTAACAGAACACGACGTCCTCGACCCCCGTGGTGAGGAAGTCGCGTCCGTGCGCGACGCATTCGTCGGGCTCCTCGTCGAGGAGATAGAGGATGACCGAGAGATCGTGCACGCCGAGCGACCAAAGCGCGTTCTCGTTCGTGCGCACGACGCCGAGGTTCTGGCGGTTGCCGTAGACACAGAGCACGTCCCCGAGCTCACCGGAGTCGATGAGCTCTTTCAGCTTGCGCACACCCGGGTGGTAGAGCAAGAGGTGGCCGGGCATGAGCACGAGGTCGCGCTCGGCGGCGATCGCGACCAGCTCATCGATCTCCGCCGTCCGCATCGCCGGCGGCTTCTCGACAAGGACATGCTTGCCGGCCTCGAGCGCCTGCTTGGCAAGCGCGTAATGGGTCGGCACCGGCGTCGCGACGACGACTGCCTTCACTTCGTCGGCGGCGAGGAGCTCGTCGAAGGAAGCGGTCACGCGCGCACTCGGATAGCGGGCGGCGAACGTCGCACGGTGCCCGTCGTCGAGATCGCACAGCCACGAGAGGGCACCGAGCTCGGCGAAGTTGCGCGCCAGGTTCGGCCCCCAGTAACCGAGGCCCGCCAGCCCGATCAAAGCTTGAAGACCTTATCCGACGCCGTTCCCTTGGCACCCGTGGCGTTGCGGAGGTCGACGACGAGGCGGGCCTTGTCGACGAGCGCGTCGTAATCGATCGCCGAATGCGCCGTCACGATCGCAACGCAGTCGTAGGCCTCTGGTTCGAACGGCACAGACCGCAGGCCGTCGAACTCCGGGACGTGCGGATCGTGGTATGCGACGTCGGCGCCCGCGGTGCGCAGCAGCGCCAAGAGCTTCTCCGCGGGCGACTCGCGTACGTCGTCGATGTCGGCCTTGTACGCGACGCCGACCAGCAGCACCTTCGAGCCCTTGAGCGACTTCTGCGCGCCGTGGTTCAACGCCTGAGAGATGACCGAGCGGCAGAAGTACGGCATGTTGTTGTTGATCTCGCCGGAGAGCTCGACGAAACGCGTATTGAAGTCGAACTCCCGTGCCTTCCACGCGAGGTAATACGGGTCGAGCGGGATGCAATGGCCGCCGAGCCCCGGACCCGGCTGGAACGGCATAAAGCCGAACGGCTTCGTCCCGGCAGCCTCGATCACTTCCCATACGTCGATGTCCATGCGGTCGCAGAGCTGCGCGAGCTCGTTGACGAGCGCGATGTTGACCGAGCGAAAAATGTTCTCGAGCAGCTTCGTGAGCTCCGCGGCCTCTGCAGTCGACACTTCGTGCACAACGTCGACAGCGCTGCTATAGAGCGCCGCGGCCGCCTTCGTCGATCCGGCATCGATCCCGCCGACGACCTTTGGCGTCGTCTTCGTCGTCCAGTCCGTGCGACCGGGGTCGACCCGCTCGGGCGCGAACGCGAGGTGGAAGTCCTTCCCTGCCGCAAGCCCGCTGCCGGCTTCGAGCAGCGGCTGCAACACTTCACGCGTCGTGCCGGGGTACGTCGTCGACTCGAGGACGACGAGCTGGCCCTTGCGCAAATGCGGTGCGATGTCACGCGCGGCGTGCTCGATGGCCCCGAGATCGGGCTCCCGCTGCGGCGAAAGCGGCGTCGGCACGGCGATGACAATTGCGTCGCAATCCGCGACGACCGCGAAATCCGTCGTGGCGGTGATGATGCCGGCGTCGACGAGGCGTTTCAACTCCTCCGACGGGACGTCGGGAATGTGACTCTCGCCACGGTTGATCGCATCGACAACCGCCTGCTGGATGTCGAGGAGGACGACGCGCTTGCCGGCTCCGGCGAACGTCTGGGCATGCGGCATGCCGACGTAGCCGGCGCCGACGATTGCGACCTCGGGGTTCCCTCTCATGACGACCGGGCAAGGCTAGCGGCCACCCGCGCCGCAGCCGCGCCGTCGCCGTACAGCTGCGGCAGGTCGTGCGGCATCCGCGCGTCCCGCACGGCGGCGGCGAGCCGCTCGGGATCGTCGTCGACGAGAACGTTCGCGCCGAGCTCGACGGTGTCCTTCCACTCGGTCGAGGGACGCGCGGTCACGCACGGCACGCCGTACCAGTACGCCTCTTTCTGCAGCCCGCCGGAGTCGGTGACGATGACGCGCGCCTGCGAGGAGAGCGCGGCCATGTCGAGATAGCCGAGGGGCTCGAGCACGCGCACGTTCGCAGGCACATCGCCGAGCGCGGAGCGCGTGCGCGGATGCGCCGGGAAGAGCACAGGCTCGGCGATGCGGCCGAGGCCGTCGACGATTCGCGCGAGCCGCGACGGCTCGACGTTCGCCTGGCGATGGATGGTTGCGACGACGTAGGCGTGCGGCTCGACCTCGAGCTCCGCGAGGATCGTCGAACGCTGGCGCGCGATCGGCGCGAGCTGGAAGCACGCATCCGCCATCACGTCGCCCACGACTTCGATACGACCGCCGACGCCTTCTGCGCGCAGCACGTCGCGCGAGCGCTCGTCCGGGCAGAAGAGCAGGGTGGAGATGCGGTCGACGGCGATGCGCGTGTGCTCCTCGGGCATCGACAGGTCGCCGCTGCGCAGGCCCGCCTCGACGTGCGCGATCCGCACGCCGGCGGCTGCTGCCGCATCCGCACCGGCGCGTGTCGAGTTCGTGTCCCCGTAGACGAGCGCCCAGTCGGGACGCTCACGCTCGAGCGCAGCCGCGATGCCCGGCTCCATCGCAGACGGATCCGCCGTGTGCAGCTCGAGCGAGTACCCCGGCGCGGCGAGACCGAGCTCCTCGAAGAACACGTCCGACAGAGCACGGTCCCAGTGCTGTCCCGTGTGCAGCACCACTTCGTCGATGCCGGCGTCGCGCAACGCGACCGACACCGGACCGGACTTGATGAACTGCGGACGATTGCCGACGACCGAAAGAGCTTTCACACACGCGAGGCTACAATGGCCGCCGCTTCGGGCCGTTAGCTCAGTTGGTAGAGCAGGGGACTCTTAATCCCAAGGTCGAAGGTTCGAATCCTTCACGGCCCACTCCTCAGGTACGACAGCGTGAGTGTGTAGGCGACCTTCGTCTTCGCCCTATTGCTGACGACGAAGCGGAGCATGTCCCCGGCGACGCTCCTGCGCAGACGCAGCGGGCTCACGCCGGAAACCGTCGCCACGCGGTCGCCGGCGCTCGTGCGAATGGTGAGGGTGAGCCGCACCCGCCGCGTCGGGAAGCGCAGCACGGCCGTGACCGCTCCCGTCGACACCGCCCGAACGTACGAACGTGTCCGCAGCGTCGGCGTCAGGGTTCCGCGCAGCACCACGTTCAGCAGAGTCGCCTGCGCGGCCGGGACGCCGAGCGCACTGAGTGCGGCCGACGCGTCGATACGGCCGAACTGGACGGTCGCCGCGATGTGCTGCGCCGTGCTCTGGATCGCGTTCACGACCTGCGTCATCGTTCCAGTCGGAGTTGCAGAGAGCGCAAGCGCTGCGAGCCCGGCGACGAGCGGCGTCGCCGAGGACGTGCCGCAGAACTCGCCGTAGCCTCCCGCCACGAGCGGCGCGACGTTGCATCCAGGAGCCGCGACGCGCACCCACGTTCCGTAATCCGACCACGGATAGAGGTGGTCGGTCTGATCCGTGCCGGCGACGCTCAACACCGTCGGGTAGCCGGCCGGATAGAACGGCGACGAGGTGCCGCTGTTTCCCGAGGCCGCAACGACGACCGCGCCCTTCGACTCCGCGTAGTCGACCGCCTGCTGCAGGACGTCCAAGCCGAGCGGGCCGCCGAGGCTGAGGTTGATGACGCGAGCTCCGAGGTCGGCGGCCTTCGTGATGCCGACCGCGACCGAGGCGAGATCGCCGCTGCCCTTCGCGTCGAGCGCCTTGATGGGAAGGATCGTGCACGCCGAGCAGACGCCGACGGCGCCGTTGACGGCGCGTGCGGCGATCACTCCGGCGACTGCGGTGCCGTGGCCGTTGTCGTCCGCGACGTTCGTGCCCCCGGTCACGAGGTTCAAGCCGGGGAGCAACGCCCCCGCGAGTGCAGGCTGCGACGCGTCGACGCCTGTGTCGATGACCGCGACGATGATCGAGCTCGAGCCGTGCGTGCGCTGGAAGGCCGTGATGAAATCGGCGACCTGAAGCCCCCATTGCTGGCTGAAAATCGTCGTCGACACCGGCGGTGTGCCCATAGCGTGGAAGACCTCGTCGCGGTCGATGCCCGCGACGAGCGACGAACGGCTCAGCGCGGCGACGATGTCCGCACGGTGCGCGGGATCGATATAGACGGCGCGCACGCGCAGAGCGCCGATCTCCTCTTTTGTGCGCAGGCCGAGTCCCTGCAACAGCACCGCCTGGCGCGCGGACGAGACGCCGCTCCGGAACCGGACGAGCAGGACGTTCGGCACGTACGCCGGCGTCGTCGACGAACGCTGAACCGGCGGCGCCGGTTGCACGTGCACAGCGACGGCGATGTGACGATGCTTGCCGCGATGCCCGTGCTTCCAGCCGTCTGCGGAGGCGGCCGGGACGGCGACCGCGGCCAGAACGAGCGCCGCCGACGCAAATGGGTACCGCAGCCGTGAGAAGCAAGCCATCGCCTTTCCCATCTCTTCCCCTTTTCGGCGTGAGACAACCGGCGGGCGGTGCGAACGAGGGTCCGCACCGCCCGCCGAGTCGCTTACCTCCGCTTGACCGCGCCCCTCAGGCCGAAGCCGGACGCGAGCAGCAACCCCGCGAAGACGAGGGCGAGTAGGAGGTCGAGCCCGGAGAAGGGCAGCGAACCGCTGCTGCCACGCTGCGATCCAGCGACCGTCTTCGCCGGCGCCGCCAGGACGCCCTTTTGGTTTGCAGGCGCCGACGTCGAGCTCGAAGTGCCCGCCGGGGCCTTCTGGCCGGCCGGCGAGCTCGTCGCGTTCGGCGCTACTTCGCCGGCCCCGTTGCCCGAGGCCGGGGCGGATGCAGGCGTACCGGCAGATGCAGGCGGCGTGCCGGCAGATGCAGGCGTGCCGGCAGGTGCAGGCGAAGCGCCGCCACTTGCCGGCGCCGACGACGTCCCGCTGCTTTCCGTCGATGTCGGAGCCGATACAGGGGCGCTGTTGCTGCCGCCGCCACCACCGCAGCCGGAGGTGCACCCGGTGTTCGAGCTCTCGCAGCCGGAGCTGCAGCCGGTGTTCGAGTTATCGCTGTGGCTGACGAACGGCCGCGTCTGCACACCGCCGAGTTGCAGCGAGCCGGTCGAGCCGGTCACGGTGTTCCCGTTGTGCTCCTCGCCGAGCGACGGCAGGCCGACCCTGGTGGGGCCGCCGCCGTTCAGGCCGGGACCGGTGGTGAGGCCGGGGCCCGTTGTCAGTTCGCTGAACTGACCCGAGCCGTTCGAGCCGGTCGCGGAGTTGCCGCCCCCGACCTGCAGGGTGCCGGGAGAACCGGTCGCGTTGTTGCCGCCGCCGGTCATCTCGGTCTGGGTCCCCTGCGAGGCGTCGCCTGCACGGGTTCCGCTCGCGCTCACCGTAGGCTCGAGCGCCGGCGGGCCGGCCTGACCGGCACCCGGCGAGCCGCTATCGGTGTTGCCGCCGCCGACCTGGCCGGTGCCGGGCGAGCCGGAAGCCGAGTTCGAGCCGCCGGGGATGTCGTTGCTGCCGCCGAGCACGAGGCGCCCGAGCAGCGTCGTCGTATCCAAGCCAGGCGAGACGCTGATGCCGCCGAGCTGGAATCCGCCCGGCGAGCCGCTGTCGGTGTTGCCGCCGCCGACCTGCACGGTTCCGGGCGAGCCGGATGCCGAGTTCGAGCCGCCGGCGATGTCGCTGCCACCGCCGAGCACGACAGGCCCGAGCGGCGTGGTCGTATCGAGGCCAGGGGCGACGCTGACGCCGCCGATCTGGACCGTTCCGGGCGAGCCGCTGTCGGCGTTGCCGCCGCCGACCTGCACGGTTCCGGGCGAGCCGGACGCCGAGTTCGAGCCGCCGGAGATGCCCGAGCCGCCGGCGAGCGCGATGAGTAGCCCGAAGGGCGTCGTCGCGTCGAAGCCAGGGCCGAGGCTGATCCCGCCGATCTGCGCGGTTCCCGGCGAGCCGGTCGTGGAGTTGGTCCCGCCGACCTGCACGGTGCCGGGCGAACCGGTCGCGTCGTTGCTGCTCCCGGCCACCGAGCTCCCTCCGTTCAGAGAGGCACTATCGGCCTGCGTATCGCTCGCGTCCGCGACCGGCGCGATCGTGATCGCGCCGAGCTGGATGCTGCCGGGCGAGCCGGTGGTGCCGTTACCGCCGCCGATCTGGAGCGTTCCGGGCGATCCGGACGCCGAGTTCCCGCTGCCGGCGATCCCGCTGCCGCCGCCGAACACGAGCCGCCCGAACGGCGTCGACAGGCCGATGACCGGCCCGAAGGTGAGAGCGCCGATCTGGAGCGTGCCGGGTGAGCCGCTGTCGAGGTTGTCGCCGCCGACTTGGCCGGTCCCCGGCGAGCCGGAGGCCGTGTTCGTGCCGGTTCCCGCGACGCCGCTCGAGCCGCCGAGTGTCAACTCGGAGTCGAGCGCCTGCGAGTCGAGCGTGCCGCTGGGCGCGACGGTGACCGAGCCCACCTGGCCCGTGCCGGGCGAGCCGGACGCCGTGTTGCCGTCGTTCGGGCCCGTGCCGATGTAGCCGCCGAGCACGAGCGCGAAGATCGGCTGGAGCATCACATCGACCGGAAGGCCGATCGGTACGCCGACGGCGGTTACCTGCAGCACCGCGCGGACGAGGTCGAGCGTGAACATGTCCGGAGGGCCGACCGTGGTTCCCCCTTCGGGGAACGACGGCGGCACGCCCGGTGGCAACGCCGGAATGTCGGACGCTCTGACCCCCACCGGCTGAGACTTATCGAGCACGCCGACCCTCACCTGCGCCGACGCCCCCTCCTGTCCGGCCTGCACCGAGGCGACCGATCCATTCGCCTGATGAGGCCCGCCGGCCGTCGAGACGGCCGACGTGACATCGACGTGATTGCCTCCAACATTGACGTGCACCTGTGGCGCACCGTTGATCGCGCTGACCTGTGCGGTCGCTGCCGAGCCGCCGGCGGTGTTCCCGCCGCCGACCTGTGCGGTGCCGACCGAGCCGCTTGCCGTGTTCCCACCCGAGCCAACGATGCTGACGGGTGAGGTCAACGAGATTGATGTAGTCGGTACGGTCGCGACCGGTGTGGTCACGGCCGGTGTGGTCGCAGTCACCGACGGCGCACCACCCGTCGATCCGACTTGTGCCGTGCCCACGGATCCCGTCGCGACGTTTCCGCCGTCCGCACGGACCGTGGACGCTCCGAAAGCTGCTGTAAGTGCGGCGGCCGCTACCGCAGCAAAAAGGACTCGCCGTTTCATTCGGACGTCCCCCTTTTTCCGAGCCGGCGAGCCGATGCCGCTGCGGCTATCGCTCAGGCTCTATCGCTTGTAACTCGCAAACGCCCGTAGCTACCGCTCAGATACGGGCACTCGGTAAACCCTCGGTAAGAAGAAACGCGCGCGGATGCGACGGGGCGGCCGGGGCCGCCCCGCGCGGTGCAAGCGTCTAGTACGGCGGATGCGAGTCTTCGACGGTTGTCGTACGCCGCCGCGACCAGTAGCCGGGGCCGGCCCACGACGACCAGAAGATCATCGAGAGCGTGATACCGACGATGCCCACGATGAGCAAGATCCAGCCGACGGCGTGAATGTTCACGCCGGATACTTCCCGGGTCACCGCGAAGGCGAGAATTGCGCCTCCGGCGGCGAGCAAGAGTCCGATGCCAATGCCCATGGGTCTCCTTCCTACGTCGTCAGACGGAGGGTCTAGGAAGTAACGGAGAACAGCGCGGAACGGGTGCGGTAGGTTACGGCGGGGATGCGCCGAGGCTCGATTGCGCAGCTTGTTGGGATCGGACTCGTCGCGGGCGGGATTGCTGCGGCCGTCGCAGTCCTGTTCCCCTGGCTGCCCACGCCCGCTTCCCGCGAGGCGGGCCGGATCGACTTCATCTTCTGGTTCGTCGTCATCATCTGCATCGTCATCTTCTCGATCGTCGCCTCGGCGATCGTCTACTCGGTCACGCACTTCCGCGCGCAGCCCGACGATCTCTCCGACGGGCCGCCGATTCACGGCCACACGGGGCTCGAGATCGTCTGGACGGTTATCCCGACACTGCTCGTGACCGCAATCGGGATCGCGAGCGCGATCGTCCTCTCGCGCGACGACGCCCTCGGGAAGAACGTCCTGCACGTCAATGTGACGGCCCAGCAGTTCGTGTGGAGCTTCAGCTATCCGAGCGCCAAGAATCTCACGAGCGCGACGCTCGTCCTGCCGAAGGGCCGTTCGGTCCTGCTCAGATTCACGTCGAAGGACGTCATCCACTCCTTCTGGGTCCCCGAGTTCGGGCAGAAGCAGGACACGGTGCCCGGGATCCACCCGACGCTGCACATCACGCCGGACCGGCTCGGGACGTTCCCCGTCATCTGCACTGAGCTCTGCGGGCTCGGCCACGCGCTCATGCGCACGCAAGCCCGTGTCGTCAAGCCCGCGGCGTTTACGAAGTGGCTGACGACGCAGGCCGCCGCGATCTCGTCGCCGAACACGGGGACGGCCGGCGCCGCCGTGTTCGCCAACAACGGCTGCTCCGCGTGCCACACGCTCGCCGCCGCAAAAGCAGCCGGCAAGGTCGGCCCCGACCTCGACAAGCTTCCGGCCGAGGCCGCGCGGGCGAAGCAGCCGCTGGACGCGTTCGTTCGCGAATCGATCGTCGACCCGAACAAGTACATCGAGCCTGGCTTCCCGAGGAACGTCATGCCGCAGACCTTCGGCACCTCGCTGTCGAAGCAGCAGCTCGACGCCCTCGTTCAGTATCTGATCGCCTCGAGCAAGAAATGACCGCGACCACCTTCGACCACGAGCTAGTCCCACGCTCCGGCCCCAACTGGCGCCACTACATCCTCGGCGCGGGCTGGATCCGCGCCGCGTGGATGTTCTGCCTCTTCGGTGCAATCGGCTTCGGACTGGTCGTCGGCTTCCGTTGGTGGGGCGAGTGGCACCCGATCCTGAACATGTCGATCATCACGCTCGTCTCGTTGCTCGTCGCGGGACCGATCGGTTTCCTCGCGGGCATCGGAGCGTTCGACTACTGGGTCTACTACGCGCTCGGCGGCCCAACGCGGCCAGAGGACCACTCCGGTCACGGCGCGCGCACGTGGAAGGACTACTTCCGCGTCAACACCGACCACAAGGTGATCGGCGTCCAGTACCTGACGACGACGATCTTCTTCTTCTTCGCCGGCGGCCTGCTCGCGCTCCTCGTGCGCGCGGAGCTCGCGAAGCCCGGCATGCAGTTCTTCGACACGCAGACGTACAACGGGCTCTTCTCGGTCCACGCGTCGCTCATGATCTTCCTGTTCGTGATTCCGGCCTTCGCGGGCCTCGCGAACTTCGTCGTGCCGCTCATGCTCGGCGCGCCGGACATGGCGTTCCCGCGCCTGAATGCGCTCTCATTCTGGCTGCTGCCGATCGCCGGCGTGATGATGCTCTGCTCGTTCCTCGTTCCCGGCGGCGCGTTCGCGTGCGGCTGGACGGGCTACGTCCCGCTTTGCTCGACGCACGAGCCTCTCGGCGCCGTCTTCTTCAACCAGGGCGTCCAGTGGGCGGGCGCGTCGTCGATCATGACCGCCCTCAACTTCCTCGTCACGATCATCACCATGCGCGCGCCCGGCATGACGTTCTGGCGCATGCCGCTGCTCGTGTGGGCGAACTTCACGACGTCACTACTCGTCGTTATCGCAACGCCGTTCATCGCCGGCTCGCAGTTCTTCTCGATGTTCGACCACGTCATGCACACCGCGTTCTTCGATCCTGCGCACGGCGGCTACGCGCTCGGCTACCAGCACATCTTCTGGTTCTACTCGCACCCAGCCGTCTACATCATGATGCTGCCCGGCTTCGGAATCATGAGCGAGGTCATATCCGTGTTCAGCCGGAAACCGATCTTCGGCTACCGGCTGATGGCGCTGTCGCTCATGGCAATCGTCGTGCTCGGCTTCTCCGTGTGGGCGCACCACATGTTCGTCAGCGGCATGGCGCCGTGGCTGCGCGTCCCGATGATGGTGACGACGCTGCTCATCGCGGTGCCGACGGGAATCAAGATCTTCAGCTGGCTCGCGACGATGTGGGAAGGAAAGCTCCACTTCAACACGCCGATGCTGTTCGCGCTCGGCTTCGTCTCGATGTTCGTCATCGGCGGACTATCAGGCGTCATGCTCGGAGCCGTTCCAATCGACATCCACGTGAGCGACACATACTTCATCGTCGCGCACATCCACTACGTGCTCTTCGGCGGCTCCGTGTTCACGATCTTCGCCGGGATCTACTACTGGTTCCCGAAGATGACGGGCCACATGTACAACGAGCGGCTCGGCCAGCTGCACTTCTGGCTGACGTTCGTCGGCTTCAACCTCACGTTCTTCCCGATGCACATCATCGGAACCGAGGGGATGCCGCGCCGCGTGGCGGACTACGCGCCGAAGTTCGCCGGCGTGAACATGTTCATCTCGATCGCATCGTTCGGGCTCGGCGCCTCGGCGTTGATCTTCCTCTACAACATGATCACGAGTTGGAAGAACGGGCCGATCGCACCCGGCAACCCGTGGCGCGCGCTGACGCTCGAGTGGCAGGTCACCTCGCCGCCGCCTGTCTTCAACTTCGACGCGATCCCGCAGGTCGTCGGCTCGCCGTACGAGTACGGCGTGCCCGGCGCGCAGCACGCCATCCTCACACCGGCGAGGACGACGGAGCTCGAAGAGGTGCCGATATGAGCCACGTGCTCGTCGTCGCGAACGAGACGATCGTCTCGCGCGCGCTCGTCGAGCTCCTCGAGAAGAGGGGGGCGAGAGGAGATCTTCGGATCTCCGTCGTGGCGCCGGTGACGCAGCCGCAGCAGGGTTACGTCGTGTACTACGACACGCGGCGCGCGTCTGCCCGCCGCCGGCTCGATCGCACCCTCGACCTCCTGCGCAAGCACGGCATTCCGGCGGACGGCGTCGTCGTCGAGTCCGATCCCGTGGCCGCGCTGCGCGATGCGATCCATCAGCTCAAGCCGGACGAAGTGATCGTGTCGACGCATCCGCAGGCGAAGTCCGGGTGGCTGCGCCGCAACGTCGTCGACCAGATGCGTCGCGCGGCCGGGCCGCTGCCGTTCGAGCACGTCGTCGTCGACCTCGCCGCCGAGCACGGCGAGGCGAACGTCCTCGTCGTCGCGAACCAGACGGTGCTCGGCGAGCCGCTGCTCGAGAAGATCCGCGAGCGAGCGGCCGCAGGGCCGGCGGGCTTCCTCATCATCTCGCCGCAGGGCGACCTCGAGGGCTCCTACGACAAGGCCGAGCGCCGCCTGCTGCGCGCGGTGGAGTTGCTGCGCGGAGAAGGGCTCGACGTGCACGGCCAGATCGCGCATCCCGATCCGTACTCCGCCGTCATCCAGACGACCGCGGACGAGGGCGTCGACGAGATCATCGTCTCGACGTTCCAGGGCGAGCGCTCGGGCTGGCTGCGCCGCGACCTCGTCGAGCGGCTGCGCGCGGACACGGAGGTGCCCGTCGACCACGTCGTCTCCGACGTGCCGGCGGCGGTGCCGGCCTGATGGCAGCGCACGCGGAGCACCTCGAGCATCACGGGCCGCCTGAAGCGCACATGAGCTCGCGCGTGGCGCCGAGCGTGCTCGGGATGTTCCTCTTCATCGCGTCGGAGATCATGCTCTTCGGCTCGTTCTTCACCGCGTACTTCTTCGTACGCGTCGTGAACGGGACGCCGTGGCCGACGGCGCCGTACCACCTGCCGGTGTTCGTCGCGTTCATCAACACGTGCATCCTCGTAACGTCGAGCTTCACGATGCACTGGTCGCTGCAGTCCGTGAAGCGCGGGAACGTCTACGGCATGCGCGCGGGCCTGCTCCTGACGTTCCTCATGGGCCTTACGTTCCTCGTCACGCAGGCGATCGAGTATTCGCGCATCGGTTTCAATACGACGAACGGCGCATTCGCGACGATCTTCTTCTGCCTCACGGGCCTGCACGGCGCACACGTGTTCGTCGGCCTGTCGATCCTCCTGTTCATGACCATTCGGGCGTTCCGCGGCCATTTCTCCGCCGAGGACCATCGAGGCGTCGAGATCGGCGGCATCTACTGGCACTTCGTCGACGTGATGTGGATCGTCGTCTACATGACGGTCTACATCCTCTGACGTTCGGGTAGGGGGTAGTTATGCAGAACCCGATGCGCAGTGAGGCCGAGGCGTTTCGGTTCCTCATCGTCGTGATCGGCGGCGCGGCGATCATCGTCCTCGCCGCGTACATCTACACGTGGCTCGGAGTGGCGGCGGCAGTACTCGTCGTCGCCGGTGTCGCGCGCTGGTACTGGCGGCAGCCGTCCGCGAAGCCGCCTCGGCTCGAGTTGCGCGACGACACGCCCCACGGCCATCGGATCCTCGTCATCGCGAACGAGACGGTCGGCGGCCGCCCGCTCCGCGAGGAAGTCGCGAAGCGTGCGAAGGGCGCCGGCACGGAGATCCTCGTCGTCGCACCCGCGTTGAACTCGCCCGTGCGCCACTGGGTCTCGGACGAAGACGGCGCACGTAACGCGGCGCAGGAGCGCCTGCAAGCATCGGTTGCGCGCCTCGCCGAGACGGGCGCGTCGGTGCGGGGCGAGGTCGGCGACGCCGAGCCGCTGCAGGCGATCGAAGACGCGCTCCGCACGTTCGGCGCCGACGAGATCGTCCTCTCGACGCATCCGGAAGGCCGCTCCCACTGGCTCGAGCAAGGGCTCGTCGAGGAGGCGCGACGCCGCTTCGCGGTCCCGATCACGCACGTCGTCGTAGACCTCGAAGCGGAGTAACCGGGGACAGTCCCCGTTTTCGAAGCCGCGAGAGAGTCGTGACGCTTTCATGACGGGGCTTGGCCCCAGCTAGCGCTTGATGCGGTAGCTGACCGCTGGCCACTTGTCAGCCAGACGCCGCATTCCCATAGGCGGGGACAGTCCCCGTTTTCGTAGCCGCGAGGAAGTCGCGACGCTTGCATGAGGGGGCCTGGCCCCAGCTAGAGCTTGATGCGGTAGCGCACCTCGGGCACCTCCATGCCGAGGAACTCGCCCTCCTTCGTCCCGCCGTCGAGCGCCCAGCCCTCACGCTCGTAGAAGCGGCGGGCACGGGGGTTGTCGTCGAGCACCCACAGGACCGCCTCGCGGTAGCCGAGCTCGCGCAGCGTCTTGACCGCCGTGCGCATGAGCACGGTGGCGGCACCGGAGCCCCACGCCTCCGGCAGCGCGTAGATCGCGAACAGCTCGCCTTCGCCGTCGACCTCGCCTGCGCCGATGGAGACGAACGCGACGACGCGGCCGTCCACCTCGGCGACGAATGCGCGCTCGCCCGCGGCGAGGTTGCGCTCCCAGCCCGCCCGCCGGCGCGAGCCGTCGATCCCCGCGAGCCGATCCGCACCGAAGACGTGCTCGTACGCGGCCTGCCACGTGCGCACGTGCACGTCGGCGATTGCCGCCCCATCCTCGACCGTCGCCTGACGGATCTCCATCAGCGCCGCCGCGCCAGCACGTACCAGGCCTGCGCGGCTGAAGCGGGGAAGCCCGGATTGATCTCGATCGTCGAACGTTCGAGTGTGACGAGCTCCCAGCCGCGGTCGAACGTCGAACGCAGCTCGTCCTCGCGGATTCGCTGCGGGCCCCAGTCGCCGGGCGTCCGTTCGCTGAAGCACATCAGGTGAAGGACGGCGCCCGGATCGAGGACTTCGCGCACGGTCGCGGCGTAACGCTCGCGCGTCCCGACCTCGTCGAAGACGTGGTACACGCCCATGTCGAGTGCGATGTCGAAGGTCTCGCCGAGCGTCGGCAGGTCAAACGCGTCGAGCACGTCGAAGCGCGCCTCTATGCCACGCTCGCGCGCCTTCTCGCGGGCTAGCGCGATCGCCGCTGTCGAGATGTCGACGCCGAGCGCATCCGCGCCGTGTTTTGCGGCAAAGAGCGTGTGCTCACCGGTGCCGCAGCCGACGTCGATCACGCGCCCCGCAAGCTGAAGCTCGGCGAACCGCGGCTGAGGACGGCCGATGTCCCACGGCGGCGGCGCGCCTTGGTAGGACTCCTCCCAGTCGCGCACGAGCTACTTGCCGGCGACGGAGGCGACGTACGCTGCGACGTCCTGCGCGTCCTGCCCGGTGACGAGGTTCGCGGGCATCTGCGTCGCGGCTTCGGTCTTCGACGTCCCCGTGCTGAGCGGCCCGGAGCCGAGCCGGATCTGGTCGAGCACGATGTTCTGGATCGTGCTCTGCTTGAAGTGCTGCGCACGGTCGCCTGCGAACGCATCGTCGAGGTTCGGGCCGACGGTCGCCGTCGAGCCTGCGGCCGCGAGCGTGTGGCACGCGGCGCATTGCGCCGTGGTCTTGAAGAGCTTCTCGCCGTTTCCGACGTCGAAGTGCGACGACGCGCGACCGCCCGTGCCGCAGCCGGCCGCGAGCAGCGCCGCGGCGCAGGCGAGGAGCAAGCCCGTGACGACGCGCCTCGTCAACCGGGCGGCGCGCTGCCGGTCGTCCCCAGTGCCGATACCGCTTCGTCCCGCGTCGGATAGATCGTGAAGACCCGGTCGAGACCGGTGATCTCGAAGATCTTGGTGATGTTCCGGTCGCTGCAGACAAGCGACAGCTGGCCGTCACTCGAGCGGAGGCGCTTCACGCCGCCGACGAGAACGCCGAGGGTGGTGGAATCGATGAACGTCGTGCCGCTGAAGTCGACGACGACTTCCTTGCCGCCCTGCGCGATCACCTCGAGCAGCTGCTGCTTGAACTCCGGCGCCGTGTACAGGTCGACCTCGCCCGCAAGCGAGATGACGTACGCGTCGTCCTTGAGCTGCTCTGTCTTGATGTCGAAGTTCATGCGCTTTCCCCCCGGTTGGCTCGCGGGAGCATAACGCGATGCCTAGCCGCCGAGTTGCTTGATCAGCGCCCGGATCTGCGCGGCGCTCGGCGAGTTGGGGTTGAGCTTGAGGTACTTCTTGTACGCCTGGGCGGCCACGGTCCTGCTGCCGGCGGTCTGCGCCGCCTGGGCGAGCTGGAACTGCGCGTTCGAGTTGTTCGGCTCGAGGTCTGCGGCCTTCTGGAACGACGCGACGGCGTTCTGGAAGCCGAGGTTCGCCTGCTGCGCGAGCTGCTGCAGCTGAGCGTTGAGGACCGACGCCGCAGCCTGCTCCACCTGGTTCGTGCCGAGCGCCTTGCCGAGCGGCGACGTCGCCGGCGGCGCGAATGCGGCGCTCGGCGCGGAAAGCTGCTGGTTCGTCGCGACGGCCTGGTAGTCGGAGGCGAACTGCTGCGCGTTCTGCAGCTGCAGCCCGCCGAGCTCGGCCCACACGCTCGCGTCTTTCGGCCTCAGCGTCGTGTACTGCTGCAGCGTGCTGATCGCATTGACGGTGTCGCTCTTCGCCTCGTATGCGGTCGCGAGCTTGCGGAACGCCGCCGGATCGTTCGGGTGCTTTTGAACGTTCTTGAGCGCCTTCGACACGGACGAGCCGTTCGAACCGAAGATGTTGATGTTCTGGAAGAGCTGGTCGAGGCCCGATGAGCCGGAGCCGATGCCGAGGAACGCGAACGTCACGGCGAAGAGAACGGCGAGGATCACATACGCGAATTTCGCGCGACGCCGCAGGCGCGAGAAGAACAGCTGCTGGTTCGGGTTACCGCCGCCCGCGTGCTTCCGCCGGCCGCCGCCGCCGCGCCGCGCAGCCTTCGGCGGCTGAGCCGCCCGCTGCTGCGCCTGCTTCGCCTTGACCGCCGCGCGCGCCATCGGCTGCTCAGAGTACCGCCTCACGCGGTGCGGGTTGTCGCCGTTCGGCCAGCACCGCGAGCCAGATCGAGCCCTCGAACAGCACCCACATCGGCAGCAGCTCGAGCGCCGTCGTCACCGGGTCCGGGCCGGGCAGGCCGAGCGCGATCACCGCGACGATGAAGTAGCCCATGCGCCGGCTCTTGCGCAGCCGCGCGGAGGTGAGGACTCCGAGCTGCACGAGGCCGAGCACGACGAGTGGCAGCTCGAAGACGACGACGATGCCGAGCAAGACCGTGGACGTGAACGTGTAGTACGACTTCGCCTGAATAATGTGCGTGAAGTGCTTGTCCTCGTAGTGCGTGAGATAGCGAAGCGCGCGAGGCAGCAGGATCCAGTAGCCGAACGCGAGCCCGCCGGCGCCGAGGGCGGTCGCGAACGTGACAAGCCCGAGCACGCGCCGCTCGGATGCCGGGTCGAACGCGGGCGCGAAGAACGACCAGACCTGCCATAGGGTGACCGGCAGCGCGAGCAGGAAGCCCGCGTACACCGACACCATGATCGTGACGGTGAACGGCTCGGTTACCCCGAGCGTGAACAGGTGCCGCCGATCGGCCGGAAGCGGACCGTTCAGCCAGTTGAGGACGTGGCCGTGCACGACGAATGCGACTATCGCGCCGATGGCGAGCGCGGACAGAACGATGATGAGCCGCCAGCGCAGCTCCTCGAGGTGCTCTACGAGCGTCGCCTCCTCGCCGTGGCCAAGGCGGCGCGGCAGAGGACTCATCGGCGAGCTAGACGGACTCGTGCTCGGACGGCGTCGTCGTCGTTTCCGACGGCGGGAGCTGCTGAGGCTCGGGCTGGTTGTGGCCCGTCACGGAATCCTTGAACTCGCGCATCCCCGTGCCGAGCGAGCGTCCGATCTCCGGAAGACGCTTCGCGCCGAAGAGCAGGAGCGCGATCAGGAGCAGCAGAATGATGTGCGTCGGGCTCGTCCAACCGGTCATATGCGAGCAGGGTAGCGCGTTTCCTCTCAGCTAGACTGGCTGCGTAGCAAGCTCGTCTAAATCCCGCTAGTTCAAGGGAAACTGAGGCTCACAAAGTGGCGTTGCTCAAGCTCGAAAACCTGCACGTCTCGCTCGAGGACGGAACCGAGATCGTCAAGGGCGTCGACCTCGAGGTCGCGTCGAACCAGGTGCACGCGGTCATGGGCCCGAACGGATCGGGGAAGTCGACGCTCTCGTACGCGATCATGGGCCACCCGGCGTACACGATCACCGAGGGCCGAATCCTCCTCGACGGCGACGACGTGACGGAGCTCGGGGCGGACGAGCGCGCGCAGCGCGGCCTCTTCCTCGCGTTCCAATACCCCCACGCGATTCCCGGCGTGACGGTGACGAGCTTCCTACGCAGCGCGATCAACTCCGTGCGCAAGGCGCGCAACGACGGCACGGACGATCCGATCGCGATTCCCGAGTTCCGCAAGGAGCTGCTCGCACAGATGGATCACCTCAAGGTGAGCCGCGAGCTCGCGTCGCGCTATCTCAACGACGGTTTCTCTGGCGGAGAGAAGAAGCGCGTCGAGATCCTGCAGATGGCGATGCTGAAGCCACGCATCGCTGTCCTCGACGAAACCGACTCAGGTCTCGACATCGACGCGCTCCGCGTCGTCGCCAACGGCGTGAAGCAGCTCGTCGGTCCCGACATGGGTGCGCTCGTCATCACCCACTACCAGCGCATCCTCGACTACATCACGCCCGACTACGTGCACGTGTTCGTCGGCGGCAAGATCGTCGAGGAAGGCGGCCCTGAGCTCGCGAAGAAGCTCGAGGCGGAAGGGTACGCTCCCTACGGAGAGCAGGAGGCAGCCTGATGCCGCAGACCGAGACCGACGTCGTCAAGGGAATCCGCAGCGAGTACAAGTACGGCTTCTCGAATCCCGACGAGGCGAAGGACTACTTCTTCAAGTCCGGTCGCGGGCTGTCGCACGAGCTCGTCGAGGCGATCGCAGAGCACAAGAACGAGCCGGCCTGGATGCGCAAGTTCCGACACAAGAGCCTCGACTACTTCCTTGCGCGCCCGCTGCCGCAGTGGGGCGGCAACCTGAACGACATCGACTTCGACAACATCTTCTACTACATCAAGCCGACCGAGAAGCAGGCGAATTCGTGGGAGGACCTCCCGGCCGACATCAAGGACACCTGGGACAAGCTCGGGATTCCGGAGGCTGAGAAGAAGTACCTCGCCGGCGTCGGCGCGCAGTACGAGTCGGAGGTCGTCTACCACAAGTTGCAGGAGAGCCTCACGAAGCAGGGCGTGCTCTTCCTCGACATGGACTCGGGCCTGCGCGAGCACGAGGACATCGTCAAGCAGTACTTCGGGACGATCATCCCGCAGAACGACAACAAGTTCGCGGCGCTCAACTCGGCGGTGTGGTCGGGCGGCTCGTTCATCTACGTCCCGCCGGGCGTGCACATCGAGATGCCGCTGCAGGCGTACTTCCGCATCAACGCCGAGAACATGGGCCAGTTCGAGCGGACGCTGATCATCGTCGACGAGGGCGCGTACGTGCACTACGTCGAAGGCTGCACCGCGCCGATCTATTCCACCGACTCGCTGCACAGCGCGGTCGTCGAGATCATCGTCAAGGAAGGCGGCCGCTGCCGCTACACGACGATCCAGAACTGGTCGAACAACGTCTACAACCTCGTCACGAAGCGCGCGGTCGCGTACAAGGACGCGACGATGGAGTGGGTCGACGGGAACCTCGGCTCGAAGCTGACGATGAAGTACCCGGCGATCTGGCTGCTCGGCGAGCGCGCGCACGGCGAGGTGTTGTCGATCGCGTTCGCGGGCGCCGGCCAGCATCAGGATGCCGGCGGCAAGGCGGTGCATGTCGCGCCGAACACGACCTCGGTCATCACGTCCAAGTCGATCTCGAAGAACGGCGGCCGCGCCGGCTACCGCGGGTTGCTGCAGGTCGACAAGAACGCGAAGGGCTCGAAGTCGAAGGTCGTCTGCGACGCGCTCATCCTCGACGAGCAGTCGCGCTCCGACACGTACCCGTACATCAAGATCGATGCAGACGAGGTCGACATCGGCCACGAGGCGA
>DASSXM010000084.1:0-70043 GCA_035703805.1 Gaiellaceae bacterium | reverse complement strand
GGCATCGCTTCGCGCCGGTCGCCGACGTCGTCGCGACGCCCGCGAGCTTCCTCGGCACCCGATCGTTCGGCAGCGATCCGGCGGTCGTGGCCTCGCGAGCCGCCGCGTTCGTCACAGGTCTGCAGAGCAGCGGGATCGCGGCGACGGCGAAGCATTTCCCGGGCCTCGGGAGCGCGACGGTGAGCACCGACGACCGCCGCGTCACGATCGGGCGCAGCGCCACGTTCCTCAACGCGCGCCTGCAGCCGTTTCGCGCGGCGATCACGGCCGGCGCGCAGCTCGTCATGGTCTCGAGCGCGTCGTATCCGGCGCTCGATCCGACGGGAACGCCCGCGCTGTTCTCGCGCTCCATCGTGACGGGACTGCTGCGGGACCAGCTCGGCTTCGGGGGTGTCGTCGTCACAGATGCGATCGACGCTCCTGCGCCGGCGGCGACCGCACATGCGCCCGCGCGCGCGCTCGCAGCGGGCGTCGACCTGCTGCTGTACACGACGACGGGCGCGAGCGAGCGCGGCTACGTCAGTCTGCTGCAGGACGCTGCGGCGAGCGCGACGCTCCGCACGCAGATCGGCACCGCCCGCGTGCGCCTGCGTGCGCTGAAGGCCTGGCTTGCCGCCCGCGGCGGCCCGACCTGCCCGTGACGAAGCCTTGACGAAAACGTATCGGTGTCCGGCACCGTGTCGTAAAGCTCGCGGATTCTACAAGCCGAGGCGCTCGAGGGTCGATTCGTCGCGCCGCCAGCGGGGGCGCACCTTGACGACGAGGTCGAGGAAGATCGTGCGGCCGAGCAGCGCCTCGATCTCCGGGCGCGCGCGCGTGCCGATCTCCTTCACGATGGCGCCGCCGCGGCCGACGACGATCTGCTTCTGCGACTCGGTCTCGACGAGCAAATGCGCGCGCACGACCTTGTCCTCGATCTCGTCGACCTCCGCGGAGATCGCGTGCGGCACTTCGTCGCGCGTCAACGCCAGCGCCTTCTCACGGATGAGCTCGGCAATCTGATGATCGACCGACAAGTCCGTGCGCTGCTCGACGGGGAAGTACAGCGGCCCCTCGGGCAGAAGCGCGACGAGCTCGTCGCGCAAGGCGGCGATGCCGTCGCCGGTCTTCGCGCTAACGGGATGGAGCGCATGGAAGTCGCCGAGCTGCGACGCGGTCGTCATCTGCTGCGCAATATGGCCGCCCTTGAGCCGGTCGACTTTGTTCAGCACGATGACAACCGGAACGCCGAGCGCGAACACGCGCTGCGCGATGAAGCGGTCGCCGGCGCCGATGCGCTCGCGTGCCGAGAGGACGAGCAGCACCGCGTCGACGCCCTCGAAGGCCGAGTCGACGGTGTTCTGCATGCGCTCGGTGAGCGCATCACGGGGACGCTGGAAGCCGGGCAGGTCGGCGAGAACGAGCTGGTAGCCGTCGCCGTTCGCGATGCCGAAAATCCGGCGCCGCGTCGTCTGCGGCTTGTCCGAGACGATCGCGACCTTCCCGCCGCAAAGCGCGTTGACGAGCGTCGACTTGCCGACGTTCGGGCGGCCCGCGACCGCCACGATTCCGCTCCTCATGCCTCGGGCAGGTTCCACGTGTCCGGCAGCAGCGCCGCCGGCGTGTACTCCGCGAGCGTGCCGTCATCCCGCCGGAAGTAGACCGTCGCGACCTGCCACTCGTACAGCCATTGCCGGCAGCCGCCGCACGGCGAGGCGGTGATCCCGATCGCCTCGATCTCGCCAGGGCGAACGCCGTCGGTCGCGGCGCGCGAGATCACAGACTTCTCCGCGCACGTACCGAGCGGATACGCGGCGTTCTCGACATTGACGCCGTCGTACACGCGACCATCCGTGGTCACGAGCGTCGCGCCGACGTGGTAGTGCGAGTACGGCGCGTACGCGTTTGCGGCCGCCGCCTCCGCGCGGGCGACGAGCTCCTCTCCTGTCACGAGAACACCTGGAAGACGACGAGCGTGACGAGCGCGCCGACGGCGCCCCCGTAGACGACTTCGAGCGTCGAGTGCACGCCCGATTCGACCCGCGTCTGCGCGACGAGCAGCGCCATGATGAACGTCAGCGTCGAGATGAGAAACCGATGGGCATCGCTGCTCACATACGTCGCTGCCATCCAGCCGGCGAACGCGACGGCCGCATGTCCGGACGGTAGCCCGCCCCGCAGCGGCGTCCCGCGTCCGGTCCACGCCTTCGTCCCGACCACGATCAGGATGACGAGCACGAGCGCGCTTAGCGTGATCTCCGCCGGCGCGTCGCGCACGCGGTCGAGCAAGCGTGCGGTGCGGTGTGCGGCGGCGTGCGCGAATACGAGGTAGCCGATTGCGATCGCGGTGACCGTCGCGATGAGCACGGCACCGGCCGCGACGTCCTTCGCGAGCTTCGCATTCGGGTCGAACGAGGTCGTCGACACGTCGATCGCTCCCTCGATCGCCGTGTTCACCATCTCCGCGACGAGGACGAACGCGATTGCGAGCAACAGCGCGATGAGCTCGAGCCGCTGCACACCGAGCGCGATGGCGCCGCCAACGACGACGATTGCGATCACGAAGTGGATGCGCAGGTTCCGCTGCGTGCGGAGCACATGGATGATCCCCTCGGCCGCATAGTTGAAGCTGTCGACGAGGCGCGGCGCGCGTCCCGGCCCGGGCAGCGGCTGGAGGCGCGGTCGCCGGTCGCGCTCCCGCCGCGGCGGCGTGGTGACGCTCACGCGAGCTCCGCCTCGCGCGCGGACATCTCGTCACCATGGTCGTAGCCGACGAGATGGAGGACGGCGTGCACCAGCGGCGCGCTCCACTCCTCGCCGACGACCTGCGGGCAGACCACGACGTCGCCGAGCTGGCGCGGAACGCCTTCGAGAACGGGACCCCGGCCGTCAATCGGGAACGCGAGCGCGTCCGTCGCCTCGTCGATGCCGAGGTGCTCGCGCTTCAGCGCGCGGCTCTCGTCCGGCCCGACGAACACGAGCCCGAGCTCGCCGGAATCGAATCCTTCGGCGGCCAGAACGCGGCGCGCGATCTCGGCGGCGCCCGTCTCGTCGACTTCGACCCCCGACCGGTTCTCGACCTCGATCTCGATCAACGGCGGCGCGCCGTCCCGGTCTCCTCGGCGTGGTGCTTGTACGCCTCGACGATGCGCTGCACGAGCTTGTGGCGCACGACGTCGCGATGGCTGAAGTGCACGAAGGCGATCCCGTCGATCGACCCGAGGATGTCCTGGACCTGGATGAGCCCTGACGCCTGCTCGCGCGGAAGGTCGACCTGCGTGACGTCGCCGGTGACGACGACCTTCGACCCGAAGCCGAGGCGCGTGAGGAACATCTGCATCTGCTCGGGCGAGGTGTTCTGCGCCTCGTCGAGGATGATGAAGCTGTCGTTGAGCGTGCGCCCGCGCATGAACGCGAGCGGCGCGACCTCGATCGTGCCGCGCTCCATGTACGCGTTGAGCTTGTCGGGATCCATCGTGTCGTAGAGCGCGTCGAAGAGCGGCCGCATATATGGGTCGACCTTCGCGAGCACGTCGCCCGGAAGGAATCCGAGGCGTTCGCCCGCCTCGACCGCGGGACGCGTGAGGATGAGCCGCCCGACCTGGCGCTCGGAGAGCGCCGCGACCGCGAGGGCGATCGCGAGATACGTCTTGCCCGTTCCGGCCGGCCCGATGCCGAACGTGACGGTGCAGTCGCGGATCGAGTCGACATAACGCTTCTGCGTCACCGTCTTCGGCGTGATTCGCTTTCCGCGGTGTGACCAGACAACGTCCTCGAAGATCTCGCGGACGTCGTCCGCCTCGTCGATCGCGTTCAGGATCGTGTCGATCGTCCCGGCGCCGACCTCCTGGCCGCTCTCGACGAGCTCGACGAGCTCCTCGACGACGGCGCGCGCCTCGGCGACCTTGAGCCCCTCGCCTTCGAGCGTCAGTCGGTTGCCGCGCAGGTTGACCGCACAGCCGAGCCGGTCCCGGAGCACAGTGAGGACGCCGTCGCCGATTCCGGCGAGCTCGGCCGCGACCTCGTTCGGGACGTCCAGGACTTCCTGCACACGGTCAGTGTAGGAGCACCGCTGCACCGCGCGGCCCGAGCGTCACAGAGCCAACGGGCGTAGTCTGGAGTGTCCACGCTGCGGGTGGCTGGCCCGAGTCGGGCACCGCGCCACCGCCGACCGGAGTGACGAGGCGCATCGTCTCCGGCAGCGTGTACGTCAGCGTCGAGTCGCCCGGATTGACGACGACGAGCCCGTTCGCAAAGCGGCGGACAAACGCGCCCTGGTCCTGCCGCAGCCCGGGCGGATCGACACCGGCGCCGAGCTGCACGTCGTATTCGGGGAACCACGAGACCTGAATCTCTTCGCCGAAGTTGATGTACGTGTGCGCACCGCGAATGAGCAGATACGACGCAAGATCGAACATGCGCGCGGGCACGTCATTCACGTCTGGGTACGACTGGCAGATGACCACCTTGCCCTTGCGGATGAGACCGAGTGCGCGCGTGAGCTCCAGCTGCCAGTCGACGGGAGCGAGATTCGTCGCGAATCCTTCGAGCATGATCCCCGCCGCACCCGAGTAGTCGGTGCGCTCGCGGGTCGTCACCCACGACCCGGCGTTCACGATCACGGGCTTCGCGACCTTGCGCTGCACGAACGGCAGCCAGCGCTCGATGCGCCTCGACCACGCAAGCTCCCACGGCGGATCGAACGCAGGCAGCTTCGGTGTGAACGTGTCGGCGCCGAAGTCGTTCGGCACGCTCGTCGAGTCCATGAAGACGCCGTCCGCGTACGTCGTTGCGATCTGCTTGCGCAGCTGAGCGACGTAGTACGCGCGCCACGACGCGTTGTCGGGATTCATCAGGTACCAGCCCCAGCTCTGGAACACGCGGCTGCCGCGATAGCTGTAGAACCACTGCGCCTGTGGGCGCGCCGGCCACTCGTTCACCCAGGAGTCGCCGAAGCGGATCTGCGTGTGGCGGCCGAGCCCGAGGCCGAGCCGGTACTGGATCATGAAGAACGACGGATTGCGCGCCTTCAGCGCGAGCGTCTCGGACGCGCCGAGCTTCTGCGCGCCGGCGTAGTGCGTCGCGGCGAACTGCAGCAGACCCGGCGAGAGGCCGTCGGGCAGCTGATCGGAGAACACGCGCACCTGATTCGTCGTCGGCGCAGGGAGCGCGACGACCGCGGCAGCGGCAACGGCGGCGAGAACCATCGTCAGTGCGATACCCGTTCGCCGGGTTTTCTTGCTAGGCCAGCTTCTCGCGGACGATCTGGCTGACGACCGAGCCGTCCGCCCGTCCCGCGATCTGCGGCATCACGTCGGCCATGACGCGCCCGAGATCGGCCATGCTCGTCGCGCCGACCTCCGCGATGGCGTCGTCGACGATGTCCTCGATCTGCTCCTCGTCGAGCGGCTCCGGCATGAACTCCTCGAGGATCGCGAGCTCGCGCTCCTCCGACTCCGCCTGAGCCTCACGCCCGCCGGATCGGAACGCCTCGGCCGCCTCGACGCGGCGCTTGCGCTCGCGCTGGAGGACCTGCAGCTCCTCCTCCTCGGAGAGCGGCCGCTGCAGCTCCTTCTCCGAGCTCTTGAGCGCGTTGAGGATGAGCCGGAGCGCGTCGCGCCGCTCGGCCTCGCGCGACTTCATCGCGTCGCGCAGCTGCTCCTCGATGGTTGCGATTCGGCTCACGTCATCCTCCCCGTCAACCCGCCGCCGAGCACGTGCCAGTGCAGATGGAAGATCGTCTGGCCGCCGCCGGCGCCGACATTGACGACGACACGGTAATCGCTCAGGCCTTCTTGTGCAGCGACTTCGGCGACGAAGTCGAGCATCCGCTTGTCCTCGTCGGCGGAAAACACGGCGATGTCGCGGAACGTGTCGATGTGCCGCTCGGGGATGACGAGCACGTGCGTCGCCGCCTGCGGGTTGATGTCGCGGATCGCGACGAGGCCCGGTGCGGTCGCGATGTGGTCGCCCTCGCGGAAGAGGGTGCAGAAGAGGCAGTCGTCAGTCAGCTCGAACGCCCTCCTTCGTGACCTCAGCCCCGCGGACGCGCACGAACTCGCCGACGGGCGCATCGACGAGCCACGGCGAGTAGTCGTCGCCGTATCCGCGGCCGGGACGGTCGACGAGCACACGGTCGTCGCGGCCGATCTTCGTCCGCCACCGTGCGAGGCAGGCGTCGTGCGAAACAGCGCGAAGCAGCGCGCCGCGCGCCTTCTTCACCTGCGGCGGCACGGAATCGTCGGACGCCGTCGCCGTCCCCGGACGCGGCGAGTATGGGAAGACGTGCACCTTCGTCAGCCCCGCCTCTCGCACGGTGGCGAGCGTGTTCGCAAACGCATGCTCGTCCTCGGTCGGAAAGCCGACGATGACGTCGCTCGTGAGATTGAACTCGTCGCGCAGCGGCGCGAGGCGACGGAGGTAGGTCGCGACGGAGTAGCGGCGACGCATGTCGAGCAGGACGCCGTCGTCGCCGGACTGCAGCGGCACGTGCAGGTGGCGGCTCACCGCGGGAGTCTCCCGGAGTGCGGCGACGAGCGCGTCGCTCACGTGGTTGATCTCGATCGACGACAGACGAAGCCGTTCGACGAGCGCCCCAGCTTCACGGACGAGGCCGGGGAGGTCGCGGTAGCAGCCGAGATTGATCCCGGTGAGGACGACTTCGCGATGACCTTGCGCGACACGGCGGCGGATCTCTCCGAGCACGGACTCCGCCGAACGACTTCGTGATGGGCCGCGCACGAGCGGGATGACGCAGAAGCTGCAGCCGAAGCTGCAGCCGTCCTGGATCTTTACGAACGCGCGGACACGATCGAGGCGCGCATCCGCCTGCACGCATGCGATCGCGCCGACGTCGCCGGCGACGAACGCCGGCGTCTCTTCGCTGCGACGCGCGACGACGACGACGTTCTCGGGTAGGCCGGCGAACGCGTCGGCGGCGAGGTTGGCGCCGCAGCCGGTGACGTACACACGCCGGTGCGAGCGCGCCGCGCGTGCCGCTTCCTTGCGCGACTTCGCAACCGCCTCGTTCGTGACGCAGCACGTGTTGACGATCGCGACGTCGGCGTCGTCGCGCTCTTCGTGCCCGTCGGCGAGCAGGCGCTCGCGCACCTCATGCGCGTCGACGTGCGACACCTTGCAGCCCAGGAAGCGAACCGAGAACGTCGTCACGGCCGGAATTCGAGCAGGTCCGCCGCCCAGCCGTCCAGCTCGCGGCGATCGACGCGCTCCCAGCCCCCGGCGTCGAGCTCGTCGCGCGCGAGATACCCCGACGCGATGAGCACGCGCGCATCGATCCGCGGTGCGAGGGACTCCACGACGTCGAGCGCGATGTTCGCAACCGTGACGTCGGCGGGGACGAGGTCGCCGACGATCGTGACCTCGACGCCGTTCGCTGCGACGTTCGCCTTCGTCACCTCGAGCGCGACTGCGTCGATGTCGACTGCGCGTACATCGAATCCGAGCTTCGCCGCGGCGATCGAGAGCACGCCGGAACCGCAGCCGACGTCGAGCAGGCTCGCCGGCTCGAGCTGCTGAAGCAGCTCGAGACAGAGGCGCGTCGTCGGATGCGCGCCGGTGCCGAATGCGCGACCCGGATCGACGACGACGGGGATGAGCCCGGCGCGCGGCTCCTCCCACGGCGGCCCGACCCACAGCCGCCCGACGGCGACGCCGTGGTGAAACGAGCGCCACGCGTCCTCCCAGCCCTCGGTCACGTCGTCGGCCTCGATGACGTCGAAGCCGATCGGCGGCTCGTCGGCGTACACGGCGTACGCGCCGTCGAGCTCTTCGACGCCTTCGGGAAACAGATGGAGCAGCAGCGCGAGCTCCGGCTCGCCGCCGACGATCACGTACCGCTTCAACGAAACGCGCTGCGGATCTTCTCGAAGAAGCCTTCGTCGGGCTTGTACGTCTGGTCGTCGACATGCGCGTCGAACTCTGCGAGCAGACGCCGCTGCTCGTCGGTGAGGTGCCGCGGCACGACGACGTTGACGAGCACGCGGTGGTCGCCGCGGCCGAAGCCCTGCAGCACGGGCATGCCGCGCCCGCGGAGGACTCGGATCTCACCGGGCTGCGTGCCCGCCCCGAACTCCAGCTCTTCGTCGCCGTCGAGCGTCGGGATCGTCAGCGTCGCGCCGAGCGCTGCCTGCGTGATCGTCAGGTCGGCGGTCGAGAACACGTCGTCGCCTTCGCGCACGAAGCGTGAGTCGGGCCGCACGTGCACCTGCACGTAGACGTCGCCGGCACGCGCGCCGAGAAGCCCCACGTGGCCCTCGCCGCCGATGCGGATCTGTTGGCCGTCGTGGATGCCGCGCGGGATCTCGACCTCGAGCGTGCGCTCTTCGAGCACACGGCCCTCGCCGCGGCACACCGAGCAGGGCTGCTCGATCTTCCGCCCGGTGCCGCGGCACGTCGGGCACGCCTGCGTGCGCACGAACTCGCCGAACACGCTGCGCGACACCTGCTGCAGCCGCCCAGTGCCGGCGCAGGTCGGGCACATTGTGATCTCCGTTCCGGGCTCGGCGCCGTCGCCGCCGCAGTGCGTGCACGTCACCGCGACCTGGAACGGCACGTCTCGCTTCACACCCGTCGCCGCTTCTGTGAGCTCGATCTCGATCGCCGCGACGAGGTCCGCCCCACGCCCGCCGCGTCGTGCGCGCCCGCTGAGCAAGTCGTCGCCGAAGAAGGCGGCGAAGAGGTCGGAGAGGCTGCCGAAGTCGAACTGGCCCGGCTGGAAGCCGCCGCTGCGCAGCCCGGCGTGGCCGTAGCGGTCGTACAGCTCGCGCGTCTCTGGCTTCGACAGGACTTCGTACGCCTCGACGACCTCGCGGAACCGCTCCTGCGCGTCGGGCGCCTCCGACACGTCGGGATGCAGCTCGCGCGCGAGCCCGCGAAATGCCTTCTTGATGTCCGCCTCGCTCGCGCCGCGTGCGACGCCGAGCAGCTCGTAGTAGTCCCGCTCAGTTGTCGCCATCTACCTAGCGGTCTGGGTAGAGGGTCTCGACAAAACGGGACAATTCAGTAGCAGCGGCGCGCACTGCACCGAGCGCCTTCTCGTAATCCATGCGCACCGGTCCGACGAGGCTGACGGCGCCGAGCGCGCGATGCACGAGCCCGTAGGCAGCGCCGACGAGCGCGATCTGGTGGAGCGCCGGATGCTCGAGCTCGTGGCCGACGCGCACGTACGGCTCGCGCGTGGTCGCAGGCTCGCCGATCACGTCGAGAACGGCGTTGCGCCGCTCGACGAGCTCGAAGAGGCCGCGGTACGCATCGAGCTCCTCGGTGCGCACCTCGCCGAGCAAATCGGCGGCGCCGCCGACGTATACACGTTGCGCCGCGGAGACGAGCTCGGTGAAGGCGGGACGGAGCGCGGCCAGGAACGAACGCTCGCGCATGGGAAGTCCGGGATCGTCGAAGCGCCGGCGCAGGAGCGACGTGCCGAGCTGCAGTCCTGTGACGGTCTCGTTCAGATACTCACCGGCCCACTGCACGAGACCGGCGTCGACAGGCCCGTCGAACTGAATCGCCCGCTTCGTCACGCCCCCGGCCGACGTGATGACGACGACCATCACGACATCCGGCTGGAGCAGGAGCACCTGCACGTGGACGACGGTCGTCGTCTCGAGGCGCGGCGCCGAGACAAGCGCAAGCAGGCGTGTCACGTGCGAAAGCATCTCGGTCGTCGCCTGCAGTGCCGCCTCGACCTCGCCGCCCGCGTCGTGCAGGTCGAGCGGGAAGTCCTGCGGCTCGGGGTCGAGCCGGTGCAGGAGCTCGTCGGCGTAGTAGCGGTAGCCGACTTCGGTCGGCAGACGCCCGGCGGATGTGTGCGGATGCGTAAGCAGGCCGAGGGATTCGAGCTCGGCAAGGTCGGCGCGCACCGTTGACGGGGCGGCGCCCACGCCCGCGCGCTCGACGAGCGTTTTCGAGCCGACCGGCTCACCGCTCGACACGAATTCCTCCACGACGCGACGCAGGATCTCCTGCTGACGCGCCGTCAGCTGCAGCTTGGTGCTCATTTGCAGGAAATTGTAGTTGCCGCACAGGCGGAGCCTGCGCGGCGCTTATGGTCGGCGTCGCAAGCGACGCCTTAGTTGACGAGCTCGGCTGTAACGGCGTCGCCGAGGAAACGCCCGCGATCGGTAAGCGCGACGGTCTTCTCGTCTGCGCGCGCGAGGCCGAGCGCCTCGACCCTCGCGAGCGCGCGGCGGTCGACTCCGGCAAGCGATAGGGGCTCGTCGAGGCGCAGGCCGAGCATGACTCGCTCGCGGGCGCGCACGTCGTCATCGAGCGTCTCGATCTCGCGGTCATAGTCGTCGGCGATATAGCGCGCGAGCTTCACCGTGTTGCGGCGGCGCTCGTTTCCGAGCGTCGAGACCGCGCCGACGCCGATGCCGAGGTAGTCGTGCCCGAGCCAGTAGCCGAGGTTGTGAAGCGAGCGGTTGTCGTCGCGGCAGAAGTTCGCCGTCTCGTACCAGCGGTAGCCCGCTTCGGTCAGCGTCGCGACGACTCGCTCGAAGTAGTCCTCCATCGCCTCCGCCTGCCGCGCGAGCTCCTCTCCCCACGCGTGCGTGAAGCGCGTGCCCGGCTTCGCCTCGAGCTCGTGGCAGGAGAGATGCTGCGGCTCGAGCGCGAGCGCGTCGGCAAGATCGGCTTCGAGGTCGGCGACGGTCTGGCCGGGAATGCCGTAGATGAGGTCAAGCGAGAGGTTGTCGAATTCGGCGTCGCGCAGGTGCGCGAACGCAGTGCGAACGTCCTCGGGGCCGGCGCCACGTTCGAGCACGCGCAGGAGCTCCGGCCGGAACGTCTGCGCGCCAAGCGAGACACGCGTGACGCCGGCAGCGCGCAACGCATTCGCAAGCTCGGGGGTCACCGTCTCCGGGTTCGCCTCGACCGTCACTTCTTCCGCCACAGGCAGACCCTCGAGCAGGCGCACGAGCTCCGGCAGCGCGGTGAACGTCGGCGTGCCGCCGCCGAGGAAGATCGTCTCGACCGCCTCGGCGAGACGCCCGCGCTCTTCGTCGAGCTCCCGGAGGAGCGCGTCGACGTAGGCGCGGTGCTGACCCTCGCGCCCGACGACCGTGACGAAGTCGCAGTAGCCGCAGCGGTGCGCACAGAACGGCAGATGTACGTAGAGGTGTCTGACACCGATCACGTCGCCCTCCGCTTCGGCCGCGCGACGAGCTCGCCGCCGCAGTTCGGGCAGACGTGATCCATCGCGGCGCCGCAGTCGGCGCAGAACGTGCACTCGAACGAGCAGATGACCGCCTCGCCGTCCGCCGCCAAGACAGCGCCGCACCGTTCGCAGCTCTCGCGCATCTCGAGCGTCATGGCTGCTTGTTCCCTTGCCCGATGTTGAGCACGGCAAGGAACGCCTCCTGCGGCACCTCGACCGCGCCGACCTGCTTCATGCGCTTCTTGCCGGCCTTCTGCTTCTCGAGCAGCTTGCGCTTCCGCGTGATGTCGCCGCCGTAACACTTCGCGAGCACGTCCTTACGCCGAGCCTTCACCGTCTCGCGCGCGATCACGCGCGCCCCGATCGCCGCCTGGATCGCGACGTCGATCATCTGCCGCGGGATCTCCTCGCGCAGCTTCTCGACGAGGAGCCGGCCGCGCTCGTACGCGAAGTCGCGGTGGATGATGAGCGAGAGCGCGTCGACCGCCTCTCCGCCGACGAGCACGTCGACGCGCACAAGGCTGCCCGGCTTGAAGCCGGCGAGGTCGTAGTCGAACGACGCGTAGCCGCGCGTGCGCGACTTCAACTGGTCGTAGTAGTCGAGCACGATCTCCGCCAGCGGCAGCTCGTACGTGAGGTGCACGCGCTCAGGCGAGAGGTACTCGAGCTTCCCGAACGCGCCGCGGCGATCGTTGTTCAGCTCCATCACGGTGCCGACGAACTCCTTCGGGACGATGATCGACGCGTCGACGTACGGCTCCTCGACCTCCTCCACCTCGCGGGGGAACTCGGCCGGGTTGTGCACCTCGCGCCACTCGGTCGTGTTCTTCTCGAGCACGCGATATGCGACGGTCGGCGCTGTGACGAGCAGGTCGAGGTCGAACTCGCGCTCGAGCCGCTCGCGCACGATCTCCATGTGCAGCAGGCCGAGGAAGCCGCAGCGAAAGCCGAAGCCGAGCGCCTGCGACGTCTCGGGCTCGTAGAAGAGCGCCGCGTCGTTGAGCTTCAGCCGTTCGAGCGCATCGCGCAGTTCCGGATACGTGTCGGAGTCCGTCGGGAAGAGCCCGGCGAACACCATCGGCTTCACGTCCTTGTACCCCGGCAGCGGCTCGTGTGCCGCTCGCGCCACCGAGGTGAGCGTGTCGCCGACGCGCAAGCTCGAGACGTCCTTGAGGCCCGTGATGACATAGCCGACTTCGCCCGCGGACAGCGCGGGAACCGGCGTCATCGTCGGCGAGAAGAAGCCGAGCTCCTCCGCGTCGAAGCGTGTATCGGTCGCCATCGCCTGCAGCGGCTCGCGCCGCGAGAAGGAGCCGTCGACCATCCGCACGAACGCAACGACCCCGCGGTACTGGTCGTATGACGAGTCGAACACGAGCGCGCGCGGCGGCGCGTCCGAGGCCCCGGCCGGTGGCGGCACGCGTTCGACGATCGCATCGAGCACGTCGGCGACGTTCTGCCCCGTCTTCGCGGAGATGCGCAGGACGTGCGCGGGGTCGTCACCGAGCAGGTCCGCGACCTCTGCGGCAGATCCTTCCGGATTCGCTTGTGGCAGGTCGATCTTGTTCACGACGGGGACGATCTCGAGCCCGTTCTCGATCGCGAGGTATGCGTTCGCGAGCGTCTGCGCCTCGATTCCCTGCGCCGCGTCGACGACGAGCAGCGCGCCCTCGCACGCCTGCAGGGAGCGCGAGACCTCGTACGTGAAGTCGACGTGACCAGGCGTGTCGATGAGGTTGAGCTCGTGGCCCTTCCACGAGACGCGCACCGCCTGCGCCTTGATCGTTATCCCGCGCTCACGCTCGAGATCCATCGTGTCGAGCACCTGCGCGCGCATCTCGCGCGCAGAGACCGCGTCGGTCAGCTCGAGAATGCGGTCCGCGAGCGTCGACTTGCCGTGGTCGATGTGCGCGATGATCGAGAAGTTACGGATCTTGGACTGGTCCACGATCCGAGCGTAGCGGCCGCTCCAAGCGCATCAACCGGTGCGGGAGGCCTTCCTCCTCGACGTCGCGCACGTGCCGGAAGCCGGCTTTCTCGAACACGCGCCACGAGCGGCTGTTCCCTTCCTCGACCGTCGCGACGACCGCCGACGTCGCCGCGTTCGCGAACGCCATCTCGTCGGCGAACTGCGCGAGCACGCGCGGCCCGAGACCCTGGCCGGTCAGCTTCTCTTCCCCGATGAAGAGGTCGACCCCGGCCAGCCTCGGTTCGTCGCCGACGATCGCCTTCCAGTCCGGGTAGTCGTCGACGAGATACGTCTGGATCATCCCGACGGGCCGGCCGTCGAGCACGATCAGGAAGTGCTCGTGCGGCTGCGCGAGGTACGTCGCCGCGTCCTCGTTCCGCCACCAACGCGCGACGTGCTCGCGGTCGAGCCACTCCTGGATCTGGGAGATGTCGGCTTCTGTTATCGGCCGAAACTCGATCACGCGCGCCGGAGCCGCGTACGCAGCGCGAGAACCGTGTCGATCTCCTTCACTCCGAGCAGTCGGCAGCTGATCACGTACGCGGCGATCGCAGAGGCGAGCGCGAGCCCGAGCGAGACGACCTGCCCGCCGAACGAGCGGCCGACGGCGGAGTCGAGCGTCCGCCAGATCGTCCAGCTCACCGCGGCGACGACCGCGGACGCGACGACGACGCGCGACGACGTTCGCGCGATCGCGCCGCCGTCCATCCGGCCGAGCCGCCGCCGCAGGACGACGAGCAGCGCGAACGTACCGGCCGCATTGCACACCGCCGTCGCGAGCGGGATCCCCCAGGTGCCGAAGCGGTAGAACGCGAGATCGAGGAGCGCGTTGAGGAAGAGGTTCCCGAGCGCGACTGCCGTCGGCACCCAGTTCGACTGCATGCTGAAGAACGCGCGGTTCAGCATGAGCATCGCGCCGTTGAACACGAGCCCGGCGCTGAATGCAGCGAGCGCGCCCGCGACGACCGGCGTCTGCGGCGCGTGGAAGTGGCCGCGCTGGAAGAGGAGGCGGACGATCGGCTCCGCGAGCACGGCGCTCACGACCGCCGCCGGAATGAGCAGGAACGCGATCTGCCGCAGACCGGTGCTGACCGTGCGCCTGAAGCCGATCATGTCGCCGCGCGATGCGAAGCGCGACAGCGACGGGAACAGGACCGTCGCGATCGCGACGGAGAACATCCCCTGCGGCAACATGTAGATGAGGAACGCCTTCTGGATCGCCGTCGGCGCGAGGTCGGCATTGATGAGCCGCGACGCGAAGAACGTGTCGATGACGGCGTTCACGTTGATGAGGCCGAGGCCGAGCGTCACCGGAACCATCAGCACGAAGACGCGCTTAACCGCGGGGTCGCGCCAGTCGAGCACCATCTGCAGCTTTCCGTCGCGCCCGCGCAGCCAGGGCATCGGGAGAAGCACCTGAATGAACGTCGCGATCAGGATCGAGAACGCGTACACGTAGAGCTTCGTGTTCATCGTGTGCGCCTGCGGGACGCCGATGACGAGGCCGGCGATGATCGCGATGTTCCAGAACACCGGTGAGATCGCGGGAACGGTGAAGTGGTCGTAACTATTGAGGATCCCGACGACGATTCCCGACACGCCGAGGAGCGTCACGACCGGGAAGAGCACGCGCGACAACCCGACTGCGAGCGCCTTGTCGTGACCCGGATTGCCGAAGATGTCGATCACCCACGGCGCAATGAGCATGAAGATCGCCGCGAGTGCGGTTAGGCCGAGCAACATGAGCCAGAAGAGGCTCGACGCGACACGCCACGCGCGCTTGCGCTCTCCCTTCTCGAGCAGATCGCTGAAGACGGGTACGAATGCCGCGGATAGCGCCGCATCCGCGACGAGCGCGCGCATGAGATTCGGCAGCTGGAAGGCGACGGTGAAGGCGTTGATCTTCCCGGCGGCGCCGAAGTAATAGGCGGAGATGACCTCGCGCACGAGACCGAGCACGCGGGAAGCGCCGGTCGCGACCGCGAAGATCGCGGCGTTGACGCCGAGCCGTGCCCGCGCTTCCAGCTCCTCGGGCGGCTGCAACTCCCCAGGGCGGATGACCGTCATCGTCTGTTCGGCGAGATCGGTGACGACCGGGAAGCTCTCGACCGCCGCCGGCGCCTCTTCGAAGTACGCCGGCCGTCCCTGTTCACGCCTGCGGCGATCGCGCTCGAGACGCCGCAGCTCGCGCTCCCGCTCTACGTCGCTCACGTCCTGAGCATAAGGAGGGGGGCTGCTACCATCCGCGCGCTCGTATGCCGAACATCAAGCAACAGAAGAAGCGCGTGCGCCAATCGGCCCGCCAGCGGGTCGAGAACCTGCACTGGCGCTCGACCGCGAAGACGCTCATGCGCAGCCTCCGCGAAGCCGCCGACAAGGGCGACAAGGACGCAGTCTCCGAGGCGCATCGCGCGCTGACGAGCTGGCTCGACAAGGCCGCGACCCGCGGGATGCTGCACAAGAACACCGCCGCCCGCCGCAAGGCGCAGGCGGCGCGGATCGCCTCCGGCGACTAGCCGAAGACGCCCGCGCCGCTCTTGCCGGTTCCTACGTCCTCGTCGTGAACTTCCAGGTGGCCGAGCCCGACCCGCTCGAGTTCGTGCCGGTCGTTTGCGCCGTATAGGTCACGCCCTTCCTGAGGGGCGCCGACGGCACAAAGGTCACCGTCGTGCACGGCGAGTTGCAGGTCGTCGTTCCCTTCACCGCCCGGCCGGTGTTGTCGGCCAGCGTCAGCGTCGACGACTTGAGGGGCTCGTCGTACGTGGCCGTCACCGTCGTGTAGACGGGGACACCGGTCGCGCCGTCGAAGGGGTGCACGTAGACGACGCGCGGTGCTGGACAGCCAGCCGTGAATCCCGGATCGTTCGCCTTGAACAGGCCCTCACCACAGCTCTGGCGGACGAGCGCGTCGAAGTTCGCCTTGTCCGTGTTCTTGTAGGCGTTCGGATCGCTGTCGCACTGAGACGGACCGTGAACGGCGCCGGTGAGCGACTTGTACGTGAAGTTGAAGTTCGCGCAGCCGTCCGTATATGCGACGAGGACGCGACCCTGCTTGTCAACCGACGCGTCGTTGAAGTCGAGCAGGTTGCGACACGCATTCGATCCGCCGCCGTTCCAGATGCAGCCGCGCTGCACCGGATCGCCGGGGGTCGCATTCACGGTCGTCCACGTCTGGCCGCCGTCATACGTGTACGCGACGAACAGGTACCAGACACCTGGGAACGCCGCAGCCTGATCGTTCCCGGCACTCGTCGTGCCGAGAAACGCGAAGGCGGCACGGTTGTCGTCGCCCGCGACGACCTCCGGGAACTTCGTGTTCTGGATGCCGTACGAGGTGCCGACGTCGACCGAAGGCGACCACGTCGCGCCATGATCGTGGCTCACGGCGATGCGCGGGTGGCCGTCGCCGGCCTCGTAGCCGAAGTACACGGAGTTGCCGGCGCCGATCCCGATCGACGGGTCGGTGCCCGAGTTGCTTCCCTTCGCCGTGCTGTCGGGCACGACCGAGTACGTCCAACTCTGGCCGTTGTCGGCGCTGACCGCCATCCCCTGGCCCTCGACGCCGTCCGCACGCGCACAGTGGTTCTGCGGCACATAGACCGTGCCGTCAGGGCTCACCTTGATGTGACCGTGGATCGCGCCGCACGGCGACGTGACGCCGAAGACTACGGTGCTCGGGTTGAAGGTCAGGCCTGCCGTGTCGCTGCGACCGCAGAACGCTCCAGCCGCTTGGAGGATGTCCTGCGAGCAGTAGTAGACGGCGTTCGGGTAGCCGTTGGAGCCCCCGGTCGCAGGAGCCGGCGCGTGGTACGGGCCGGCGCCGACGCTCTCGTGGTCCGGGCCGTGCGGCACGGGGAACGTCATCGGCGACCAGGTCGCCCCGTCGTCAGGCGTCGTGCCGCCGTTCGAGCCGGCGACGAGGAGACCCTCGGTGAACGTGCGCCCGATCTGCGGGTCGGTGAAGAGAATCGCGTCCTCGTTGACGACGCCCTGTTGCGGCGGCGTCACGTCCTTCCACGTGGCCTTGCCCGCGGAATCGAAGGAGATGCGCGAGATCTGTGTGCCTGCCATGTACATCGCGTTGCCGGTCTTCCAGTCCGTGCCGAGCGAAGGCTCGCCGGCGTTCTGGCGCTGGAGGACGTCTGTGCTCTGGTAGCCGCTCGGCGGCGACGCATCCGCGAAGCGTGGCGCCGACCCGCTCAGCGTCGGGCTCGGCGGCGCGGGAATCGTCTGGTACGTGAGCGTCGCGACGGCGTGAGCCACAGTGGGCTCGTCGCTGACGCCGACGAACGACTCGATCGTCCAGACGCCCGACGCCGGGTTGGCGATGTCCAGCCGCTCGACGCCGGCGCCCGTGCTGATGTCGTCAGGCGAGCCGGGACCGCTCTCGGTTCCGTCGGGCGCGAACGCGAACACATCCATGTCGTCCGGACCGCTGCTCGTCCACGTGTAGTCGATGTGGAGGATCGCTTTGTGCGTCAAGTAGAACTGCTGGTCCGGCGCAGGCAGCGCGACCGTGAGCTGGTAGCTGTCGCAGTACACCGGCGCACACGCCACGGTTTCAATCGTTCCACCCGACGACACGCCGGGCCCGACCGGCGCGAAGTCCCACGGCGTGCTCGAGCCGCTCGCCGGCCCGATCGCACCCGCCGACGGCGTCGACGCCGTGGCCGCGCCGCCGAGCAGTAGCGCGGCCAGCGCCACCGCGAAAGCGGCGACAAGCGCGCCGCGTGAGACCGATGCCTTCATGTGATCCTCCTGGGCGAGAGAGCGAGAAGAGCCGCCGCTCTATACCCAGGTATTCGTCGCGCCACACCCGCACGATCGACCGCGATTTGACTGACGAATCAGTCTGTCTCAGGCAGCGCGCGTTATTTCGATGAGCGCGCGCTCGAGCTCGAGGTCGGCGGGCAGGCGCGAGCCGCCCTTCGATGCTGCGTCGAGCTCGGCGAGCCGCACGATTGCCGCACCGAGCTCCTCGGCGGAGAAGTTGGCCGCCTGCGCGAACGCCTTCTCGGCAACGTAGGGGTGCATCTTCAGCTGCGCTGCAGCGTCGCGTGGGCGCACGCCCTGCTCTGCAAGCCGCTGGCACTTGCGCACGCGGCCCACGTGATTGACGAGCGACGCAATGACACGCATGAGCTCGCCGGAGCGCGGCCGGTGCGACCGCTCGAGCAGCGATTCCGTCGCGCTGAGCACCGCGGCGACGTCGCGACTACCCCATGCGTCGGTGAGCGAGAAGATCGAAGTCTCCACGCGGCCGGCGGTGAGCAGTTCGACGTCGCGCAACGTGATCGTGTCACCCGCCGCCCATGTGACGAGCTTGTCGATCTCGGTCTGCAGCTCGTCCGCGTCGTCGCCGACGAGATCGACGAGCGCGCGGCACGCGTCGCGGTCGGCCTTCGCACCCATGCGGTCAAGCTGCTCAGCGACCCACTCCGGCAGCCGCCGCTTCGGCACGTCGTACGCGAGGATCTGGCCCGCCTTCGCGACGGCCTTGCCGAGCACGCCGTCCGCCTTCATCTCTTCCGCGACGAGCGCGAGCACGGTCGACGGCGCCGGCGCGGAGAGAAACGCGACGACGTCTTTCACATCCGCGACCTTCCAGCGCTCGACCTCCTCGACGATGACGAGCCGCCCGTCGCCTCCGCCGAAGAGCCCCATCGCGTTGCACGCGGCGATCGCATCCTCGCCTGACGACGTCGCCGCACTCAGGTGCTCGGTTGCGTCAGCTCCGATCCGGTCGCGCAGCCTCCGCAACGCCCGCGCGATCTTCGGACGATCGGTGCCGGTGAGGAGATACACCGGCTTGAGCTCGGTGGCCACGGCTCCAAGCATAGGCGCCCGCGACAACGGCAACTGCGGCGGCGACAGCAGCAGGCGAGCGCGCTTGTGCGCCCGGTAGGCCGCCGAAGAACCGCGCGCATGCGGCGACGAAAGCCGCGCCACAGCCGTTGAGCCAAGCGAGCAACGACGCGATGCCGGGCGCGATCGGCGCAACGAACGCGGTGAGGAGTGCGAGCGTCAACATCTGAGCGACGACGGGAACGCCCGCGACGTTCGCCGGCACGGTGACGAGCGAGACCTGCTTGAACTGCACCCACGTGATCGGCGCCGTCGCCAGGCCGCACGCAGTCGAGACGCCGATCAACTGAGCGAGCCACCGAGGCACCGGATAGCCCTCGAGCGCACGCACGACGCGCGGTGAGACGACGAAGATCGACGCGACCGCAGCGAACGAGAGCTGAAAGCCGACGTCGAAGACGAACGCCGGATTCCACCCGAGCAGGACGACTGCGCCGACGAGCAGCGCATGCCAGCGATCGCGCTCGCGCGCCGTGATCCACGCCAGCGAGCCGAGCGCGCCGGCGACCGCGGCGCGGATGACCGACGGACGCTCCCCCACCGCGAGGACATAGCCGGCAAGTGCGACCAGCGCAACGAGCTCTGCGGCGATCCGGCCGAAGCCGAGCCAGAGAACCAGCCACGCCGAGCCACCGGCGACTGCGGCGACCTTCAATCCGTCGACGGCGAGCACGTGATAGAGACCCGACGCGCGGAACCGGCCGAGCAGCGAGTCGTCGATCCCCTGCGTCTGCCCGAGGACGATCGCCTCGAGCACGGCGCGCCGCTCGCCCGTCAGCCCGGGCGCGGCATCGCGTTCGAGCCAGCGATGGAGCGTGTCACCGATGCTCTTTCGCCGGCCGACGATGCGCCATGTATCCGCCCGCAGGACGACATGGATCCCCTGTCGGCGAAGGCGAGTGCCTCCCGGGTGCAACACGCCGAGGACGGACAGCCGGGCGCCCTGCAGCGGGACGCGTCCAGGCGCGAGCTGCAGTTGCACCTCTTCATGTGCGCTGCGTACGAGCGCGCGGACGCGCGTGTCGAACCGACCCTGCCGAGGCGTCTCCTCGACATCGACAACCGTTCGGATCGCCGTACCCACACGCGGGCGCAGGACACTGCGACCGAGCGCGTGCAGCCGTTCGCTCCCCCACCACCAACCGGCAACCGCGAGCGCGCACGGCGTGCGCGCACAGGCGAGCGCGGCCACGGCAGGCAGCGGCGTGAAGTGCGCGACGTTCGCAACCGCGAGCCCGAGACAGAGCGCGCCGGCGAGCGCGTGCGGCCGGCGGATCAGGGCGGCGCGACGAGACCCTTGAGCTGAGCGATGCGCGACGGTCCGATCCCGGGTACGGCGTCGAGCTCCTCGAGTGAGCGGAACGGACCGTGGGCTTGTCGGAACGCGACGATCTTCTCCGCCGTCTGCGGCCCGATGCCGGGGAGCGCGTCGAGCTGCTCGGCGGTCGCGCTGTTCAGGTCGACGAGCGTTGGAGTCGACGCGCTCGCACCGCCGACGACGACCTGCTCGCCGTCTGCGAGCGGAGCCGCGAGATTCACGGAGATCAGGTCAGCTTTACGCGTCGCGCCGCCGGCGATCGCGACCGCATCCGCGATTCGCGTTCCTGGCGCGAGCCGGTAAAGGCCGGGATGCCGGACCGCGCCTGCAACATCGACGACGATGCGCCGCGCCACAGCGTGAGCAGGCGCCGTCGCTCGGATGGGAGCGAACGACGACGCCGGCGTCCCGCCAGCGAAGTGCCGAACTCCGAGCACGACGGCGATCACCGCGACCGCGACCCCGGCGAGCAGTCTCCGCATCCCGCAATCGTCGCGGGCGATGTGTGTCGGGTCTGTGCCGTCTAGCCGACGACGATGTTGACGAGCTTGTCCGGAACGACGACCGTCTTCCGGATCTGCGCGCCGTCGATGTGCGCCTGAACGCGCTCGGAGGCCTTCGCGCGTTCGACGAGCTCATCGTCCGACAGCCCCGTTTCGACGATGAAGCGGTCGCGCACCTTCCCGTTCACCTGCACGACGAGCTCGAACGTCGAGCGCTCGAGCAGGGACTCGTCGGCGACGGGCCAGGGCTGCTCCCACAAACGCTCGTGGCCGAGCCGCTGCCACAGCTCCTCGGCGATGTGCGGCGCGTACGGCTGGATGAGCGAGACGATCGTCTCCGCCGCGAAGCGCGCATCCGGCGCACTCGTGTCCTCGGCGAGCGCGTGCAACAGCTCCATCAGCGCCGAGACCGGCGTGTGGAACTGAAAGCGGCGGCCGATGTCGTCACTGACGCGCGCGATCGTCGCGTGCGTGGTGCGCGTCAGCGGCCCCGCCGCCCTGCCTTCGGGCGCGCGCTCGGCCACCTCGCCGACGATCCGCCACAGGCGGCGCAGGAAGCGGACGATCCCCTCGATCCCGGCGTCGGACCACTCCTTGTCTTTGTCGCCGGGCCCCATGAAGAGGATGTACGTGCGCACTGCGTCCGCGCCGTACTCGTCAACGAGATCGTCCGGACCGACAAGGTTGCCCCTCGTCTTCGACATTTTCGTCCCGCCCATGGTGATCCAGCCCTGGTGGTACAGACGAGCGAAAGGCTCGCGGAATCCGAGCATCCCCATGTCGTTGAGCGCTTTCACGAAGAAGCGTGAGTACAGAAGGTGGCCGGTCGAATGGTCGATGCCGCCGATGTACTGGGACACAGGCATCCAGTAGTCGACGACCTCGCGGCCGAACGGCGCCTCGTCGTTCGTCGGATCGACGTAGCGGATGAAGTACCACGACGAGTCGACGAACGTGTCCATCGTGTCGGCCTCGCGCGTCGCCGGCCCTCCGCACTTGGGGCAGTCGACGTGCAGCCACTCCTCGTTGGACGCGAGCGGGGCCTTCCCCTTCGGGAGATAGTCGTCCACATCGGGGAGCAGCACCGGTAGGTCTTCGTCCGGAACGGGAACGACGCCGCAGTCGTCGCAATAGATGATCGGAATCGGGGCGCCCCAGTAGCGCTGCCGCGAAAAGCTCCAGTCGCGCAGGCGATACGAGATTGCGGGGGCGCCGCGTCCCTCATTGCGCAGCCACGCGACGATCGATGCCTTCGCGACCTCGGCCTCCTCGCCGTCGAACTGCGCGGAGTTGACGAGGCGTCCGTCGTCGTCGATCACCGTGCGTACGGAAAGGTCGAACGTCTGCGCGAACTCGTTGTCGCGCTCGTCGTGCGCGGGGACAGCCATGATCGCGCCCGTGCCGTAGTCCATCAGCACGTAGTCGGCGACCCAGATCGGCAAGCGTTCGCCGTTCACCGGATTCGTTGCGTGGTGGCCGGTGAACACGCCCGTCTTCACGGTCTCAGCCGCGCGATCCTCGGCACGCCGCGCGCCGGCGTGCTTCGCGTACTCCTTCGCCTCCTCGCTCGCATACGCCTCGACGAAGTCGTGCTCAGGCGCGACGACGAAGAACGTCGCCCCGAACAACGTGTCCGGCCGCGTCGTGAAGACCGGCAGATCGATGTCGAGCTCCTCGACGCGAAACAGGATCTCCGCTCCCTCGCTGCGGCCGATCCAGTTGCGCTGGATCGTCTTCGTGCGCTCCGGCCACTCGCCGCCGGGAGGCAGCTCGTACTCGCGCAGCTCGTCCGCGTACGCGGTCGTCTTGAAGAACCACTGCGTCATGTTGCGGAGCTCGATGAGCGCGCCGCAGCGCTCGCAATGCCCGTCGACGACGTACTCGTTCGCGATCACCGTCTGGTCATTCGGGCACCAGTTGACCGGCGCCGCACGGCGGTACGCGAGGCCGCGTTCGAAGAAGCGCAGGAACAGCCACTGCGTCCACTTGTAGAACGTCGGCTCGTGCGAAGAGACTTCGCGGTCCCAGTCGATCGCCCAACCGAGTCGCTGCATCTGCTCGCGGATGAGCACGATGCTCTCCTCGGTGATGTCGCGCGGGTGGCCGCCCTCGCGAATCGCCGCGTTCTCCGCGGGCAGCCCAAATGCGTCCCACCCCATCGGCCGCAGGACGCGCGCGCCGTTGCGCCGGTGGTAATGGGTGACCACGTCGCCCATCGTGTAGTTGAAGACGTGCCCCATGTGCAGGCTCTTCGCCGAGGGGTACGGCAGCATCTCGAGCTGGTACCAGCGCTTCTCGTCGACCGCGCCCGGCTCCGGATTCGGGACGTTGAACGCCCGCGCGTCCGCCCAGACGCGCTGCCATTTCGGCTCTATCTGTGTGGGTTCGTACTTGTCCATTTGATTGTTGACCGGTACCAGGTACCAGACTTTCGGCCCTTGGTTCCGTTGCGCGAAAGACCGGTACCTGGTACCGGCGAAAATAAAAAAGCCTCTCCGAGGAGAGGCCGTGGGGAGCTGGCGCGGCGGGCGCCGCGTGTGCCTCCCTGTCCTAGCTAAGGAGCTCCTTCTCCATCTAGCGAGATCCTACCAATGCTGCGAGGCCGCGAACTCCGGTCGTGTCGAGGACCTCAAAGCGGTGGAGCAGGAGGGGCACGCGCTGCACGGCACCAGGCCGCGTCGTGAGCGCAAGTCGATAACCGGCGCGCGCGACGAGGGCGACTGCCGTCGCGTCGAAGCGGCCGGCCGGGTACGCGAACCACCACACCTTGCGGTGAAGGTGGTGCTGAAGGGCCTGGCGCGACGCGATGAGCTCGTACATCGCCTCCTCACGACTGAGCAGTGTGAGCTCGAGGTGATGGACCGTGTGCGACCCGATCGTGAATCCGCGGCGCTCGAGGAGCCGGAGCTCCGGCCAGGTGAGGAAGCTTGAGTCCCGCCCGGAGATCCGCCCGGTGATGACGAACGCCGTTGCCGGCATGTGCAGCTGATAGAGGATCGGCGCGGCGTTCCAGAGCACGTCGCGATAGCCGTCGTCGAACGTGATCGCGACGGGCTTGGACGGCAGCGGCGCGCCGTGCTCGAGCGCGTCGTACAACGTCTGCAGGCTGATCGCGTGGAAGCCGTCGCGGTGGAGCCAGTCCATCTCCGCGCGGAACTGCGCAGTCGACACCGTGAGCGCGAGCGTGTAGCCGTGGTCGCTCGGCTGATGCGGGCCGACGAGGTGGTACATGAGGATCGGCACCCGAATCGCGGCACGCGGAGCCCGCCACGTCCAGCCTGCGAGGAGTGCAATGCCCGCCAAGACAAGGGCCGTCTTGCGCGTGTCGGCAGGATATCCCCCATGCTGGACGTCTTCCCGGTAACCGCTCGCGTCGAGGAGGGTGAGCTCTCCCTCGGCGGCGTGCCCGTTTCGCGACTGGCGCAGCAGTTCGGGACGCCGCTCGTCGTCTACTGCGAGGAGACGATCCGTGCGCAAGCGCGCGCGTACCGCGAGGCGGCACCCGACGCGACGATCGTCTACGGGACGAAGGCGTTCCCGAACGTCGCGCTCCTGCGGCTGCTGAATGCGGAGGGAATCGGCGCCGACGTCTCGACGCTCGGCGAGCTCGCGTACGCGCGCGCAGCCGGCATTCCCAGCGAGCGGACGCTCTTCCACGGCAACAACAAGGCCGACGAGGAGCTGCGTGCGGCCGCCGAGGCGGGCGCGACCGTCGTCGTCGACGCACCGGATGAGCCGGCACGTGCAGCCGCCGCTGGAGTGAAGCGGGTCATGGTCCGCTTGACACCGGGCGTCGAGGCGGTCACGCACCAGTCGATTCAGACCGCGCACGCGGCGTCGAAGTTCGGGCTCGCGCCGGACGCCGCGCTCTCCGCCATCCGCGAGGCGCGCAACCTGCGGCTCGAGGTCGTCGGCGTCCATTTCCACCTCGGCTCGCAGCTCGCGCAGGTGGACGAGAGCGTGCTCGCGGTCGAGCGCCTCCTAGCGTTCTGCGAGCGCGCCTGGGCTGAGCTCGAGTGGGCGCCGCGGATCATCGACGTCGGCGGCGGCCTCGGCATCCGTTACACGCGCGAGGAACAAATTCCTGCGGTCGCTGACTTCGTCGCTCCGATGTTGAAGCTTCTTCCACGCGGCGTGCAGATCGTGCTCGAGCCCGGCCGCTCGCTCGTCGGCCGCGCCGGCGTGACGCTCTACCGCGTCGGCGTCGTGAAGGAGTCGGGCGGCGTCTCGTACGTCGCTATCGACGGCGGCATGTCCGACAACCCGCGGCCGCAGCTCTACGGCGCGCGCTTCGAGGCGCTGCTCGCGAACCGGGCCGATGAGCCGGCGGCGGGCACGTTCCGCGTCGCGGGCAAGCATTGCGAATCGGGCGACGTGCTCATCGACGCGATCGAGCTGCCTCGCCCCCGCCGCGGCGATCTCCTGGCCGTTCCGGCCACCGGCGCGTACACGCTCGCGATGAGCTCGACCTACAACGGCGTGCCCCGCCCGGCCGCCGTTTTCGTGCAGCACGGCGAGGTCCGGGTCATCCGGAAGCGGGAGACGGTGGACGATCTTCTACGCTTTGAACCGTGAGTCAACGGCTCGCCAAGGTCCCCGGCGTCGTCCTCGTCAGCATCGCGGCCACCATGTGGGGCCTCGACGGGCTGATCAGGAAGCCGCTCGCGCACTCGACGACGCCGACGACGATCGTCTTCGGCGAGCACGTCGTGCTTGTCGCGCTGACGCTACCGCTCATCGTGCCCGCACTCGTCGCGCTCTGGCGCGCCGGCCCGCGCTACGTGCTGGCGGGCATCGCGATCGGCGCGGGCGCGTCGGCGATCGCGACCATTCTCTTCACCGAGGCGATCTTCCACGGTGACTTCATCACCGTCGTCGTCCTGCAGAAGGCCCAGCCGCTCGTCGCCGTCGCCGGTGCGTGGCTCGTGCTCGGCGAGCAGCCGCGGCCGCGCTTCGCGTGGTTCCTCCTCCCCGCGCTCGCGGGCATCTGGCTCCTCGCGCTCAAGCATCCGCTCGCCCCGCACGCGCACGGGCTGACGCCGATCGCGGAGACGCTCGGCGCGGCCGCGATGTGGGGCCTCGGCACCGTGTTCGGGCGTTACCTCGGCCGCAAGCTCGCGTTCCAGAACGTGACGACAGTGCGCTTCGCGTTCGGCTTGGTCGCGAGCGCGTGTGCGCTGCCGATCGTCGGCACTTCGGCGTGGTCGAACGCGCACGACAGCGGCTTCATCGCGCTCCTCGCGATCGTCACCGGCCTGCTCGCACTCGGCCTCTACTACTACGGGCTGCAGCGCACGCCGGCGATGCTCGCCGCGCTCGGCGAGCTCGCGTTCCCGGTCACCGCGACGCTCGTCGGCATCTACGTCTTCAACGACACGCTGCGGTGGACGCAGTGGCTCGGCGTCGCGATCACCGTCGCGGTCGTCACGCTCCTGCCGGCGCGACGCCGCGACATCGTCAAGGCGCCGGAGTTGGTACCCGCTCCGGTCCCGGGATAGGCTCGCAGCCGTGGACCTCCGCGACACGCACGACGAGGCCGAGTTCCGCGCCGAGCTGCGCGCCTGGCTCGAGGCGAACCTGCCTGAAGAGCGCCGCGGCTGGCGGGGCGGCGAGCAGCGCTTCGGCGACGACTTCGGCCGCGAGTGGAGCCGCAAGCTCTACGAGGGAGGCTACGCGGGGCTGACCTGGCCGAAGGAGTATGGCGGCGAGGGTGCGCCGTACAGCTACCAGGCGATCTTCTACGAGGAGATGGCCCTCGCCCAAGCGCCGGGCCACGTCGGCGTCATCGGGCTCGGGATGGCGGGGCCGACGATCATCGCGCACGGCACCGACGCACAGAAGGAGGCGCACCTAGAGAAGATCCTCTCCGCCGAGGAGATCTGGTGCCAGGGATTCTCGGAGCCGGATGCGGGCTCCGACCTCGCCGCCGCGCGCACGCGCGCCGAGCGCAAGGGGGATGTCTACGTCGTGAACGGCCAGAAGGTGTGGTCGTCGTTCGCGCACATCGCCGACTTCTGCATCCTCGTCACGCTGAGCGACCCTGAGGCGCCGCGGTACAAGGGCCTTACGTATCTGATCGTCGACATGCACTCACCCGGAGTCGAAGTTCGACCGCTGCGGCAGATCACGGGCGAGGCGGAGTTCAACGAGATCTTCTTCACCGACGTCGAGGTCCCTGTTTCGAATCGGCTCGGCGAAGAGGGCGAGGGCTGGCAGGTCGCGATGACGACGCTGCTGCACGAGCGCGGAACGCTGGGCTTCGCGCTCACCGCAGCGCTCGACGTCTCCGTCGGGCGGCTTGTCGCGAGCGCGCGCGAGCATGCGAACGGAAACGGCGGGATGCGGGAACGCGTCGCCGCCGAGTGGATCGAGCTGCAGGCGCTCCGCTACACGAACTACCGCGCGCTGAGCACACTGCAGCGCACCGGCGTCCCCGGCCCGGAAGGATCCGCCATCAAGCTGCGCTGGTCGGAGCAGAACCAGCGCCTGACGAAGCTCGGCCGCGAGCTGCTCGGCGCGGAAGGGATCCTCGACGACGGCTGGTGGCATTACCAGCAGTTGCGCAGCCGCGGCAACACCATCGAGGCTGGCACCTCCGAGGTGCTGCGGAACATCGTCGCCGAGCGCGTCCTCGGCCTTCCCCGGAGCCGCTGATGGACTTCTCGTTCACTGACGAGCAGCGGCAGCTGCAGCGCGAGGTGCGCGGCTGGCTCGCGGCGCACTACCCGCTCGATCGCGACTGGGAGCACGAAGACGTCCGCTGGCAGGAGCTCGCCGAGCTCGGGTGGCTCGGTGGCGCCGAGCTCTCCTTCGTCGAGGAGGCGATCCTCTTCGAAGAGACCGGCTACGCGCTCTACCCCGGGCCGTTCCTCGTGACCGTCGCCTTTGCGCTCCCGTGGCTCGGGCCGGAGGACCGCGAAGCGGTCGCCGCAGGCAAGACGAAGTGGTCATCGGAGGACCGCGGTCTCGTCCCGTGGCTCGGGTCGGTCGACATGGTCGTCGATGCGGACGGCAACGCGCAGCCCGCGCGCGGCGAGGAGCTGCCGACGGTCGACCCATCGCGGCCGCTCGGCCGGCTCGAGCGGTCGAACGGGACGCCTCTACCCGGAGCGCGCGACGTTCCCCGTGCGCACACGGCCATGGCGTGCGAGGCGGTCGGAATCGCACAGCGCGCGCTCGAGCTCGGGATCGCGCACGCGACGACGCGTGAGCAGTTCGGAAGGCCGATCGGGGTGTACCAGGCGGTCTCGCACGCGCTCGCCGACACGTACGCCGACGTCGAGCTTGCGCGCTCGCTCGCGTACTGGGCGGCGTGGTCGGTCGCGGAGGAGGACGACCAAGCTCCGGTTGCCGCGGCGGCCGCGAAGGCGTTCGCGACCGAGACCGCAGTGCGCGCGTGCGAGCGCTCGATCCAGGTGCACGGCGGCATCGGCTTCACGTGGGAGCACTCGCTCCACCGCTTCTATAAGCGCGCACTGTGGCTCGAGGGCTTCGGCGCGCGGCCGCCCGAGCTGCGGGCGGAGGTGGCTGACGCGCTCTTGGGCGTGACGGTACCTGCGTGATGGACGGGCTGATGATGGACTTTCCGCTGACGCTTCCGCACCTGCTGAAGCGCGCGGAAACGTATTTCGGACGCGGCGACATCGTCACGCGGCAGCCCGACAAGAGCTTCCACCGAACGAGCTATGCAGACGTCATGCGACGGTCGCGCCAGCTCGGCGCTGCGCTGACGAAGCTCGGCCTCGAGCGCGGCGACCGCGTCGCGACGTTGTGTTGGAACCACGCGCAGCATCACGAGGCGTACTTCGGCATCTCGTGCGCGGGCTTCGTGCTGCACACGCTCAACCTTCGCCTGCATCCGAACGACCTCGCGTACATCGCGACGCACGCGGGCGATCGCGTCGTGATCGTCGACCGCTCGCTCCTGCCGATCCTCGAGCAGTTCAAGGACCGGACGAAGATCGAGCACGTCTTCGTCGTCGAGGACTCGTACGAGGAGCTGCTCGCGACCGCCTCGCCGGAGGAGTGGGTCGAGCCCGACCTGGACGAGAACGAGGCGGCGGCGATGTGTTACACGAGCGGAACGACCGGCCTCCCGAAGGGCGTCGTCTACTCGCATCGCTCGACGCTCCTGCACACGCTCGGCGTGTGCTCGAACAATCCGTTCGGGCTCGGCACGTCGGTGTACGACACGATCCTGCCGGTCGTACCGATGTTCCACGCGAACGCGTGGGGCTACCCCTATGTCGCGACGATGCTCGGCGCCAAGCTCGTCTATCCCGGTCCCCACCTCGACCCGCAGAGCCTGCTCGAGGACATGACGCAGGAAGGCGTCACGTGGGCCGCCGGCGTCCCGACGATCTGGATGGGGATCCAGCAACTGCTCGACAACGATCCCGGTGCGTGGGATCTGTCGCGGATGAAGGGCATGTTCGTCGGCGGCTCCGCGGTGCCCCGGAAGATGATCTTCGACTACGCACGGCACGGCATCACGATCGTCCAGGGCTGGGGCATGACCGAGACCTCGCCGGTCGCATCGACCGCGACCCTCCCGCACGACCTGGCACTCGCCGACGAAGAGACGCAGTTCGACCTGAAGGCGACCGCCGGCCTTCCGCTCCCGCTCGTGGAGCTGCGCGTGCGCGTCGGCGACGACGAGCTTCCCTGGGACGGCGAGTCGATGGGCGAGCTTGAGGTGCGCGGTCCCTGGGTCGCCTCGAGCTACTACGACACGCCCGAGCAGGCGGATCGCTGGACTGCCGACGGCTGGTTCAGGACCGGCGACATCGTGTCGATCCACCCGCGCGGCTACATCCAGATCAAGGACCGCTCGAAGGACGTCATCAAGTCGGGCGGCGAGTGGATCTCCTCGGTCGAGCTCGAGAACGCGCTCATGTCGCACCCTGCGATCGCGGAGGCTGCCGTCATCGCGATGCCCGATCCCAAGTGGGCCGAACGTCCGCTCGCCGTCGTCGTGGTGAAGCCGGGCGCGAACGCGACCGGCGACGAGCTGCGCGAGTTCCTCGCGCCGCAATTCGCGAAGTGGTGGCTGCCGGACCGCTTCGAGTTCATCGACGAGATCCCGAAGACGAGCGTCGGCAAGTTCCGCAAGATCGCGCTGCGCGAGCAGTTCGCGCAGGAACCCGCAGCGACCACTTGAGAGCGGCGCTGCTGCGCGAGGTCGACGGGCCGTTCGAGCTCGCCGACCTCCCGGATCCCGACGCGTCCGGCAAGGTCTTGGTGCGCGTGCGCGCGGCGGGGATCAACTTCGCGGACGTGCTGATCCGCCGCGGCCGCTATCCGCAGATGCCTGAGCTTCCGGTCGTGCTCGGCTCGGAGATCGCCGGCGAGCTCGAGGACGGCACGCGCGTCATGGCGTTCGCATCCGGCGGCTACGCCGAGCTCGCCGCCGCTGAGCCCTCTCAGATCGTTCAGCTCCCCGACCATGCGAGCTTCGCCGAGGGCGCGTCGTTCCTCCTCACGTTTCTCACCGCGTACATCCCGCTGACGCGGCTCGTGCGGCTCCGACGCGGCTCGAAGGTACTCGTGCACGCGGCGGCGGGCGGTGTTGGGACCGCTGCGATCCAGGTAGCGCGCGCGCTCGGTGCGAACGTGATCGCGGCTGCGGGGTCTCAGGAGAAGCTCGAGCTCTGCAGCTCGCTCGGCGCCGTCGAGGCATACGTCTACGACGAGATCCCCGAGGACTTGCGCGTCGACGTCGTCGTCGATCCCGTCGGCGGCGAGCTGTTCGAGCAGGCGATCGCTCGGATGCGCCCGCTCGGAACGCTCATCGCGATCGGCTTCGCTGCGGGCGCATGGCCGGAGATCAACCCCGCGAACCTCGTCGGGCGAAATGTCGGCGTGCACGGTTTCTATCTCGGCCGCCTGTTGCGCCACGAGCCGGAGCTCGTCGGCGAGGCGATCGGCGAGCTGCTTGCGTTGTGGGAGACAGGCGCGCTGAAGCCGGTCGTCGGCGCCGAGCTGCCGCTCGCCGAGGTCGAGCGCGCGCACGAGCTCGTCGAGTCCCGTCAGAGCACCGGGAAGGTCGTGCTCTTGCCATGAGAGTTCTCATTACGGGCGGCCGCGGCGGCATCGGCGCGGCGATCGCAGGCGCGCTCGGCGATGCGGAGATCGTCGTGCTCGACCTGCCGGAGTTCGACGTCGGCGAGCCGGCGGCCTGGAACGCGCTTGCAGGCGAGTTCGACGCGGCGTTTCTGAACGCCGGCATCGTCACGGGCGAGAGCGACGTCGCTGCGCTGACCGACGATCAGTACCGCCAAGCGCTGCGCGCGAACATCGACGGCGTCGTCTTCGGCACGCGTGAGCTCGCAGCGCGCCTCATGCCGAACGGCGGCTCGATCGTCGCGACGGCATCGCTCGCCGGTCTCGTCGCGGCGCCGCTCGATCCGATCTACGCGGCGACGAAGCACGCCGTCGTCGGCTTCGTACGCGCGGTCGCGCCGCAGCTGCACGCCAAGGGCATCAAGATCAACGCGCTTTGCCCGGGCTTCACCGACACGCCGATCGTCGCGCAGGAAGTGCGCGGCGATCTGCCGGCGCCGCTCATGGAAGCGTCGTTCGTCGCCGAGGCGGCGCTGCGGGCGCTGAACGACGACGAGAGCGGCCGCGCGTGGATCGTGCAGCCCAACCGCATCGAGCCGTACCACTTCCACGGCGTCCCCGGCCCAAGGTGAGCCCTCGGATGCGGAGGGGCTGGGGCGACGAGGCGCCGCCGGCGCCGCACATCTGGCGCACGCTCGGCTATCGCGGCGTCGAGCAAGGCGACGGCCGCACGGTGATCGAGTGGGACGCGACGCCGGAGTTCTGCTTCCACGCACCGAGCGGACCGATCGTGCACGGCGGGATGGTGACGACGCTGCTCGACACGGCGATGGGTGGCGCATGCTGGTCGCTGATGCAGGAGAACGAGAGCTTCCTCACCGCCGACCTGCGCGTCGAGTTCATGCGGTCTGCCCGGCCGGGAACGTTGCGCGCCGAGGGCCGCGTGATCCAACGCAACCGCCGCATCGCGTTCTGCGAAGCGAATCTCTACGACGGCGAGGGCACGCTGCTCGCCTCCTCGCGCTGCACGCAGATCATCCGCTCCGACTAAAAGCCGCGAACACTTTGCGACGGTGCCGGACACCGTTACGTGAATGTCACGACTTCGTCATCCGGTGCCGGACACCGTTACGTAGATGTCAGGACTTCGTCAGCCGCTGACGCGGAAGAGCTTCGTGCCGATGATGAACCAGAAAGCGCCACCAACGTAGAGGTCGCCGGTCGGCTCCGCACATCCGCCGAGGCGCGGCACGCTGGCGACAACGCGCGGGCCGCAGTCCGGCCGTCGATCCGCAACACCGGAACGCGGCCGCCGCAGGGCGCCGTGTTGCCCACGCCCCAAAGCGCGCCGGCGCCGTACGTGGCGTTGTAGACGTCGCCGTGGGTCCCGCGGTGGAGCAACTTCCCCCGCGTGCCGTCGAAGCGCCAAAGCAAGAACGTGGTGGTGCCCGTGATCGTCTCGACCCACAGCGTGTGGGCGTGCGCAACGAGCCACAGCGCCGCACGCGCCTCGCGGCGCACAACGGTCGGGCCGCTCGCTCCGCGCCGGACGAGGTAGAGCGCTGCGGTCTGCTCCCCGGAGATCCCACCTTCCGGGCTCGCCATCAGCCACGCGCCGTCGTCCTCGGCGGCGAGCACGGGCCGGAACAGCTTAGGCATCGGGACGCGCTGCTCGAGCGCGCCGCTCGGGAGCGAGTAGCGAAGCAGCAGCGGCCCGTTGGTCGTGGCAACGTCGTAAAGCCAGACCGATCCGCCGCCGTACGCCCAAAGGGGTTTCGTGTCGGAGTAGTCGCCGTAGCGGAACGCGACCTTGCCGGCAACGCGCACGGTCGACTGGAAGGATGTCCGGCCATAGACCACGACGGGCGCGACGCCGTACGCCTCTTGCTCGGGCGTCCCGCACGAGCCGCGCGACCGCCGCGACCTCAGCGAGCGGGTCGACCGTGAGCCAGGCGCAGCCGCTGCCCGGATTCGCAATGCCCTAGGCGACCACCGAACCGTGCGCCGGGACGACGTTCGACCAGATCGCGCCGGACGGCAGCGCCACCGAGGCGACGACTGCGGCGAGGAACCTCACCGGCCGAGCTTACGCAGGAGCGCGTCTTTCACGGCGGGCCAGTCGTCGTCGATCACGGCGTACCACGCCGAGTCGCGGCGCTCGCCGCCGCGGACGCGCATGTGCTTGCGGAAGACGCCTTCGAACTCCGCCGGCAGCGACGCCAGCGCTGCGCGGGCGCGCGCGTTCGTCGCGTCCGTCTTGAACTCGACGCGGAAGTAGCCCTCCTTCTCGAACGCGTGCGCCATGAGGAGGAGCTTGGCCTCGGTGTTCGCGCCCGTCCCCCACGCCGCCGGCGCGAGCCACGTGTTGCCGATCTCGAGCACGCGGTCGTCAGGCCGCACGTTCAGATAGCTCGTGTGCCCCACCAAGGCATCGTCGAAGTAGTGCGCGAAGCCGAGGTCGATCGACTCGAACCAATCGCGGAAGAGCGCACGGCTTTCGTTGCCCCGCACCTTCATGAGCGTCCAGATGCGCTCGTCCTGCGCGATCTCCCACAGCGCATCCTCGTGACGAGGCTCGAGCGGCTCGAGGCGAACGCGCGCGCCGTCGACCGTCACGTGAAGCGCCAGGTGCCCCCGTCCTCGAACTCGCGGAGGATGCGGCGCGCGACGACCATCTTGTGCACCTCATCCGCCCCGTCGTAGATGCGCGCCGCGCGCGCGGTGCGCCACATCAACGCGAGCGGCGTGTCCTCGGTCATCCCGAGCCCCCCGTGCACCTGCAGCGCGCGGTCGATCACGTCGTTCAGCACCTTCGCCGCATAGAACTTGATCACGGAGACCTCGACGCGCGCCTCGTCGCCCTCGTCGAGCCGGTGCGCGGCCTGCAGTGTCATCAGCCGGCACGCTTGGATCTCGGCCGCGGACTCTGCAATCCAGTTCTGGATCGTCTGCTTGTCTGCGAGCGGCGCGCCGAACGCCTTGCGCTCGAGCGAATACGAGCACATGAGCTCGAACGCGCGCTGCATCTGTCCCAGCCAGCGCATGACGTGATGGATGCGACCCGGGCCGAGCCGCTTCTGCGCGATGCGGAAGCCGTGGCCCGGCTCGCCGAGTGTGTTCTCGACCGGAACGCGTACGCCCGTGAAGCGCGTCTCGCAATGCGTTCCCCAGCCACGACCCTCGTGACCCATCACCGGGATCTTCCGCACGAGCTCATAGCCGGGCGTGTCGGTCGGGACGAGGATCATCGACGCGCGCTTGTGCGGTTCCGCGTCCGGATCGGTGACGACCATGACGATGCCGAAGCCGGCGCCGTCGGCGCCCGACGAGAACCACTTGTGCGCGTCGATCACCCACTCGTCGCCGTCGCGCACCGCGCGTCCGCGCAGCAGCGTCGGATCGGAGCCCGCCACCTCGGGCTCCGTCATGCCGAAGAACGAGCGTGTCTCGCCGGCGACGAGCGGCTCGAGGAACCGCTGCTTCTGGTCCGGCGTGCCGTACAGATGGAGGATCTCGCCGTTGCCTGCGTCCGGCGCCTGGCAGCCGAGCAGGAGCTGCGCGTACATGCTGCGGCCGATCTCCTCGTTCAGGTACGCGTACTCGATGAAGCCGCTGCCGCTCCCGCCTGCTTCGGGCGGGAGATGCGGCGCCCATAGCCCTGCATCCTTCGCCTCCTGACGCAGCTCCGCGATAAGCGTGTCGGCCGCTTCGTCCTCGCGGATGAGCGCGGCCTCGTTCGGATAGACGTGCTCCTCCATGAACGCGCGCACGCGCTCGCGGCGCTCGGCGATCACATCCGGGATGACAACGGTGGCCATCTGCAGCCATCATCGCAGAGATGCGCGAAGCGCTCCAAGCCGTGCTCGGCCCCGTGTCGGAGCCGATCCTGCTCGCAGGCGGCGCATCGAAGGAGGCGTGGGCGGTCGATGCCAACGGCGAGCGCCTGCTCGTGCGCCGCGCCGCGGCGACCGTGATCCACCGGCACACGCTTTCGCTCGCAGACGAGTTCGCGCTGCTCGAGGCCGCATACGAGGCGGGCGTCAAGGTGCCGAAGCCGATCCGCTACATCCCCGATCTCGCAGGACGCGAGGCGTTCGTGATGGAGCGGCTCGAGGGCGAGACGATTGGACGCCGTGTCGTGCGCATGAAGCTGCCCGCCGACTTCCCGCGGCAGCTGGCAGAGGAGCTCGCGAAGATCCACGCGATCCCCGCGGCGCGCGTTCCGTTTCTCGGCGCGACTCAGTTCGACCGGATGGTCGAAGAGCTCGACGAGGTCGGCGAGCCGCATCCCGCGATCGAGCTCGGGCTTTGGTGGCTGCGGGAGAACCGCCCGGCGGCGCGCGACCCCGTCGTCGTGCACGGCGACTATCGCATCGGGAACGTCGTCGTCGACGAGCACGGACTCGTCGGCGTCCTCGACTGGGAGTTCGCGCATCTTGACGAGCCGGCGCGCGACCTCGCGTTCGGGCTGGTGCGCGCGTGGCGCTTCGGCGTCCCCGAGAAGCGCCTCGGCGGCATCGGCGACGTCGAGCCGTATCTCGCCCGATACAACGAGCTGACGGGGCTCGACATCCGCATGGACGAGCTCGCGTACTGGGAGCTTGCCGGGAACGTTGCGTGGGCAATCGGCTGCCTCACGCAGGCGCAACGCCATCTCAGCGGGCAGGACCGCAGTGTCGAGTTCGCGATCCTCGGCCGGCTCGGCGTCGAGGTCGAGTACGAGATCTGCCGTCTGCTGGAGGCCGCGTGAGCGACCGGCCCACGGCACAAGAGCTGGCCGAGGCGATCGAGGAGTTCCTCGGTGGCGAGCTCCTCCCCTCCCTCACCGACCAACGGCTGCGCTTCCGCACGCTTGTCGCGATGAACGCGCTCGGCATCGTCTACCGCGAGCTCGCCGCGCTGCCGCGGGAGGACGACACCGAGCAGCGCGAGCTCGCGCAGCGCATCCGCGCGGGCGACGTGCCGCCCGGAACGCTGCGACGCGTGAAGGCAGATGTCGAGGCGCGGCTGCGCATCGCCTCGCCCCGCTATCTCGAGGACCACTAGGCTCTGCGCATGCCGGATCTCTCAGGCAAGGTCGCAATCGTCACCGGCGCCGGACGCGGCATCGGCCGCGGGCACGCGCTTGCGCTCGCCGACGCCGGTGCGAAGGTCGTCGTCAACGACCTCGGCGGCTCGCTCTCAGGCCAAGGCGCCGACCTCACGCCTGCGCAGCAGGTCGTCGCCGAGATCGAGGCTGCCGGCAGCCAGGCCGTCGCCGACGGCGAGAACATCGCCGACTTCGCCGGTGCAGCGCGACTCGTGCAGCACGCGCTCGACGCGTTCGGCCGACTCGACATCCTGGTCAACAACGCCGGGATCCTGCGCGACCGCATGCTCGTGAACATGAGCGAGGACGAGTGGGACGCCGTCATCGCAGTGCATTTGAAGGGCCACTTCGCGACGACGCGCCATGCGGCCGCACACTGGCGCGAGCTCTCGAAGGCCGGCGAGCAGGTCCGCGCGCGCGTCATCAACACGTCGAGCCCGTCGGGCGTGTTCGGGAACATCGGGCAGACGAACTACGGCGCCGCGAAAGCAGGAATCGCCGCGTTCACGATCATCGCGGCGCAAGAGCTCGGCCGCTACGGCGTCACCGTCAACTGCCTCGCGCCGAACGCGCGCACGCGCATGACCGAGGAGACATTCGAGATGAGCGCGCCAGGCGAGGGCTGGGATCCGCTCGATCCGGCGAACATCTCGCCCGTCGTCGTCGCGCTCTGCGCCGACGAGGCGCAGGACATCACCGGCCAGTGCTTGCACATCTGGGGCGGAGCCGTGAACGCGCTGCAGCCGTGGGACGCGGGCGAGCTCTTCCAGGCGGAGCAGGGCTGGGCAGCCGACGACCTGCTCGCCGCGCTGCTCGAGCGGTTCCCCGACGGCGCCGCGCCCGCGGGCATGGCGGCCGGGATGCAGAAGGCAGGCGGCCACTCCCTCGCAACGTGAGCGAGCGCCGGCGCATCTACCTGATGCGTCACGCCGCGGTGCGCTACTTCGAGGGCCTGCCGCCCGAGGAGGTGCAGCTCACCGACGAAGGACACCGCCAGGCGGAGGCGGCGCGGGACGCGCTGCGCGACGTGCACTTCGACCGCGTGCTCACGAGCGGCCTCCCGCGCACACTCGCGACCGCCGAGATCGTCGCACCCGGCCTGCCGCACGAGGTACATCCCGCATTACGAGAGATCGAGAGCGGCGAGATCCGCGGGCTCGATCCCGAAGAAGTACAGGCGATGATGACGGCCGCCTTCCGCGGAGTCGTGCCGCTCGATACCCGGTTCCTCGGCGGCGAGACGATCGCTGCGCTGCTGGATCGCGTGCTTCCCGAGGTGGACGAGCTACTCGCGGACGACGGCTGGGACGTCGCCCTGCTCGTGCTGCACGGCGCCGTTAACCGCGCGATCCTCAGCCGCGCGATCACCGGCGAGCGCACGTTCCTCGGCGGCTTCGAGCAGACGCCTGGTTGCATCAACGTGCTCGACGTCGACGCCGCCGGCGCTTTCGTCGTGCGCGGCGTGAACTTCACGGCGTACGACCCTGTCCATGCAAGCGCCTCGCGGCTGACGACGATGGAGCAGCTCTGGGGCGAGTATCTCGACGCGCGCGCGCGGGTTCCGTAGAGTCACACGCTCCGATGGCCCTCCTCGACCTGAAGGACGCGCGGATCCATTTCGGGGGCATCGTCGCCCTCGACGACGTCTCGCTCGAAGTCAAGGAGGGGACGATCACCGGCCTCATCGGCCCGAACGGCGCCGGCAAGACGACCGCGTTCAACGCGATCACGCGGCTCTATCGCCTCGACGCCGGCGACGTCGTGCTCGACGGCAAGTCGCTCGCGCGCACACCGCCGAGTCGCATCGTGAAGCTCGGCATATCGCGCACGTTCCAGAACGTCGAGCTCTTCCCGACGATGACGGTGATGGAGAACGTCCTCGTCGGCGCCCACACCGTCTCGCGGTTCAAGGCCGAGGCGGACGTCCGAAAGCGCGCGCTGGAAGCGCTCGATTACGTCGGCATCGCCGACGTCGCGCGGCGCCCCGCGGCGGGCCTGCCGTTCGGAACGCTGAAGCGCGTCGAGCTCGCGCGCGCGCTCGTGTCGGAGCCGCGTCTTCTGCTGCTCGACGAGCCCGCGGGCGGCCTCAATCACGAGGAGGTCGAGGCACTCGGGGCATTCATCAAGCAGCTCCGCGACGATCGCAAGCTCAGCGTCCTCCTCGTCGAGCACCACATGAACCTCGTGATGAAGATCTCCGATCACGTGCACGTGCTCAACTTCGGACGCACCATCGCATCTGGTCCGCCCCAGGACGTTCAACGCAACCCGGCCGTCATCGAGGCGTATCTCGGCGGCGAGCTCGAGGAGGAGTGATGGCACCGCTGCTCGAGCTGGAGAACGTCAGCGCGCACTACGGCCCGGTCAAGGCGCTGCATGACGTCTCCCTCTCGGTCGATGAAGGAGCAATCGTCGCCGTGCTCGGCGCGAATGGGGCAGGCAAGACGACGACGCTCCGCGCCATCTCGCACACCGTCGACCGCGACGGCGTGATCCGCTTCGCCGGCAAGCAGCTCGGCCGCGGCGGGCCCGAGTCGACGTCGCGACTCGGCATCGCGCACGTGCCCGAGGGCCGCGGCACGTTCTCCGAGCTCACCGTGTGGGAGAACTTGCGGCTCGGCGCCTATACGCGACGCGGATCGGTCAAAGCCGACCTCGATCGCGTCGCCGCGTTTTTCCCGTGGCTCGCCGAGCGCCGCAACCAGCAGGCAGGAACGCTGAGCGGAGGCGAGCAGCAGATGCTCGCGCTTGCGCGCGCCTTCATGCAGCGCGGGCGGTTGCTGCTCCTCGACGAGCCGTCGTTGGGGCTCGCACCGCTTCTCGTCACCGAAGTCTTCCGCATCATCAAGGAGCTGAACGAAGCGGAAGGCCTCACAGTGCTCGTCGTCGAGCAGAACGCGCACATCGCGCTCCAGCTCGCGTCGTCGGCGTACGTGCTCGACGTCGGCCGCGTCGCCCTCTCGGGCGCGAGCGCCGAGCTCGAGCAACACGAATCCGTGCGCAGGAGCTACCTGGGGTACTGATGGAAATCGCCCGCCGCCTCACGCTTGGAGAACGCCGCGTCGGCACCGGTGGCTCGGTGCCCGTGCTCGCCGCCGTTGCGGCCGCCTGCGTCTTCCTCGTCGTCGGTTCCCTTTCGAGCAGCATCTTCGCCCAGCAGACCGTCGCCGGGCTCGCGCAGGGGACGATCTTCGCGAGCCTCGCGCTCGCGCTCGTCCTGATCTACCGCGCGACGAAGCACATCAACTTCGCGCAGGGCGAGATGGCGATGGCGACGACGTATTTCGCCTATCAGCTAACGCAATGGGGTCTCTCCTACTGGCTGTCCTTCTTCCTCACCCTCGGTCTTGCGTTCCTCTTCGGCGTTGCGGTGCAGCTCGTGCTCATTCGCCCTGTCGAGCACCGGTCCGTGATCGCGGTCGTGATCGTCACCGTCGGCCTCTTCATCCTCATCGACGGCCTCGTGACGTGGAAGTGGGGCGCCGACCAGAAGTTCATGCCGGCACCGTTCGGCAACCACGTGTATCACCTCGGCAGCGTTTCGATCGCGCGACAGGACCTCGGCACGCTGATCGTCACGGTCGCTTCGGTGTTCGTGCTGTGGGCGTTCTTCCGCTACACGAAGATCGGCCTCGGCATGCGCGCGGCCGCAATTCGCCCGGCTGCGGCCCGGCTCGTCGGCGTCCGTACGCACGCGCTGCTCGCCGTCGGCTGGGGCCTCGCTGCGGTTCTCGGAGCGGTCGCCGGGCTGATGACGGAGCCGACGCAGTACGTCCTGCAGCCGACGATGATGCAGGCGGTCCTGCTCTACGCGTTCGCCGCCGCGGTGCTCGGTGGCCTCGAGAGCCCCGGCGGCGCCGTGGTCGGCGGCCTCGCGCTCGGCGTCTTCCTCAACCTCACGGGGCAGTACGTGCACTTCGCGACGTCCGAGCTGCGCCTGCCGATCGCGTTCGCGGTGCTGCTCGGCGTACTCCTCCTCAAGCCGAACGGCCTCTTCGGCCGCAAGCAGGTGCGGCGCGTATGAGGCTCCGCGTCTCCCCCGGCTTCGTGGCGGCGGCGATTGGAGCCGTCGTGGTCGCGTTGCTGCCGTTCACGATGAGCGGATACCACCAAGGGCTCGCGACGAAGGTCGCCGTTTTCTTCATCGCGATCCTCGGTCTCGACATCCTCACCGGCTACACCGGTCAGATCTCGATCGGGCACGGCGCGTTCATGGCCCTCGGGGGCTACACGACGGCGATCATGTCGAACTACCACCACACGAACTTGATCCTCACGCTGCCGCTCGCGTTCGCCATCACCTTCGCCTGCGGGATCGTGGTCGGAATCCCGGCGCTGCGCTTCTCCGGCGTCTACCTCGCCCTCGCGACGTTCGCGCTCGCCGTCTCCGTGCCGCAGTTCGCGTTCAAGTTCGCGAAGTTCTCCGGGGGCAGCAACGGCATCCATACAAGCCATACGGTCTCGCACACGTGGCTGTACGCGGTCAGCTGGGCGGCCGCGGCTGTCCTGTACCTCGGCGCCTGGCTCCTGCTCCGCGGCCGGACGGGGCGGGCCTTCCGGGCCGTCCGCGACAGCCAGCTCGCAGCAGTGTCGACCGGCGTCTCCCTGCCGATCTACAAGATTCTCGCCTTCGGCGTCTCGGCCGCGTACGCAGGCGTCGCAGGGTCCCTCTTCGTCCTCTACCTGAACGGCTATGCGCAGCCGAACGAGTTCAGCGTCGTGCTCTCGCTCGAAGTCCTCATCGGCGCCGCCGTTGCCGGCCTCGGCTCCCTCTGGGGGATCATCGTCGGGGCGGCATTCATCGGACTCCTACCGGAGATCTCCTCGAGCGTCCCGCTGATCGGCTCGAGCCACGGTCAGGACGTCGTCTTCGGGCTGATGGTGATCGTGATCATGCTCCTCATCCCGAATGGCTTCGCCGGGCTCCTCCGGGTGCTCGCCCGGCTCCGGTAAAAAAGTTTGAACCGCGGTTCAATTTGGGCTATCAAATGGGATCCGAGGCCGTCATACTCAGCACTACCTCGGTTCTTGGCGTGATTTCAATCCACTCGTAGGAGGGTCGGATGGGTATGAAGGGCAAGAGGACCACCGTGGTCCTTGCCATCGCAGCGCTCGTCGCCGGGGTATCGGCGACGGCCGCGGTCGGTGCGCACCACACGGACCCCGGCATCGACTCGACGTCGGTCACGATCGGCGGAACGTTCCCGCTGACGGGTGTCGCGTCGCTGTACAAGACGATTCCGGCGGCGGAGGCAGCGTACTTCGCGTACGTCAACGCCCACGGCGGCGTGAACGGTCGCGACATCAACTTCCTCGTTCGCGACGACGCGTACGACCCGTCGAAGACGGTGCCGCTCACGCAGGAGCTCGTCGAGCAGGACAAGGTGTTCGCCGACTTCGGCAGCCTGGGTACCGCTCCGAATCTCTCGATCTGGGGCTATCTCAACAGCCACAAGGTGCCTCAGGTCGGGATCGCGACCGGCGACTCGTACTGGGGCTTCTCGGCCAAGAAGTACCCGTGGACGGTTGCCTTCCAGCCGGACTATCCGGGCGAGGGCAAGCTCTACGGCAAGTACATCGTCTCGAAGATGCCGGGTGCGAAGGTCGGCGTCATCTACCAGAACGACGCGTTCGGCAAGAACTACTACGCCGGACTGCGGGTCGGCATGGGCGCAAAGAAGAGCCAGATCGTCAGCGCCCAGTCGTATGACCCCGGCCAGACGACCCTGACGCAGCAGATCCTCGCGCTCAAGTCGGCGGGGGCAGACACGCTCGTCATTTTCGCGCTCCCGACGCAGACGATCGTCTCGCTCGCGACAGCGGCAAAAGTCGGCTGGACCCCGGCGGTGTTCCTCGGCAACGTCTCGGCGAACCGCCTGTTCATGCTCTCGGCGGCCGCCAACGGCGCCAACGTCGACGGTGTCATCTCGACGAGCTATCTCAATAGCTCGACCGATCCGACCCTGGCGAACACGCCCGGCGTCAAGCTCGCCAACGTCATCCTCAACGGGTACGCGCCGTCGCTCGTCCCGAGCTTCCAGAAGGGCGACGCGAACGTCATGTACGGGCTCGCGCAGGGATGGACGTTCGTGTACGCGCTGCAGCACGCGGGCAAGAACCCGACGCGGGCGAGCCTCGTGAAGGCGTACAAGAGCCTCAACACGAGCAAGAACCCGTTCGTGTACCCGGGGATCAAGCTGCAGACGTCGGCGACCGACAACTTCCCGATCGAGCAGGAGATCCTCATCAAGTGGGCCGGTGGCGGCTCGGGCGACTGGCAGGCAGTCGGCGAGCTCATCAGCGGCGTTCGCTAACGGCTGACGTTGTCGTAATCGGTGGCGGCGCCCTCGGCGCCGCCACCGCCTTTCATCTCCGCCGGCTCGGCGTCGACGATGTCGTCCTGCTCGAGCGGGATGCGCTCGCATCCGGCTCGACGAGCAAGGCCGCGGGCGGAATACGCGCGCAATTCGCGGACGAGCTGAACATCCGCATCGCGCTGCGCTCGCTCGACGAGTTCGAGGCGATGGGCGACTCGATCTCCTTCCGGCAGCACGGCTATCTCTTCCTGCTCGACCGTGACGAAGACGTCGCGACGTTCCGCAAGGCGCTCGAGCTGCAGCAGTCGCTCGGCGTTCCGTCGCGCGAGCTCACGCCGGCGGAGGCGCTCGCGATCGTGCCGCAGCTCTCGGTCGAGGGATTGCTGGCAGCGACCTTCTGCGCCCGCGACGGCTATGCGACGCCGGAGGCGGTCGTGCAGCACTACGCCTCCGCATCCGGTGCGACGATCCGGCAGGGCTGTCCGGCAGCGGGCTTTGAGGTGCGCGACGGCCGGATCGTTGCGGTCGAGACGCCGGACGGACTCATCGCGACGGACACCGTCGTGTGCTGCGCTGGGATGTGGTCGAAGGAGGTCGGCGCGCTCGCCGGCGTCGACATTCCGGTCGAGGGCGAGGCGCGTTCGATGTGGTTCACGCCGCAGGACGGAGGCCTGCCGGAAGCGCTGCCGCTGACGATCGACTTCTCGACGGGCTTCTACTTTCACCGCGAAGGGCCGGGGCTTGCGTTCGGCGGGCGCGAGCGCGCGCTCGAGGACGTCGCCGACGCTGCTGCTCGGCGACTCCCCGTGCTCGCGGATCTCCCGGTCCAGACCTCGTGGTGGGGCTGGTACGACGTCAGCCCGGACTGGAACGCGCTCGTCGGCGAGGCCTCGGAGCCCTCGCGGTTCTTCTACGCGACGGGCTTCTCCGGGCATGGGTTCCAGCAGGCGCCTGCCGTGGGCGAGCACATCGCCGAGCTCGTCACCGGCCGTACGCCGACGCTCGACCTGTCGGCGTTCTCGGCGGATCGCTTCGCGCTCGGGGCGCCGCGGCCCGAGACCTTCGTCGTCTAGCTCGGCCAGGAATGCGATGCGGGGCGTAGGTCGTACGTGCCCCCGTCGCGGCACTCGGGAGACCAGTACTCCGGCGTCGCGACCCGCCGCAGCGGGTAGATGCGCGTCGCGAAGAGCTGCGCGAGCGCCTGCGACTCCGGCACCGTCGCGCCTAGGCTCGACGCGACGAACCAGATCGACTGCATGCCGTAACAGTCGACCTGCGCCTCATTCGTGTAGCCGAGCAGGTGATACGACTCGTGCGCGACTGTCTCGAGGGCCCAGACGATGGGGCCGACGTACCGGCAGTCGGACGCCGAGCACGAGCGCGGATCCCAGCGCGCGGGCGACTGGTCGAACCAGGCGAGATACGTGCACTCGGCCGGGCGCATGAGGAAGTAGTCGAACGCGTGGCCGTCGAGGATCGGCGTCACGCCGAGAACGAAGCTGGGCTCGCCGATGTCGCCGCACCGAACGGAGACGCTCGCATGGCGAGTGAGTCGTTCGGCGACCTGCTGGGCGATCCGTTCCTCCGCAGTCGCCGGCCGCGCGAGCAGCGCGCGGTCCTTCGCACTCACCGGACGCGCAGTGGCATGCGCAACGGATGCGAACAGTCCGGTTAGCGCGAGGACGCGAGAAGCCGCACCGACTAGGCATCGGCAAGCCCGGCCGGATCCGTGAGCGGCGCGCGGCAGGCGAAACGCTCGCAGACGTAGAGCGTCGGCTTGCCATCGACGCGCGCTTTGCCCGCAAGCAGCGGAACCTCCTCGGAGGAGCCGAAAGCAACAACCGCGTTCGGATCGAAGGCGGCGAGTACAGCACGCGCAATCTCGTCGCCCGGCGCGCCGACGATGGCGAGCTCGCGCGGCGACGAGAGGTAGAGGTCGAGCGCGCAGAGCGCCCAGGCGAATGCGGACGGCGCCTGCGGCAGCAGGTCGCGTACGAGTCGCAAAACGCCGACGGCTGTGCGCTCGAGCTCGTCGTCGCCCCAGATGCGCGAGAGCCGTAAGAGAACGTACGCGAGCATCGAGTTGCCCGCCGGGGTCGGGTTGTCGTCGAGATCCTTGCGCCGCGCCACGAGCGTCTCACCGTCGGCGGGCGTGTCGAAGAATCCGCCGCGCTCGCCGTCTGCGAACAAATCGACCGCGAGCAACGCGAGGCGACGCGACTCGGTCAGCCAGCGCAGCTCGCCGGTGGCGACCTGCAGCTCGTACAGGCCGTGCGCGACGTTGGCGTAGTCCTCGAGATAGCCCGTGCCCTTCGCGACCCCGTCGCGCCACGTCCGGTGCAGACGCTCGCCGTTCGAAAGCGGGCCGAGGAGGAACTCGGCGAGCTCGCGTGCTGCCGCGATCCAGTCCTCGCGCTCGAGGCGGCGGCCGGCCTCGGCGAGCGCGGCGAGCATGAGCCCGTTCCATGCCGCGATCGCCTTGTCGTCACGCAGCGGTTGCGGCCGGCCGTCGCGCACGGCGAGCAGCTCCGCGCGCTCCTGGTCTGTCAGCTCGCCGCGGACGATCGAGCGGCCGTACTCGAACGGCTGCAGCAGCTCGGGCTGCGGCAGCTCGTCCGCCGTCCACGTGAACGTCAGCCCTTCGACACCGTCCGTGTCCGCGTCCTGGGCGGACGCGAAACCGCCGCCGTCGAGCAAAAGCTCGCGTAGCACGTAGTCGACCGTCTGCTCGACGACATGGCGGTAACGCTCGTCACCGGTCACAACCCAGGCGTGCAGATACGCGGGCACGAGCAGCGCGTTGTCGTACAGCATCTTCTCGAAGTGGGGGACGAGCCACTCCCGGTCGACGGAATAGCGATGGAAGCCGCCGCCGACGAGGTCGTACATTCCGCCTGCGGCCATCGCGTCGAGCGTCTTGGTGGCCATGTCGAGCGAGCCGCGGCGCAGCAGGAGCTCGATGGTGGACGCGGGCGGGAACTTCGGCGCGCGCCCGAATCCTCCCCACTCCGCGTCGAACTGCCCGCGGAGCGTCTCGATCGCGCGGTCCAGTAGATCGGCTGTCAGCGGCTCGCGCGAGGGCGTTGGCTGCGCGCGCAGCGCCTCGACGAGCGACGCCGCCTGGGCGCTCACGTCGTCGCGACGTTCGCGATACGCCTCTGCGATCGCTGCGAGCACCTGCCGGAACGCCGGCAGCCCGTGGCGCGGCTCGGGCGGGAAGTACGTCCCGCCGTAGAACGGCTCGCCGGCGGGCGTGAGGAACACCGTCATCGGCCAGCCGCCCTGGCCGGTGAGCGACACGACCGCGTCCATGTACACGGCGTCGACGTCGGGCCGCTCCTCGCGATCGACCTTCACGCTCACGAAGAGCTCGTTCATCTCGCGCGCGGTCGCCTCGTCCTCGAACGACTCCCTCTCCATCACGTGACACCAGTGGCAGGCCGAGTAGCCGATCGAGAGCAGGACCGGCTTGTCCTCCTCGCGCGCGCGGGCGAGCGCCTCCTCGCCCCACGGGTACCAGTCGACGGGATTCTCGGCGTGCTGGAGGAGGTACGGGCTCGTCTCCTGCGCGAGTCTGTTCATATGATCGACGCCATGGGTGGTCGCTCGTACGACGAGCTCGGGATCGGCGACGTCTATCGCAGCCGCTTCGGACGCACGGTACTCGAGGCCGACAACGTGTGGTTCACGCTCCTGACGCTGAACACGAACCCGATCCACTTCGACGCCGCGTACGCGGCGACGACCGAGTGGAAGCGCCCGCTCGTCGATTCGACGTTCACGCTTGCGCTCGTGACCGGGCTCTCGGTGACGGACGTCTCGGAGAACGCGGTCAACCTCGGTTGGCGCGAAGTGCGCCTGCCTGCGCCCGTCTTCGCGGGCGACACGATCCGTGCCGAGACCGAGGTGCTCGACAAGCGCGAGTCGCAGTCACGCCCCGGAAAGGGAATCGTCACCGTCCGCACGCGCGGGTTCAATCAGCGCGACGAAGTGGTGATCGAGTTCGAGCGGACGATCATGATTCCGCTGTCTCTCGCCTGAACCAGAGCATCCAGATCGCCGCGGCGGAAAGCAGCACGGCGAGCCACAGCCAGTTCGCGGAGAAGCTGAGGACGCTCGGAACCGTCGTCGAGGTCCATCCGCGCTCGACCACCTGCTCGAGCCAGCCGTCGTTCAGCATGTTCGCGGCCCCGTAGGCGAGCAGGAGGGCGAGATAGAGCGAGATCCGGTTCGGCAGCCGCGACAGGAGCAGCGCGGTGAGCGCGACCAACAATCCCTGCAGCCCGTGATGGACGCCGTGATGGACCGCTTGATGGAGTGGGTTGTGGAAGTGCGCGAGCTTCCCGGTCTGGAACATCCAGCCGAGGACCGGGACGCCGTCGAGATAGAAGCCGAGCGCCGCGGCGATCCACGGAGCCGCGATCAGCATGAGGACAGCGGCGAGAGCCACTCGCAGGATGTCGCCGCGGTCACGCCTCGCGCGTGGAAGGCGCCGCACGAGGAGCGTTAGCGCGAACGCGAGGCCGACACCGAGCGCGGGCACGACGTTGATCCATCTGGCGTCGAGATCGCTCTGCTTGACGACGCCCGGAAAGACCGCGACGACACAGAACGCAGCGGCGAGTGCGGCGACGATCTGCTGTCGCCGCGACAGGTGCGGAGCGAGCACGCCGAGGACCGCGAGGGCGATGAGCGCATCGGGGAAGTTGAGCTCGACCACCGCCCGGCTGAGGCCGCCCCGCAGACCGCTGCCGCTCACGTCGTAGAGCTGCGACGGAGGCAGTCGCGCATACGTCACCGTCGTCGCAACGAGCGAGGCCGCGACGAGGGCCCAGACCGCGCGCACTACGGCCAGCAGCCGGCACGATAGACGTAGCCCTCGAGCCGCCGTCCGAGCAGCTCTTCGAGCCACTGCGAGATGCCAACGAGCGCGTCGAGATCGACGCCGGTCTCGATTCCTTCGCCGTCGAGCAGGTAGACGAGATCCTCGGTCGCGATGTTGCCGGTCGCACGCGGCGCGTACGGGCAGCCGCCGAGTCCGCCGATCGACGCGTCGAGCAATGTCGCGCCCGCTTCGACTGCGGCGAGCGCGTTGGCGTATCCGGTGTTGCGCGTGTTGTGCCCGTGGAATCCGTCGGCACCTGTCTGCGCGACGAGCGCGCCCACGGCCGAGGGAGTCGCGACGCCGATCGTGTCCGCGAGCACCACCTCCGCGCGGCCGTCGAACGGCGCGGCGAGCTCGGCAACGCGACCAGGATCGACGCGGCCTTCGAAGGGACAGCCGAAGCTGCACGAGACGACGACGGTCGCCGGCACGGCGGCCGCGTCGACGATCGCGTCGGCGCGCGCAACGGCCTCGGCAAGCGTTGCGTTGCCGTTGCGCTCGTTGAACGTCTCGGTCGCCGCGAACGTCACGTTGACGCGGTCGAGCCCGGTCGCACGGAAGCGCTCCCAGCCGCGCTCGTTCAGCACGAGCCCGCAGTACTCCGTGCCCGGCCGGCGCTCGATCGCGGAGACGACTTCCTCCGCGCCCGCCATCTGCGGCACGCGCTCGGCGCGCACGAAGCTCACCGCCTCGACGCGCGGGAGCCCGGCCGCGGCCAGCCGGTTCACGAGCTCCGCGCGCACTGCAGGCGCGAGCGTCTCGGGCTCGTTTTGGAGCCCGTCGCGCGGGCCGACGTCGCACAACGTGACCCGCGTCATGCGGGCAACGCTACTTGACGGTCGTCGGAATCGGGCCGATCTTGCCGGTCGCGATCAGCCGCGCGATCGCACGCACCTTCGCAACGTCGGCCTTCGACACCTGCGGGCTGATCTTGCCGAGCCCGACGCCATTGTTGCGGAGGTCGAAGACCGCATTCGTCCCGCCGTGAAACTTGCCGGCGAGCGTCTGCTTCACCGTCGCGTACACCGAGGTGTCGACGCGTTTCATCGCGCTCGTCACCACCTGCGGACCGAGGTACGACTGGTCGGCGTCGACGCCGATGCCCCAGACGTGCTTCTCCTTCGCGGCGTCGAGCACGCCGAGCCCGCAGCCGCCCGCGACCTGGAAGACGATGTTCGCTCCCTGGCCGATCTCGTTGAGCGCCGCAATCTTGCACTTCGCCTGGTCGACCCAGTCTTGCGAGTACGCGTTGAAGAGCTTCACCGACGGGTCGGCCTTGCGCGCGCGCGCGCCTGGTAGCCGGCGATGTAGCGGTCGACCGGCGGCTGCTTCTCGCCGCCGACCGAGCCGATCGCGGCATGCGTGCCGCGCGCCTTCTCGAGCAGGCCGGAGAGATAGCCGGCGAGGTAGCCGACCTGCTGCTCGCGGAAGATGAGCCCTCGACGTTCTTCGGCTTCCCGGTGAGCGTCGCCTGGTCGACGTCGATGATCGCGAAGTGCGTCTTCGGGAACGACTTCGCCGCGGTCGCGATCGCACTCGCCTGGTCGAAGCCGACCGAGATGACGAGCGCTGCGCCGTTCTGCGCGGCGCGCGCGAGGTTCGGAATGTACGACTGGCTCGAGGCCGCCTGGTAGACCTTGGCGTCGATGCCGAGTCCGCGCTGCGCACGGAGCAGGCCGGCGTAGGCGAGCTGGTTGAAGCCGTGGTCGTTGAGCTGACCGGCGTCCGTCACGAGGACGACGAGCGGGCCCTTGCTCCCGGTGGCGCCGCCGCTGCTTGCCATGAAACCCGCTGCAAATGCGACGATTACGTATCTCGGGCTCGTCCCGGCCGATGTGGATCCGCACCTGCCGGAGGACACGGCGTGGCATTCGGTCGACCGCCTCCCCCCGACCGCGTTCGACCACGGCGCGATCGTGCTCGCCGGCCGCGAGCGCCTGCGCGCGAAGCTCTCGTACACGAACGTCGGCTTCGCGCTCCCACCGGAGACGTTCTCGATCTCGGAGCTCCGCGCGCTGTACACCCCGGCGCTCGGCCACGAGGTCTCTGCGACGAACCTGCAGCGCGTGCTCCTTCGTCGCAACGTCCTCGAGCCGACCGGCTCGACGCGTCCCCGGGGCGCAGCGGTGGCCGGCCTGCGGCGCTCTTCCGCTTCCGCCGCCGCGAGCTCGCCGTCACCGACGAGTTCGCGGTGCTGCGCCCGCCTGCTTAGCCTTTTGGTGTTCTGAAGGTGAGCGGTGTGTTGCCGAGCGACTTCGGGTTCGCGCTCTCCGGTGGCGCGCTCTCCCGCTCGCGCGCGTTCGGCTTGCGTGGCAGCACGCGCAGCGCGTAGTCGGTCACGATGACGGCGACACCTTGCGTGAGCCGCTGGCGCACGACGACGTGCAAACGATGCGCACCCGGCGAGAACGGCTCGAGCACAAGGGATTGCGCGCCCATGTGCAGCGAGCCGAGGTCGCCGGGGAAGTAGATGCGGCAGATGAGCGGGCCGTTGTTCCGGTAGAAGACCCAGTAGCGCTCCGGCTGCGGGACGCGCCGACCGTCGATCGAGACCGCGACGCTGTACTGCTTCGCGTCCTCTCGCGCCTGCGCCGACGTGAGGCCGCTCGTGACGACGGTGTCGAGGACGAGCGACGTGCGCGGGAGAGCGAGGCGGTACAGGCGGTGGATGGTGGCGCCGGGCTCGGCGCCGCGGAAGAGATCGATCGGCAGGAGCCTGAAATTCGCCTCGTCGATATAGGCCGGGAGCTGGCCGAAGGAATGGGTGACGACGGCGCTCGCGAGGTTCGCCGGATTCGTGTCCATCGTCGTCTTCGCGTCCGGCGGGCGGATCCAGGCCGCGGAAACGGCCAGCACGAGCAGGAAGGGCAGCGCCATGCGCACGGAAGAAAGGCTATCGGCCGCGGGACCTCGTGCCCCCGCGCCAACGTATCCGTGTACGTGCGACCTTTTGCCTGCGATGGCCGTGGTCGACCGACGTGAGCTGGCGTGGGTGCGAGACGCGCAGCGTGGGTCGGCGCCTGCGATCGAGCACCTCTTCCGCACGCATTGGGCGCGCGCGCATCGGGCCGCTCTGTTGGTCGTCGGCGACGCCGCGGCGGCTGAGGACATCGCGCAGGAATCGTTTCTCGCCGCCGTGCGGGCGCTCGACCGCTTCGATCGCCGCCGCCCGTTCGGCCCGTGGCTGCACCGCATCGTCGTCAACCGGTCGATCGACTGGGCACGCGCCCGCGCGCTGCGCCGCGAGCTCTCGGCCGACGACGCGCCGGAGCCGGCCGCGCCGGAGCGCGAGGATCCGGGTGACGCAGAGCGCCTGGCGGCGGTGCTCGTCGAGCTCGGGCCGGAGCATCGCGCCGTGATCGTGCTCCGTTACCTCCTCGAGTACACGCCCGGCGAGATCGCGGAGCTGCTCGAGCTTCCGCGCGGCACGGTGAACTCGCGTCTCCGGCGCGGGCTCGACCGGCTCGAGGCAGCGCTGCGATGAGCGAGCGCGACGTCAAGCGGCTGCTCGCGTCCGTTCCCGTCGACGACGACGCCGAGGAGCGCGCATGGGAGCTCGTTCGCTCGGTCTATGCCGAGCACGAGCCGACCGTCGTCCATCGGCGGCGGCAGAGCATCGTCCTCGTCGCGGCAGGCGCCGCGATCCTCGCGGCTGCGCTGTCGCCGCCGGGACGTGCAGTCGTCAATGCGGTGCGGCGGTCGATCGGCATCGAGCGTGCGACGCCCGCACTGTTCCGCCTTCCGGCCGCCGGCCGGCTGCTCGTCAGCGGCCCCGGCGGCGCATGGGTCGTCGCGGCCGACGGCTCGAAGCGGCTGCTCGGCGCGTATCCGCAGGCGTCGTGGTCGCCGCACGGGCTATACGTCGTCGGCGCGCAGACGAACGAGCTGGCGACGATGGAGCCGAACGGCAAGATCCATTGGACGCTCGCACGGCCACAGATCCGCTTCCCGCGCTGGAGTGGTACGCACACGGATACGCGCATCGCGTACCTGACGACGAGCCGGCTGCACGTCGTCGGCGGCGACGGCCGCGGCGACATCGACGCTGAGGGCTTGCCCGCCGCCGCACTCGTCGCGCCGGCGTGGCGCCCGTCGGCGACCGACCTGCACGTGCTCGCGTACGTGACGACGCGCGGGCGCGTCACCGTCCTCAACCCTGACCGCGGCAACGTGTGGTGGGTCTCCGACGGCTTCTCCGGTCCGCGCGCGCTCGTGTGGTCGCCGAACGGCACGCGGCTCGTGCTCGCGGCGCGAGACAAGGTCGTCGTCTTCGACGGTCGCACGGGTCGGGCACGCACGGTGCACGTCGCAGGGGTGCGTGCGATCGCGTTCGCTCCCGACGGCCGGCTCGCGCTCCTGCGCGGGCACGGGGTGCTTCTGCTCGACGGCTCGCAGGTGCGCACGCTCTTCACCGCGCCCGGCCTGTTCGCCGGTCTCGCCTGGTCGCCCGACGGGCGCTGGCTCCTCACCGGGCTCCCCGGCGCAGATCAGTGGGTCTTCCTGCAGACGGCGGGCGCCCACCGCGTGCTCGCCGTGTCGCACATCCGCTCGCAGTTCCGCGGCGCCGCCACGCTCGACGGCTGGATCGGCTGATACGCTGGCCCACGATTCCGTCCCCGGCGAAGAGGAGGTTCGAAACGCGATGACTGTGTGCGCCACCTCCTCGGTCTTCCTGACCTAGCGCCGGAACGCTCTCCGTTGGGATTGCGCTTCGGCGCGTCCTCGATCTCGAAGGAGAGCTGCGTTGCCTGGACTCGATCTGGGCGAGCTCGGCTGGAGCGCCGATCTCGCCGACAACCTAGAACCGGGGCTCACGCCCGGCCGCGTCGTCGCTGTCCATCGCGGCGCGTTCGACGTTCGCACCGAGCACGGCACGGTGCGCGCAAGCCTGCCGGGGCGATTGCTGCACGACGGCGTCGATGTCGCGACCGGCGACTGGGTCGGCCTTGCCGGCTCGCAGATCCGCTCGGTGTTCCCGCGCCGGAGCGCGATAGTCCGTAATGCGGCGGGGCGAGCCGTCAACGCGCAGACGCTCGCCGCCAACGTCGATCTCGCGTTCGTCGTCAGCTCGCTCGGGCCCGACCTCGAGCCGCGGAGGATCGAGCGCTACCTCGTCACGATCTGGGAGAGCGGCGCGGCGCCTGAGGTCGTGCTTACGAAGGCGGATCGGCTGGACGATCCGTGGCCGCTCGTCGCCGAAGTCGAGGCGGTGACGGTCGGCGTGCCGGTGCACGTCGTGAGCGGAGTCACGGGGCAGGGGTGCGACGCGCTGCGTGCGCGGTTGCAGCCGGGTGTAACGGCGGTGCTGCTCGGTTCGAGCGGCGTCGGCAAGTCGACGCTCGTGAACCGTTTCGCGGGGCGGGAGCTGATGGCGGTGAAGGAGACGCGCGAGGACGATGACGAGGGCCGGCACACGACAACGCACCGGGAGTTGATCCTCCTTCCGGGCGGCGGCATCGTCATCGATACGCCGGGGCTGCGCGAGCTGCAGCTTTGGGATGGCAGTGGCGGGCTGGACGAGGCGTTCGCCGACGTCGACGAGCTGGCCGGCGGGTGTCGCTTCAACGATTGCTCGCATTCACGCGAGCCCGGCTGCGCCGTGATCGCTGCTGTCGAGGATGGGTCGCTGGCGCCTGAACGGCTGCAGAGCTGGCGCAAGCTGCAGCGTGAGCTGCGTTCGATCGCGATCCGCCACGACGCCCGGCTGCGCAAGGAGCAGCGCCGGAAGTGGCAGCTCATCTCGCGAGAGGTACGAGCACGGACGAGGCACCGATGAGGCCGACTGCAAGGCTGAGCACCGCAAGCCTTGAACTGCGGCCACTACCCGCAGCCGCAGCACGTGTGCTGCCGAACGATCGGGTGACCGCCTCGCGCGTTCTCGGCGCGACGATTCCGATCTGCTGGCCGCAGTCGGACCTCCTCGACCTCCTGCCGCTTCAAGCAGCGGCTCCGCCGGACCTCGAGCGCTTCGGGATCTGGGTAGTGATCGAGCGCGAGACGGGCACGGTCGTCGGCGACGTCGGCTTCATCGGTCCCCCGGAGGGCGGAACGGTCGAGATCGGCTACAGCGTCGTGCCAGAGCGCCGCCGACGCGGCTATGGGACCGAGACGGCACGCGCACTCGTGGCGTGGGCGCTCGACCAACCTGACGTAGACACGGTCGTCGCAGGCTGCGCCGCCGACAACCTCGCCTCGATTCGTATTCTCGAGCGGATCGGATTCGTGCGGGCGGGCCAGGCCGTTGGCGAGATCAGATGCGCGTTACGCGTTGACGATGTCGAGCGGCTTGACGATCTCGGCGAAGTGGCAGGCGCTCGGGTGGCCCTGGCCGCGGTCGATGAGCGCCGGCTCTTCCTCGGCGCAGATCGGCTGCGCCTTCCAGCACCGCGTGCGGAAGCGACAACCCGACGGGGGATTCGCCGGGCTCGGGACGTCTCCCTCGAGCACGATGCGCTTGCGCTTGCCGCGCTGCGACGGCTCCTCGATCGGCACTGCCGACAGCAACGCCTGCGTGTACGGGTGCGCCGGCTGCTCGTAGATCTGCTTCTTCTCGCCGATCTCGACGATCTTGCCGAGATACATGACCGCTACGCGATCGGAAACGTGACGGACGACGGAGAGGTCGTGCGCGACGAAGATGTACGTGAGCCCGAAGTCGCGCTGGAGGGACTCGAGCAAGTTCACGACCTGCGCGCGGATCGAAACGTCGAGTGCCGACACGGGCTCGTCGAGGATGATCATCTGCGGATTGAGCGCGAGCGCGCGCGCAACGCCGATGCGCTGCCGCTGACCGCCTGAGAACTCGTGCGGGAAGCGGTTCGCGTGCTCCGGCGAAAGACCGACCGTGCGCAGCAGCTCGTCGATGCGATCGCGCCCACGGCCGCCGCGGTAGTGACCGTGAATCCGCAGTGGCTCGCCGATGATGTCGCGCACCGTCATCCGCGGGTTCAGTGACGCATACGGATCCTGGAACACGATCTGCATCTCGCGCCGCACCTCACGCATCTGCCGGCGGTTGAACCGCGTGATGTCGCGACCGTTGAAGATGATCTTTCCGTCCGTCGGCTCGACGAGCTTGATGAGGGTGCGCGAGAGCGTCGTCTTGCCACACCCTGATTCGCCGACGAGCCCGAGCGTCTCGCCCGCTTGCACGGAGAGGTCGACGCCGTCGACGGCATGGATTCGGCCGACCGCGCGCTTGAAGATGCCCGCGCGGATCGGGAAGTACTTGAAGAGGTTGTCGACCCGGAGGATCTCCTCGCCGTGTCCGGCGCGGTGATGGATCTGCTCGTCAGCGGTTGCCGGGGCCTCGGGCGTGCTCATGCCGTCACCACATCGGAGGAGAACTTCGAAGCATGCCCGATGAGCTCGTCGGAGAAATGGCACGCCGCCTCGTGGCCCTCGCCCTCCGCCTTGCGCAGCACCGGCGTCTCCTCGCGGCACTTCAGGCGCCCCTGACTCAGGAAGCAACGCGGATGGAACGCGCACCCGCTCGGCCGGTTGATCAGCGAGGGAGGCGCGCCGGGAATCGGGCGCAGCCACTCCTCGTCTTCGGTCAGCTTCGGCAGGCTGTCCATCAGACCGATCGTGTACGGATGGCGGGGTGCGCGGAAGATCGTATTCACGTCGCCCGACTCGACGATGCGCCCGCCGTACATGACGAGGACGCGCTCGCACAGCTCGGCGACGATGCCGAGGTCGTGCGTGATGAGGATCGTCGCCGCGTGCGTCTCCTCCTGCACGGTCTTCAACACCTCGAGCACCTGCGCCTGGATCGTCACATCGAGCGCGGTCGTCGGCTCGTCGGCGATCAGCAGCGACGGCGAGTTCGCGATCGACATCGCGATCATCGCGCGCTGCCGCATGCCACCCGAGAACTCGTGCGGGTAATTCGCGTAGCGCGATTCCGGGTTAGGGACGCCGACGAGGCGGAGGAGATCGACGACGCGTTCCTTCACCTTGTCGTCGGACTCATCGGGATGGTGCGTCTTGATCGCCTCGCCGAGCTGGAACCCGATCTTCAGCACCGGGTTGAGCGAGGTCATCGGATCCTGGAACACCATGGCGACTTCCTCGCCGCGGAAATCCCGTAGCTCGCGCTTCTTGAGCTTCAGCAGATCCTTGCCCTTGAACATCGCCGTGCCACTGACGATCCTGCCGGGCGGCTGCGGGATCAGGCCGAGCAGGGCGAGCGTGCTGACGCTCTTGCCGGAGCCGGACTCGCCGACGATGCCCAGCGTCTCTCCGGCGAAGACGTCATACGTGATCCCGTCGACCGCGTGGACGATGCCGTCGTCCGTGCGGAACTCGACCGCGAGATCGCGGATCGACAGGATCGGCTCTGCCATTACGCGCGGACTCGCCTCTGCTGCGGGTCGAGCGCGTCGCGCAGGCCATCGCCGACGAAGTTGACGCAGAGAACGATGGTGACGAGCACGAGGCCCGGCAGCACGGTCAGCCACCACTTCTGCGGAAACTGCTGACCACCGGCGATCAGCGAGCCCAGCGACGCCCCCGGCGGCTTGATGCCGAAACCGAGGAACGAGAGGAAGGCCTCGGTGATGATCGCCGCCGCGACGGCGAGCGTCGCGTTCACGATCACCGGGCCGAGCGTGTTGGGAAGCACGTGCCTGAAGATGATCCTCATGTCACCTGCACCTGAAGCTTTCGCCGCCTCGACGTACTCCTTCTCGCGCAGCGAGAGGAAAACGCCGCGCACGATGCGCGCGATCCCGGTCCAGAAGAAGCCGGCAAGGATGATCGTGATCGTCCACTGGTCGCCGAACTGATTGATCAACTGCGCGAAGTTGCTGTGCGAGGTCTCGATGAGCGCGGCGACGGTCAGAAGAATCGCCAGCGCCGGCAGCGTGAGCACGAGGTCGGTGAACCGCATGAGGATGTTGTCGATCCAGCCGCCGTAGTACCCGGCGATCGCACCGAGGATCAGGCCGAAGATCGTGGAGACAGCGGCGACGACGAGACCAACCTGCTCCGACGTGCGGATGCCGTAGATGACGCGGCTCAGGTAGTCGCGCCCGATCTCATCCGTGCCGAACAGATGGTGGGCCTTCAGCGTCGGCCCGTGCAGGACGTTCGTCAGGTCGATCTGGTCGAACGTGTACGGCGCGACGTAGCTCGCAAAAGCACCGCAGCCGAAGATGATGATCAGCCCGACGAGGCCGATCATCGCGAGCCGGTGGCGGAGGAAGCGCTGACGCGCATACGACCACTGGCTGCGGATCTGGAGCTCGAGCCCGGCGTCGACGGTCGAATCGAGCAGCCCGGCCGGCGCGGTGACGATGCCCGTGTCGTAGTTCTGCTCGTACGGCGCGACCGTACCCGCGATCTTCTCGACCTGTCTTGGCTCAGTCATAGCGAATCCTCGGGTCGAGGAATCCGTAACAGAGGTCGGCGAGGAGGTTGAAGACGACGATCAGAACCGACGTGACGATCAGATAGCCCATCACGGCGTAGACATCCTCCTGCCCGAGTTTCTGGATGAAGTAGTACCCCATCCCGTCGAGCGTGAAGACCGTCTCCGTGACGATCGCCCCGCCGAGCAACGCTCCGAAGTTCAGCGCCGCGACGGTGACGATCGGAATGAGAGCGTTGCGCACGACATGGCGCATCACCACCAGTCGCTCGGGCAATCCCTTCGCGCGCGCTGTGCGCACATAGTCGCTGTTGATGACGTCGAGCATCGACGCGCGCATGTATCGGCTATAGAGCGCAAAGCTTACGATGCTGAGCGTCGCGACAGGGAGCGCAATGTGTTGCAGCCTGTCGAACGACCACGTCGCGTTTCCGTGGTTGTTGAGCCCGGACGTGTAGAAGATGCGCACGTGCCACTTCAGGTAGATGTCGACGAAGAGGATCTGCAGCAGCAGCGCAAGCCAGAACGTCGGCATCGCATAGCCGAGGAAGCTGATCGACGTGAAGGTGTAGTCGAAGACCGAGTACTGCCTCACCGCCGAGAAGATGCCGACGGCGACGCCGAGGATGATCGCGCAGATCTCCGCGAGGAGGATGACCTGCAGCGTGTGGCCGAACGCGCGATGAATGTCGGGCCAGATCGGCTGCGACGTCGCGAGCGAGACGCCGAGCGGATGGTGAAAGTTGAAGACGTCCTTGACCCAGTACCAGTACCGAAGCACAACCGGCTGGTCGAGGTGGTAGACGTGCTCGAGTTGCGTGAGGATCCCCTGCGTCGTCCTCGGGTTCTGACGGAGGTTCGCGAGCGGGTCCCCCGCCTCCGACACGAACACGAAGCTGAGGAAGCTCGAGACGACGAGCACCGGAATGCTGTAGAGGATGCGCCGCGTGATGTAAGTGAGCACTCTAGGTCCCGCTCCTAGTTGGTATTTCGAGCCGGTTGGACCCGCGCCCGCCAGACGGCGGGCGCGGGTCGTTCCCGGAGAAGTGCGGGCAGTTTAGCCCGTCTTCTGACCTCCTACTCCTACTTCCAGTGCCAGTTCTCGATGTTCCAGAACGGCCCGACGATCGCGGGATTCGCGACCATGCCGAGCAGGTCCGCCTTGTGGATGAGCGGAACCGGCCGCTGGTAGTACGGGAACACCGGCACCGTGCTCGCCATCAGCACGTCGGCCTTCTGGAAATCGGCCTGGCGCTTGGCAGGATCGAGCTCGGAGTTGCCCGCCTTCATCAGCTGGTCAACTGCGTGGCTGCAGAAGCCCGTGTAGTTGCCGCTTCCCTGGCACCGGTACGAGTCGTACCAGTCGCCCGGGTCGCCGGTCGTGATGTTGGCGTACTCCGAGATGTCGTAGTCGCCGGACGGCAGGCCGTTCGGGCCGAAGATCACGTTCGCCGGAAGCGGCTTCGCGACCAGCTTGATCCCAACTGCCTTCAGCTCGGCGGTGACGATCGCCTCAGAGGTCGTCCGCACTGAGTTGGTCGCCGTCCAGGTCCAGTTGAACGTCGCCGGCAGGCCTGCGCACGTCCAGTAGCTGGAGTTGTTCGGATCCGGAGCGGAGGGACCGCCTGTGCAGCCGTGCTTCTTCAGCAGGGCGATCGCCTTCGCCGGGTTGTAGTTCCACTTCGCGAAATCAGGCACGTACGCCGCCTGCGTCGAGTAGTAGATGTTGTTGTTCTGCGGCTTCGTGCCGCCCGACAGCGCACCGTAGACAGTGTTGAGGATCGACTGTCTATCGATGCTGAGAGCGATCGACTGGCGAATCCACGGAGCGCGCAGGAGCACGTTGGACGCGCCCTTGGTCACGCTGTCTCCGCCCTTCGCGTTGCCCTCACGCATGTCGAGGTGCTCGAAGTAGTAGCCGGGGATCTGCACGAATGTGAGCCCAGGCGTCGTCTTGAGCGGTGCGAGATAGAGACCGAACGTCGGCGCGATCGCATCGACCTCGCCGCCGCGCATTGCCTCTTCCTCGGTGTTCGTGTCGGTGATCAGCTTGAAGTCGACCTCCGCAACGCCCGGCTTCTTGCCGGCCCAGAACGGGTTCGCCTTCAAGGTCGTCCCCTGGCCCTTCGTGTAGTTCGAGAGATAGAACGGGCCGTCAGAGACGGGCTGACCATCGGTACCGCAGATGCAGTTCGTCCAGATCTTGTTGAAGTCCGCCCCGACGAGCGCGAAGGACGGATACAGACCCGAGAACAGAGACTGCCAGTTCGCATAGGGGCCACAAGGGAAGTCGGTCGAGCAGTTGGTCGTCTTCCAGAAGAAGGTGACCTGCTTGTCGCCCTTGTGTGTGAACTTCGTGGTGTTGAGGTTGCTGTACCCCGTGCGACCCGCGACGATCGAGTTCGGATCGTCGATCTTCTGGAGCGTGTAGACGAAGTCCTTGTAGGTGACCGGGACACTCTTGCCGCCCCAGTACCAGTTGGCCTTCGGGGAGATCGTGTACGACACGCCGGTCTTGGTCGCCGTCGCATCCGTCACGAGATCCTTGAACCACACACCCTTGTTGTCCTGGTTGAACGCGCCGTGCAGGGCCTCGTTACCGCCCATGAAGCTCGCCCAGAGCTGGTTGCAGCAGGCGAGGACGGTGTTGAAGCCGTTGATGTCCTGCTCGGCACCGAAGACGACGACGTTGGCCGCCTTCCGTCCTGCAGTCGTCGTGGGCACCTTCGCCCAAGCCTGGGCAAACGGCGCCGCTGCCGGCGTCCCGCCAGATGCGCGGGCGCTGCCAGAGCTCGTCGCGGTTGCGGATGCAGCCAAGAGCAGCACGGTGGCTGCCGCTCCCGCGAGGAGCCAGAGACGTCTGTGCATCGATTCCCTCCGTTTGTTCGGCGCCGGGAGCCGATTCTCTGGACGGCGGCGCCTGCTCGCTCCCACGCCCCGGAGGGCGTCCCGTATACGTCGTAAGACGACGGCGCGGTAGCTTAGTTAGAAAGCGGGCGAATGGCTAGGGCGCGATTTCAGGCGAAGATGATGCGCCCGACCTGGGCCACGCCGCGCGGCGCCGGGGTATCGCGAAGCATCGCAAACAGATGTTGGCTCTTGATGTCGGCCTGGAGACCGGCGAGATCAGGCCTGGAGGCCTGGATCGTGGCCGCAGGCCCTCTCCCGGCGCCGAGCCCGTGGCCGAGCGCGAACGCCGATCCCGCGCCCACGGCCACGACGGCAGCCGCTGCCGCGGCCACCCGGATGCCGGGCAGCGCGCGGCGCCGCGGCAGCGTCAGATCGAGCTGCGGCTGCTCGAGATCCGCGCGTCGAAGGCTCTCGGCGATAGCCGAGAGCTCGAGCGCATAGACGCTGCACGCGGCGCACTCACGTAGGTGCGCGTTGAGGCGGGCGGCCTCCAGCTCGGAGAGCTCGCCGTCGAGCCGCGCAGAGGCGGCTTCGCGCGCCTGTAGGCAGTCGCTTTGGGGGACTGGAATCAGCATCGATGCTCCGTCACATGATGTAGACGCCGGCAGACCCCAGAAGTTTGCGCGGTATCTGGTCGAGCTAGGTTCACGCGCGCGCGAGAAGAAGCCCTGTCACAGGCGAGGAGCAGCCTGTGACAGGGCTGAGAACCGTGCTACTTGCTGGTGGCCTTGCTCGAGACGCACTTGCCGAACGTGCCGTACTTCGCCGTGAACGCGGCAGCACCCGCGCTCTGCTCTGCGGAGCAGGCCTTCGCGGCCGACACAGTCGCCTCGCTCTGGGAGCTCGACGAGGCCTGTGCCTTCGTCGAGACGCACTCGCCGAACGAGTTCGACAGGTTGGCGTTCGAGCCGTAGAACTGGTCGAACGTCTTGCCGCCGTGATTCGTCGCGAAGTTCGCGTCACTCTGCTCGGCCTTGCAGGCCGTCGAGGCGTTCAGCTCGTTCGCGGAGTCCGACTTCGCGACCGATGCGACGCACTTGCCGAACGCATTCTTGTCGTTCGCGTTCTTCCCGTACGTCTTGTCGAACGTCGCCGTGCCCAGCGACGTGCGCTGCGAGCGACACGTCTGGGCCGGGTTCTGGCGGCCTTGCTGCTCCGCCTGCGACGAGGCCTGGGCCTTCGTCGACACGCAGTTGCCGAACGCGTTCCTGCCGCTCTTGCCGGTGCCGTAGAACTGCGTGAACGTCTTGCCGCCGTGCGCAGCGGCGAAGTTCGCGTCAGCCTGCTCGGCCTGGCACGAGCTGTTCGCGCTCGTCGTGTTGTTCTGCTCGAGCGGCGCGAACCGCGAGACGCAGGCGCCGAACGACGCGTAGGCCTGGCCGAAGGCCGTCGCGCCCATCTTCGCGCGAAGCGCCGTACAGTCCTTGTTCGCTGAGATCTGGTCGCCCGTACTCGCCAGCGCTGCCATCGGGGCGATTGCCGCGGCGAGAACGGCGACGAGGATCATCCTCTTCACCGAAAACCTCCTGGTTTGGTGCTCTGAGGAGGTAGATGCCCGCTGAGCCCGGAACCGACGCTGTGCCGCGTAAGCATCCGGTTAAGGGGAGGAGCCAGCGGGCAGACCAAGGGGTCGTGACGACGCTCGGGTTCGTCGGCCTCGGGCACATGGGCGGAAACATGGCCGCCCGGTTCCTCGCGGCCGGGTACACCGTCTACGGCGAATCGCGCGACCGCAGGCACGCGCAGGACCTCCTGCACGAAGGGCTGCGCTGGGAGGACACCCCGCGCGAAGTCGCGCAGGCCGCCGACGTCGTCTTCACGTCCCTGCCGGACGACGACGTCCTCGAAGGCATCGCGTCCGGCCCCGACGGACTCCTCGCCGGCCTCGCCGCACCGCAGATCTGGGTCGACGTGAGCACGGTCAGCCCGCACGTGAGCCGTGAGCTCGCCGAGCGCACGCGCTCGCGCGGCGCAACGATGCTCGATGCCCCCGTGTCGGGAAGCGTTCCCCAGGTTCAGTCCGGGACGCTCACGATCATGGTCGGCGGCGATAGGGACGCCTTCGAACGAGTCGAGCCTCTGCTCCGCCAGCTCGGCACGCCGACGCACGTCGGCGAGAACGGTCATGGGCTGCTGCTGAAGCTCGCGATCAACATCAGCCTCGCCGTGCAGATGCTCGCCTTCAGCGAAGGCGTGTTACTCGCCGAACGCGGCGGTGTCGACGGTGAGCTCGCCCTGAAGGTGATGGGCTCGAGTGCGATCGGCTCGCCGATGCTCAAAGCACGCGCGCCGCTCATGCACAACCTTCCGGACGAAGCCTGGTTCGACATCGAGCTGATGCACAAGGACATTCGCCTCGCACTCGCTGCCGGACGGAACGAGCATGTGCCGCTCCCGTCGGCTGCGGTCGCGGACGAGCTGCTCACGACAGCGACCAGGCTTGGCAACGGGCACCGGGACATCGCGGCGCTGTATGACGTCCTCGTGGAAACTGCTACGTGGTCCGAACCGGGTCTTGCGTGAACCCGGCCTAGGTCACTGTGAGCGGGTCGCCGGTACCCCTCTGCGGCGTGCCGGCGGCTAGCCGGCACGCCGCAAATCGAAGGCGGGCTACGGAATCGTCACCTTCGCCATAACCTGCTGCTGCTGGTGGGCAGGATTCGAGCCGTCGTCGAAAGTGCTGACGAAGCTCGTCACGTCGCTCGAGCCGCTCGTCTCGTTTCCGAAGTAGTCGCCGATGAACGTCTCGGTCCCGCCCGGGCTCCCCGGATGCGGAGCGTTCAGCTGTGGGTCCCACGTGTGCTGCGTGAGGCGCACGTTGTGACCGATCGGCGTCAGATCGGGTGCGTAGAACTGGAGGCTCGCGTTGACGCAGTAGTTCGACGCACCCGTCGGGTTGTTCGGATCGAGCCCGAGCCCCGCCGCCGCCGCCTCGGTTCCCGTCGGGCAGGCGAGCCGCCGGTCGTAGAACGCGATGCTCACCGTCCCGTCGTGCGCGACCGTCAGGTTCGGCTGGAACTCGTCGACCGGACTCGCGTTGTCGTTGACCTGGATCGGCGTAGTCCACGTCGCACCGCCGTCGTGCGACGTCGTGAGGAGGACGTTGCCGATGCCCGCGCTGTAGTCCTCGTATGCGACGTAAAGCGCGCCGTTGGCGCCCACCGCGAACGTGTTCTCGATCCCGTCGCGGAACGTCGTGTTCGGATAGATGGACGGAGGCGGCGACACGTTGCTCGCCGCCGTCCCGGCAACCGACCACGTCTGACCGCCGTCGGCGGACCTGTCGACGAAGACGGTGGCGCAGCAGAACCCCTGCTTCGGGTTGAAGTTCGTAATCGTCGTATACACCGTGCCGTCCGACGCGACGTGCGGCAGGAGATACGTCGATCCTTGGGGCGTGTGTGGCGGGGTCGGCAGCGCCTGAGGCGCCGACCAGTCCGAGTGCGTACCGTTCGGGAGCGCATCTGCGAAGGAGACGAACGGCACCGGCGTCAGGCGGTGGAAGTCGACCCACATCGCATACACCCGGTTGTAGTGCGGGCTGGACGGGTTGTCATCGATCGCGATCCACTGCTTGTCCGGCTCGTTCCCGACGCTGTCGTAGGACGCGACGATGTCCGGCTTGCCGTTCCGCGTCGTGATCCACTGCGTCGCGGTCGTAGAGCCATGCGGACGCACGACTACGCCGACCACCTCGGCCGGCTCCGCCGGATTCGGCTCCTGCGATGTGCCGACGGTGAAGTTGTGGCTCCCGTCCTTGTTGTAGAAGAACTGATAGGCGAGGTTGAATTCGTAGTAGTTGCCAAAGCCGTCGAAGGCGCCGACCGGATCGGTGTCGTCCGTCCAGCCCTCGAAGCCCGGGATGTGGCCCTGCACCGGCCAGGTCTGGCCGCCGTCGAACGACTCGTAGAAGCCGAGCTGATGGTTGTAGCCCTCGGGACTGACGAACCACTTTGACGACCCGATCAAATGCGACGGATTCGTCGGGTCGACGCGGATGTCCGACTCCGAGTGATCCTTGACGAGCTGCGGCGCCGTCATCGGAGAGCCGGGATTGCTACCGATCTGCGTCGCGTATAGGCCTGACGCGCCGGTGTCCTCACCTGTGGTCGCGCCCAGGCAGGCGGATTCCCCGCTGTAGCCGTTGGCGGGCCCGTCGTTGTACGCGGTCGCCGAAACCTCCGGCCGGTAGCAGCTCGTCTGCTGCGTCGTCACGAAGACATTCGTCACGCCGGCTTTCTGGAAGCTCTGCGCGTACGCCTTATCGCCTTGTGTGCCCTGCGGTACGTTCCCGACCCCCGGATCCAGACTCGATGCAGCGCCGGTCGAACCGAGTGACGCGCTCAACGCGAATGCGATTGCTGCGAGCGCGAGCACGAGTTGTGGCTTCATTCATCCATCCCTCCTTGTCCACGACCCGCGCCGCAGTGTCAGGCCGGATGAATGTGTGTCGGGATCGCATACCCACTCAACCCGGATGTCCAAACCGTTGCCCGCCCGACGGCGCCGCACTCACAGGCTCGCCGACCAACGCGAAGCAATCGTCGCCCACGAGAGCCGCCGCCGGATCCTCCCCACCTACAGGATTCCGGCGGCGCTTCGCGCATGCCTCGGAAGGTGGGCCAAACCGAGTATTACGCGAACCCGGCCGAGGTCACCGTAAGCGGGCCGCCGATAGCCCTCTGACGACAGCACGCTCGCGCATCCAAGTATTCGTTGCTAAATCGTCGCTCACACAGACCACCTCCGCAGACAAGCCACCCTGCTGCCGCCGATGCAGACGCGCCCGACGCCCGGCGGACGCTACCCGCTTGACGTGCTCATACGACCGAGGCGGAGAGGTGGGCCGGGCAGGGTTCGATCCGCATCTCCTCCGTCAAGGAAGGGCCCTACCACTTGAGCTACCGGCCCGCGCACGGCATCTGGACCCGCAAACCTCCTCACTGAGCAGGCGACTGTCTCGGCCTCGCTTCGACTCACGAGCCCGCCGCCCGCTTCGACAATCGCGACTGCCAGATCCTTACGACGACTGACGGTGGTCGACGCGATCGTGACAACCCAGTCGCCCCGGTTCCCCGTCTCGATCCGGCACGCGAAACCCGCCACCCGCACTTCCCAGCGCCTGCCTGTCATATCTCTCCTCCGGGGCCTCGCCTGGGGACGCTAACGCTGCAGGCGGGCGGTTTACAAGCATTGATCGAGCGGCGATGTTCTTCAGACTGGAGTATCCCCGCACCCGTATCCGTCGCGTCTCCTGTGCATTAAGCGGATGGCGAATGTTCCTGTGAGGGCTCGTCGAGGCCTGAGATGGCTTCGCGGAGGTGTGCGCGCTCGGTCGCGAGGTGTGTGAACGACTGACGGAGGCGTTGCTCGCCCTCCGCGGTCAGGCGAAGGTGCGCGACGCGGGCGTCCATCGGTGCCAGCTCCCGTTTGACGAGGCCCGCTTCTTCGGCGCGCGCGACAAGCTCGGTCACCGTGCTCTGGCCGAGCTGCATCCGCTCTGCGAGCTCGGTCACCGTCGAGCGCTCGGCTCCGCCGGGTGCGCCCTTGATCATCAGGAGGAGCAGATAGCGCTGCGGCGTGAGACCGTACATCCGCGCGATTCTCTCGCTCTGCCGCAAGAAGCGACGCAGCGCGGCGCGAAACTCCGCGACAGCTTGAACCGCGCCGACGGAGTAGCTCTCCTCGATCACTCGCCGCCTCTCCAACCTCTAGCCCGGGAGATCGGCAGCGAGGTGCCGCCGCCACTCGCGGCGCGCGACTCGGGCGATGTTCAGGCTTAGCACCGGTAGAGACCCGACGACGATCACACCCGCGGCCGCATACACCCAGCGACCGATGAACGGCGCGAGAATGACCGCCAGCACCGAAGCGCCGAAATCGAGCGCCAACTCGACCGCCACGCTCGTGACCACGACATGGGATGTGCTGCGGATCGTCGAAACAACACGCGCCAACGCGCCTCCTCTCGGTAAGCGCGTCCTCCGCCTCCTCAGACTCCGATTAGGAGCGCTAATCCAGCGCGGCTGGGTCGGCGGACGCTATGAGCAATCCCACTCTAGCGTTCAGGCGGGACACTCCAGCGCGCTGGCGCAGCCGAAGTTCCTGGCTCGCAGCGCGGCGAGCGAACGTCCAGCGGATGGCCGCGCGTCCGTCCCGGTTGGTCTGGAAGTTCGAAGACGAGGACGAGGACGGAAACGAGATCGGCCCCCTTTGGATCGACACCTTCGGCGAGGAACCGATGAGCCCGATCAGCACCGAAGAACTCGGCTGGACGACTCGCGATCAAGCACACCTGATAGCGGAACGGCGCGGGTGCGAGTTCGTTTCTGACTCAGGACTGGATCAGCTGGATGCCTAGCGCCGATCAGGCGTCATTCGCGCTCACTCGCGCAGCCGAAGGCGCCCGGCGGAGTCGGAGTTACCGTCGCAGGGCGACAATCCGGGCGTGAGAACGTCTGCGAAGGCCGCCTATGCGGTCCGGGGCGCGACGCTCGCCGACGCGCAGGCGATTCCACTCAACTTCCTCGGCGAGCCGCTGGAATTCAGGATGAGTTGGGTTCTGAGCCTGAAGGCGGAGCGAGCGATAGAGGCTTGACTTCGTCGACGTCGGCGTCGTAGAGCTGGCGCGTGGTCGCATCTTCGATCCAGATCCGGGTGGGTGTGACGCCCAACGGCGTGAAGCCGCGGACATGACAGTGCCGGGTTCGGAAGATCACCGGGTCGCCGATTTCGAGTCCGCGTCGTGCGCGTCGTCGGTGCCGCATGGCGATTGATCGTATCGCGACTAGGATCGTTTGAGAAAGCCTCGTCCGGCGCGGCGATCAGCGCGCGTGGCGCACAACGCGGCCGGAGCGCATCTGCCTCCCCGCTCGCGGACATCCCTGCCAACCGAGTGCACGTCGCGAAGAGGAGTCCGGAGTGGTAAGTCGCGACCGAGCCGTCGCTTGTGTGTTACGGGTTGATCGATTAGGGCATTCAAGCGACGACGGTCTAGATGACTGCTTTCAGGAGTGAACCCTTGGCGGAGAAGTCTGCGAACGATCCGGTCGACAACTTGCGAGTGCTGGTCGCAGACGAGCACGAAGAGCGGTTGAAGAAGACGGCGGCGACCCTAATCGAGCTGGGCCATGACGTTGTGGCACGCGAAACCGACGTGGCGCAAGTGGGGATGACGACCCGGCGCGAGCGGCCGGACGTGGCATTCGTCGAGCTTGATCAGAGCAAGATCCACGCGCTGGATCTGATCTCGGAGATTGTCGAGGAGTCCACGTGCCCGGTGATCACGCTGATCGACGGCGAGGATCCCGATTTTGTGCGGGCCGCAGCGGAGCGCGGCGTGTTCGCCTACATCGCGGACGGTGACCTCGAGGAACTGCAAAGCGCGCTCGAGATCGTCCTGCGCCGATTCCGGGAGTACCAAAGCCTCGAGGGTGCTTTCGGGCGGCGCGCGTTGACCGAACGCGGCAAAGGGATCCTGATGGAGCGACACCGGATCGACGAGGATCAAGCCTTCGAGATGATGCGCGCTCACGCCCGTCGGAACGGACGCAGGATCGTGGAAGTCGCCGACGCGATCGTCGACCGGTACCTACTACTGCCGCCGCACAGTCCGACCTCCGAAGAACAGCCCTAGCGCGTGTTTCGCCACTGATGCGAACCCGGCCGCCGTACGCGAACCGTGCCGAATCTAGCTCCGCGCCGGCGGTTTCTTCAGCCAGGGCTCAAGCGTCGACCGTATTTCGACGGAGCCGCGCGGCCGCTCTAGCCGCGCACGGACACGCTTCCCTTCGACGACGACGAGTGTCGGCAGCTCGTTGATCGCGAAGCGCGCCGCGAGCTCCGGGCGCTCGTCACAGTCAATCCGGCGCAACGCGAACGTGGCGTGATTTTGGCGCTGTTGAAGTACCTGAGCAAGGAAGCCCTCTACGCGGCGGCAGAAGCCAGACGTCGGCGAGTAGAAATAGAGGAGCTGCGGCTTCTCGTTTACCGACTCAGCCGGCAGCGATGCTTCGCCGGAAGCGCCACTCATAGGCCGTCCACAGCCTCGCTGCGGGTGACGTGAATCCTGAACACTCGGTTGAGGCCGGTGATCTCAAACACTTTGAGGATGTTGTGGTCCGAAATCGCGAGCGAAAGCTCAAGCCCTTTCGCCACAAAGCTCTTCTTGGCGCTGACGAGAACGCCGAGCGCGGTTGAGTCGATGAACGTGCACTCGGTCAGATCGACGATCACCGCACGCGTTGATTCGTCCGCGGCGGCGTTGAGCTCCGTCTTCAGCTGCGGTGCCGTGTACAGGTCAACCTCACCGACGACTGAGATCAGACGAAATTCGTCGCCGAGAGTTTCTGTCTTGATTTGCAGATCGATCAACCCCACGCCCTCCCACGAACTCAGCGCAACCAGTGAAAACGAGTGTCGCCGCTCACCGACCTACTTGGTGGATTGGTTAGGAGTCGGGGGTTAGGACTCCATCCGCCCGGGACCATTTGCTCGGGAACCGCGGGCGCTGTGAGGATATCGCTGACGACGGCGAGAGTGCAAGACCGATTGGTCGGACCGCCGCCGACCAAAGGCTTTCGCCGAATCTTGACTGACCTTGACGTCCCTTTTGCGGCCGGTTCGGGGTAGAAGCGGACAGAACCCTGGTCTGCAAGTTCCGAAGAACGGAGGGAGTAACCCGTTTCGAGGTTCGCGCGTTTGAGAGTCAATGACCCTCACCCGGAGGGGCCGACAAAGGGAGGCGTCGTGAGCGTGCTTCTGTTCATCGTGTTGCTCTTGCTCCTCTTCGGAATCGTCGGAGGATTTGCAATCTCCAAGTTCCTCTTCTTCGTGCTGATTGTCGCGGCGATCGTTGCATTGTTCGGCTATCTCGGCCGCACAGCTTGATCCGACCGGACGCCTCTCGACGAGTGTCGCCACCCGTGCACCTGCGCGTTCCGCGTATGTGCTCGACGTCGCAGGGCGACGACTCGTCGCGTCTACGTTCGGGACGCGCGCGTCCGACCGCGAAGCATCAGGCGTAGAGACCGGACTCAACTTGCTTCGCATCGGACCCTTAGATATCGACAGGGCCAAGAGCCTCGTGCAGGTCCTCGTCGGTGAGGTCGATGCGGAGCTCGTCTCGCTTTCGACGCTCAAAGCGGCGAGGTATGCGTTGAGGATCATGACCCAGCCTCGGCGGAGCGGTCGCCGCGACCGAGCGCTGGCTCGAAGACACGCACACGATCGGCGTCCGCGTGTACGACAGCGACGGTACGTACCGACTGCGGCGTCCACCTGAAATGCCGCAGCGGAGAACCGCGGTCCGCAGAGTCGGTCAGTAAGGGCGGAGTGTGACGGCCGCAAGCACAGAGGATCGTCGGAAGGGTCGCGACGACGCGCAAGTCGATACGACCCAGACAGCGAGCCCTGGGCTCCTGCGTGGCTATCTGCGCGCGCTCGGGCCGGGGCTCGTGACAGGTGCGTCCGATGACGACCCATCGGGGATCGCGACTTACGCACAAGCCGGGTCGACCTTCGGCTTTGGCTTTCTCTGGACAGCGCTACTGACGTTTCCTCTGATGGCGGCGGTGCAGGAGATCTGCGATCGAACCGCCCTCGCTACGGGACGCGGACTGGGCGAGCTCGCGACCGAGCGGCTAGGCGGCAAGGCACGCATCGTTGCGATCGGTCTCATTGGCGTCCTGATCGTTGCGAACGCCCTCAACGTTGCCGCCGACCTGGTTGCAGTCGGTTCAGGGATGCATCTGCTTCACGCCGGCCCCACGGCTGTGTGGTCCGTCGTCGCGGGCTTGGCGATCAGTGCTTTCCTACTCACCGGATCGTTCGAAGTCGTAGCACGCGTCTTCAAGCTCCTCTGTCTTGCCCTGTTCAGTTACATCGCGATGTTGTTCATCGTGAAAGTGCACTGGGGGAGCGTTGCTCGCGGAACGTTCCTTCCTCATCTCTCAGTTGGGAGTAGCTATATCGCGCTTCTCGTCGCGATCCTTGGCACAACGATCTCCCCGTATCTGTTCTTCTGGCAGAGCATGCACCGCCTCGAGGAGATGCGTGACGAGCCAGAGGGTGGCAGTGAGCCGGAGCAGCTCTCAGACCGAAGCGAACTCGCCGCCAAGAAGAAGGAGCGGACGAGCCGCTTCGACGTCTTCAGCGGAATGGCGTTCTCGAACATCGTGATGTTCTCGATCATCGTGACGACCGCCGCAACGCTCGGCAGTCACGGAAGACACAACATCCAAAGCGCAGCCCAAGCAGCTACCGCGCTGAAACCCATTGCGGGCCGGTTCGCGTCGACACTGTTCGCGCTTGGCTTCATCGGCGCGGGGATGCTCGCGATCCCGGTTCTCGCGGGTTCAGGCTCCGCGGGGATGGCCGGTCTGCTCGGCAAAGCCACTGGGTTCTCGCGTTCGGTGAAACGCGCGCCAACCTTCTACGGCCTCGTCATGATCGGCACCCTGGGCGGTGCAGCGCTCAGCCTGCTCGGCGTGAACCCGATCAAACTGCTCGTCATCGTCGCGGTCATCAACGGCGTCGCCGCCGCGCCCTTCCTCGTCCTCGTCATGATGATCTCGAACGACAAGAAGATCATGGGCGATTA
>DASSXM010000127.1:0-5799 GCA_035703805.1 Gaiellaceae bacterium | reverse complement strand
GGCGTGCTCGTGCATCTGTCGTTCCTTCCGGGCCTTCCGCCCGGCGGCGCGTTCTTCATCTTCGGCGGCACGAGCGCAGGCTCGCCGCAGATGTCGTCGGTCATCGCCCTTGCCAACCAGCTCAAGGGCAGCACGCTCGGCTACGTGAACGACAAGGTGTATGCGATCGCCGAGTCGGGCGCGTACGCGGCCGACTTCCACGACATCACAATCGGGAACAACCAGCTGCTCGGCACTCCGTTCGGCTACAGCGCCGGCAGCGGCTACGACCTCGCGACGGGTTGGGGCACACCCAACGTCGCGAACTTCGTCGCCAGCCTCGCGGGCGCCTAGCCCGCCACGTCTAGCGGATACGGAAGCTCGTGCGCAGCACGAGCTTCCCCCGCTGGACCGTCACGGGATAGACGCCGCGCGTGCGCGGATTGCCGATGCCGGCAGCGCGCGTGAACTCGACCGTCGCGGTACCGGGACCGATGACGTCGCACATCACGCCCTTCGGACGCGCGATCGTGAGCGAGACAGTGCGACGGCTGAGCGCGGCGGTCGCGGGCTCCTGGCCGTTCACGAGCACTGCCTGCCGCGGAACCCTCGCCATCCGTTCGGCGGTCGGGAACGTCACTGCGATCGTCGGTCCCGGCCAGCCGCACTGCATTTCATATTGCAGCTTGAGCACGATCGCCACCGGCTTCGCGGCAGCGCTGTAGCTCGAGAGGGCGATCGACGCGGGCGGCGCCGCGAACATCCACCCAGGATGACAAATAACAGGGCACACTGGGAGCGTGGCCGCGCTCCTCGCCCTCGTTCTGATCCACGGCGTCGTGATGCGCGGGCCGACCCAGCCTGTCTGCCAGGTCGGCAAGCCGTGCAGTGCGCCGGCGGTGGGCGTGACGCTCGTGTTCTCGCGGCCCGGGCAATCGGCGGTGCGCGTGAAGACGGTGGCGGGTGGGCGCTACTCGGTGCGACTGGCGCCGGCGACGTACAGCGTGAGCACCTCGCCGCGGATGACGATCGGCTCGGGGATCCGCCCGTCGACCGTGCGGGTGCGCGCGGCGGCGACGGTCAACTTCTACATCGACACCGGGATCCGCTAGTACGAGAGCGCCGCGTGCCGCTGCTCGTCGGCGCGGTACGAGCTGCGCACGAGTGGGCCGGAGAACACGGAGCCGAAGCCGAGCGCCTCGCCCTGCTCGCGCAGCCAGCGGAATTCGTCGGGATGCACCCAGCGGTCGATCGTCGCGTGCTTCGAGCTTGGCTGCAGGTACTGGCCAATCGTCACGACGTCGACGCCGTTCGCGCGCAGGTCGCGCATCGTCTCGACGACCTCGTCGTTCGTCTCGCCGAGACCGACGATGATCCCCGACTTCGTCATGACGTCGTAGTCGGCGATCTCCTTCGCGCGGCGTAGCAGCCAGAGCGCCTTGTCGTAACTCGCCTTCGCGCCGCGCATGTTCGGATGCAGTCGGCGAACGGTCTCGATGTTGTGGTTGAACACATCAGGACGCGCTGCGAGCACCGTCTGCAGCGCATCCTCCTCGACGCCGAGGAAGTCGGGCGTCAGCACCTCGACGCTCGCGTCCGGCAGCTTCGCCTTCAAGGCCCGAATCGTCGCCGCGTAGTGTCCGGCGCCGCGGTCCGGAACGTCGTCGCGGTCGACGGAAGTGACGACGACGTGCTTCAACTCCATCTGTGCCGCTGCCTGTGCGACGCGGAGCGGCTCGAGCGCGTCCGGCGGCGCGTCCGGCCTCCCGGAATGGACGTAGCAGTAGCGGCACGCGCGCGTGCACGTGTCGCCGAGGATCTGGAATGTCGCCGTGCCGCGGCCCCAGCACTCGGAAATGTTCGGGCAGCGTGCCTCTTCGCAGATCGTGTGCAGCGACAGGCCGTGCATGAGCTTCTGCACGTCGAAGTAGCGCGAGTCCTTCGACGGTGCGCGCACCTTCATCCACTCGGGACGGCGGGGGCGCTCCGCGACTGGCAGCGACGTCTCCACGTCTGTCAGTGTATGGGCATGGCAGAGGGCTGGTTCGTCCGCAACGTGCGTGACATGCAGTGGTACGAGCGCGGCCCGCGCGGCAAGGTCGCGATCCTCGTCGAGGACGAGCCGCGGCAGGTCGGCGTCAACCTCTTCGTGCTCGGGCCGGGCGAGCCGATGGCGATGTACCACTGGGAGGCGGACCAGGAGGACTACCTCGTTCTGTCAGGTGAGGCGCTGCTCATCGTGGAGGACGAGGAGCGGCCGCTCAAGCAATGGGACTTCGTGCACACGCCTCCGCACGCTGCGCACGTGCTCATCGGTGCGGGCTCGGGGCCGGCGGTGATCATTGCCGTCGGCGCGCGCGAGCATCAGGACGGCGAGGACTGGGGCGGCTATCCGCTGAGCGAGGTCGCGGCGCGGCACGACGCGGCGTCACCAGTGGAGACGAACGACGCGAACATCGCGTACGCACGCTTCCCCGCGCGTGAGCCGTCGCCGTATCGCGACGGCTGGCTTCCCTAGCGCGCCGCGAGTTGTGCGTGCACGGGCTGCGGCCAGAGGCCGGTCGCGTCCTCAGCCGGTAGCTCCTCGAGCTCGAGGCCGAAGACGTTCTCGATCGCCGCAGCCGCATACGGGCGCACTTCGTCGACGCTCACCGGACGGCCGGCCTCGCGCTCGATCGTCGTGAACATCGCGTCCTCGAGGCCACACGCCGTGATCCAGTCTGTGAACGGCGCCGGATCGAGGTCGACGTTGAGCGCGTATCCGTGGGTCGTCACCCAGCGCGACACGTGCACGCCGATCGACGCGAGCTTGCGCGGCGGGCGCGTGAGCCACACGCCGGTCAGGCCGTCGATCCGCTCACCGGTGATACCGAAGGTTGCGACCGTCTCGATCAGCGCCTGCTCGAGATTGCGTACGTACTGCTTCACGTCGCGGCCGTGCCGCTTCAGGTCGAGGATCGGATAGCAGACGAGCTGGCCGGGGCCGTGATAGGTCGACTTGCCGCCGCGGTCGGTCGCGACGAGCTCGACCTCGGCGCCGTCCGGAACGTGTAGCTCCGCGTCGTCGGTGCGCCGTCCGAGCGTGATGACCGGCGGATGCTCGAGCAGCAGCACGACGTCCGGGATCGCGCCTTGCGACACCGCCCCTGCGAGCGACCGTTGCAAGTCCCACGCCTCGCGGTAAGGAACGCTGCCGAGTTGGAAGAGGTAGGCGCCGCGGTTCGTCAAAGGTGGTGACTTATGGCGGGCGATGTGTTGCTTTGTGTCAACACATCTGTGTGACCCACGCACCCTGGGGTGTGTGCTACGATCTCCGACCACCAGTGCCGACCAGTAGCCGTCAAAGCCTCAGCGACGCACTCGAGTCTATGACTCTTGAGGAGCTCTCGGCTGATCACGCGAGGCTGACCGCGCAGATTCGGGCGCTTGAGACGAAGCGCAATTTGGTTCGCCTTGCCATCGATTGGAAGCGCGTCCAAGGTCCGATGACCTTAGCTCCTCCGCGCAAGGCACACGACCTTGCTGTCGCTGACGATAAGCCGACGCTGCGCGAGGCCCTCCTGGAAATCATGCGAGAGCCGGCTATCCCGTGGACGCGGGACGAGCTGCACGGTGAGCTTGAGCGGCGAGGCTGGCTCCCCTCTGGGCGCTCCCCGAAGAACCAACTTGGTGCGCGACTATCAACGATGGTGCAGCGCGGGGAGGTCGCCCGCGTGGGTCCGGCGACCTATGTCATCCGGGACTGACGGGCAGGGAGGCGTCTCGCTTCCAGCGAGACCCTGTTCGGAAGCAGGGGGAGCGGCCCCAACGCCGGGACGCTCCCCCGGGCCTACCGCTTAGCCGCCGTCGCCTTCCCAGCTCTCGAGCCGCTCGCGCAGATCGCGGAGGAAGCGCCCCGCATATGCGCCGTCGACTAGGCGATGGTCGTACGTGAGCGTGATGTTCATCATCGGCCGGATCGCGATCACGTCCTCGCCGAGCTCGTCCTGCACGACCCACGGCCGCTTCACGAGCGCGTAGGTACCGAGGATCGCGGACTGCGGCTGGTTGATCACCGGCGTGCCGTGGAACGTTCCGTAACCGCCGGGGTTCGTGATCGTGAACGTGCCGCCCTGCACGTCGTCCGGTACGAGCTTCTTGTCGCGCGCGCGCTTTGCGATGTCGGCGATGCCCTTCGCTATGCCGAGCAGATTGAGCGTCTCCGCGTTGCGAAGCACCGGGACGATGAGACCCTTCCCCTCTTGCAGCTCGACTGCGATGCCGAGGTTGATGAAGTTGCGCGTGACGATCGAGTCGCCGCGCAGCTCGCCGTTGATGTACGGGTAGTCGGGCAGCGTGAGCACGGTCGCGCGCGCGACGAACGCGAGGTACGTCGGGTTGACGCCGTACGTCGCCTCGAACTCCTTCTTGAGCTGGCCGCGTGCGGCAACGACGCGCGAGAAGTCGACCTCGATCGCGCTCGTGACGTGCGCCGACGTGTCGAGCGAACGCCGCATGTGCTCTGCGACGCCGCGGCGCATTGCTGAAACGGGCTCGAGCGTCTCTCCCGATTGCGCTTGCGCCGGAGCGGGAGCGGGAGCGGCGGCAGGAGCTGCTGCTGGCTGTGCCGGAGCTGGAGCCGCCGGCGCAGCTGCGGGTGCGCCCTGCTCGATGAAGTCGAGGATGTCCTTCTTCGTCACGCGTCCACCACGACCGGTGCCGGGCACCGTGTTCGGGTCGACGCCGTGCTCGGAGGCGATGCGCGCGACGACGGGTGAGACGAACTTCCCGTTGCCGCTCGGTTGCGCGACGGGAACCGGCGCAGCGGGTGCAGGCGTTTCTGCCACCGGCTCAGGTTCAGGCTCCGGCTCAGGCGCCGGAGCTTCGGCCGGCGCTGCAGCTGCACCGCCGATCTGCGCGAGCTTCGTCCCGACGGCGACGGTCTCGCCTTCCTGCACGAGGATCTGCGTCACCGTGCCGGACGCCGGGCTCGGCACTTCGGTGTCGACCTTGTCTGTCGAGATCTCGAGCAGCGGCTCGTCGGCTTCGATCTGCTCGCCCTCGCGCTTCAGCCACTTCGTGATCGTCCCCTCGGAGACGGAGACGCCCATCTGCGGCATGACGACGTCGACTGCGGTCTCGGTCGCCATTTAGTACTCCGCTAGCTCGCGTAGACCGGCGACGACGTCCTCGACCTGCGGGATATACGCCTTCTCGAGCACGGGCGAGAACGGCACGGGGGTATCGGGCGCCGTGATGCGCTTCACCGGCGCGTCGAGATCCTCGAACGCTTCCTCGGCGATCGTCGCAGCGATCTCCGCGCCGAAGCCCCCGGTGTGCGTGTCCTCGTGCAGCACGAGCACCTTCGACGTCTTGCGCACCGACTCGAGCACCGCGCTCTTGTCCCACGGCATGATCGTGCGCAGGTCGACGATCTCGACCGAGATGCCGTCCGACTCGAGCTGCTGCGCCGCTTCGTCTGCGGTATGCACCATCGCGCCCCACGTGATGACGGAGATATCGCCACCCTCGCGATGCGTGCGCGCCTTGCCGAGCGGAACGGTGTAGCGCTTCTCCGGCACGTCTGCCTTGATGCGCCGGTAGAGGTGCTTGTGCTCGAAGTAGAGAACGGGGTTCGGATCCTCGATCGCGCTGATGAGAAGGCCCTTTGCATCCTCCGGCGTCGCGGGGCACACGAGCTTGAGCCCGGGGATGTGCGCGAACGACGACTCCGGGTTCTGCGAATGGAACGGGCCTCCCGAGAAGCCGCCCCCCGAGGGGAGGCGTACGACGAGCGGAACAGCGGTGCCGGCGCGCCAGCGCTGTTTCGCCGCGACGGTG
>DASSXM010000008.1:0-23575 GCA_035703805.1 Gaiellaceae bacterium | reverse complement strand
GGGGAGTTCGACGCGCTCACGTTCACGTATCTCCTGCGCTACGTCGACGATCCCGTCGCGACGCTCCGCGAGCTCATGCGCGTCGTGAAGCCGGGCGGCACGATCGCGATGCTCGAGTTCGGCCTGCCTCACGGCGTGTGGCGGCCGCTGTGGGAGCTGTACGTCCGCGTCGGCCTTCCACTCGCCGGCGCCGCGATCTCGCCGGGCTGGCACGAGGTCGGGCGGTTCCTCGGGCCGAGCATCCGCAACTTCCACTCGAGCGTCGACCTGGAGAGCATCTGGCCGGACGCGCACGTGAAACGGCTCAGTCTCGGCGGCGGCGTCGTTATGTGGGGCACGCGCGCATGAGCGCTGAAGTGCGGCCGGCGTTCTACGCGCTCCGTTCCGGCGGCTGGCGCGACTACGTGACGCTGCTCCATCCGCCTTACACGCTCTGGCATCTCTCCTACGTCGCTATCGGCGCGGGCCTCGCGCCGCATATGAAGTGGGGATTGCTCGGCTGGACGATGCTCGCGTTCTTCCTTGCGATGGGGATCGGTGCGCATGCGCTCGACGAGATGCAAGGACGGCCGCTGCAGACGCGCATCCCCGACCGGGTGCTGTTCGTGCTCGGGGCGATCTCGATTGCAGCCGCGTGCGCGATCGGCGTCGTCGTCGCGCTCAACACGACGCTGTGGCTGCTCGCGTTCGTCGCGTTCGGCGGTGTCGTCGTCGTCGCGTATAACCTCGAGCTCTTCGGCGGCGCGATCCACAAGAGCGTCACGTTCGCGTTCGCGTGGGGAGCGTTCCCCGTCCTCACCGGCTACTCCGCCTCCGCGCACACGCTGCGCGGCGAGGCGATCGCGGCGGCTGCGTTCGCGTTCCTGACGAGCTACGCGCAGCGCGTGCTCTCGACCCCGGTCCGCTTCGCGCGCCGGAACATCGGCGACCCCGAGCTCGCGCGCTCGGCCGAGATCGGCCTGAAGCTGCTCGCTGCGGCGATGCCTGCGCTCGCAGGCGCCTTGCTGCTGGCCCGCGTACCATGACGCGATGCCGGTAACGACCGCGTTCGACATCGCCTTCGCCGCAGGCGTCGGCGTCGCAGCACTCGCGCTCGCCGGCGCCGCCTTCCGCTTCCTTCATCGCTTCGTCCTCGCCGCCCTCGCGCTGATCGTCTCGGGCGGCGCCGTCGCCGCCTGGGCCGTATACGCGGGTCGCCATACCCGTCCGCGCGAGCTGGCGATCGCCGCGGGCGGAATCGCCGCCTGCGCGGTCGCAACGTGGGCGGCCGTGCTGCTCCGTCGCGCGCTCGTGCACGCCGAGGACGTCGACGCGCATCTCGCCGCCACGCAGGTGAAGCTGCGCGAGCTCATCGACAACGAAGCTGAGGAACGCGCGGCCGAGCTCGAACGCACGCTTGCACGCGCCCGCGCAGACTCCGTCTCGCTGCTCGCGGACGAGGAGCGGCGCATCGCCGAGGAACGGCGCGCAGAGTTCGCGAGCCTCGAGCGCGCGACTGCGGACGCGTTGACCAAGGCGCTGACCGAGACGCAGGCGCAGGTCGAGCTGCGGCTGTCGGACTGGACCCAGGACCTCGACCGCGCGGCGGACGGGATGCGGCAGCGGATCTCCGATCTCGAGCAGCACCAGAAGCAGCTGCTCGCCGACTTCGAGGCGCGCATCGCCGCCGACGGCGACCGGCTCGCCGCCGAGAGCGATGACCAGCGCACCGCGCTCGCGCGCCTGCGCGGCGAGCTCGAGAAGGCGATGGAGGACAACCTCGCCCGCGCGCGCACCGAGATCGACTCGCACGCGGCGGAGCGGCGCCGGGCGCTGCACGAGCTCGACGAGCGCATGCGTCGCCGCGAGCGCGAGCTCATGGAGCAGGTCGAGCGCGAGGAGAACGAGTCGATCTTGCGCATCAAGGCCGGCTTCGAAGACGTGCAGCGCCGTCAGGTGGAGACGATGGAGCGCATCGTCGAGCGCGCGTCGTCGATGTATTCCGACGAGGCGACGCAGCAGTTCGCGAACCTCGTCAAGTCGAGCCGCGAGGACGCGGCGAGGCGATTGACGCGCGAGCTCGAGAAGTCGGTCGAGCTCTTCGCGCGCGAGGCCGAGGCCGTGCTCGCGGAACGCCTCGCGCACGTCGGCGACGCGGGCGCGCAACGGCTCGAGCGCAAGCTCGCGGACGTGGCGAAGTCGCTCGAGCGCCAGCACGACGAGTGGATGTCGGGCCTCGACGGCCGCATCGCCGATCTCGAAGCGGACGTCCGCCGCCGGCTGGAGGAGCTCGGCGCCGACGCCGACGCCACCCGGGCCGTCATCGAGGCCCGTTTGCAGGAACTTGTTCGCCGCGTGGAATCCGCCGCGTAAGCCATACCGATTCCTCACAAACATCTGTGAGCAGGGTTCGTCGAAGGAAACACGAACCTCTGACGCCATGAGCGAGATGACCGAACTAGCCGAGCCGGATCTGAGCGAGCAATCGAAGGTCGAGAGTTGGCGGCTCCACGTGCTGATCGAGGCCGGTTATCCGCTCCACACGGCGGAGCGCCTCGCAGCAAGTGAGGCCGACCTCCACCTCGCCGTCGAGCTCGTCGGCAACGGCTGCGAGCACGACGTCGCGGCCGAGATTCTTCTCTAGCGCGCGAGCGCGTCGCGCACGAGTCGCTCGTCCGGAAGACCGGCGCCGTTCGCGTAGACGCGGCAGCCAAACGCGAACCCTTCGCGTTCGTCTGCGCCGGGCTCGACGTCCCGGCCGTTCACGCGGACGGTCGGCGACCCGAGGAAGCGCATGCGGTCCGCAGCGTCGAGGTCATCGACGTTGCTCCCGTGCCGCCTCGTAGTGCGGGCAGCCTTCCAGATAGAGGATCTCGACGACCACTTGCAATCGACGTTAGCGGGTTTAGGATCGGCTACGTGGCGGTCGAAGTCGACATCGACGTCGACGTTCTCAAGAGCGAGATCAAGAAGACGTACGCGTCGGTCTCGCAGGAGCCGGAGAAGGAATTCATCTTCCCGACCGGCCGGCCGTGGGCGGAGGACCTCGACTATCCGCCGGAGCTCGCCAACGTGCCCGACACAGCAGTCGAGTCGTTCGCCGGCGTCGCGAACCCGTTCTCGCTCGGGCGGCTCGAGCCAGGCGAGCGCGTGCTCGACCTCGGGTCGGGCGCGGGCACGGACTCGCTCGTTGCCGCACAGATGGTCGGCGAGAACGGGCGCGTGACCGGGATCGACATGACGCCCGAGATGCTGATGAAGGCGCGCGCCGCGGCAACGGAGCTCGGCGCTGCGAACGTCGAGTTCGTCGAAGGCGAAGCGGAGCGGCTCCCGTTCCCCGACGGAAACTTCGACGTCGTGATCTCGAACGGGGTAATCGACCTCATCCCCGACAAGGACGCCGTCTTCGCCGAGCTCCATCGCGTGCTCGCGCCGGGCGGCCGGCTGCAGATCGCCGACGTGACGATCCAGAACCCTGTCAGCGAAGAGGGCCGGCGCAACATCGATCTCTGGACCGGCTGAATAGCAGGGGCGCTGCTGGAAGCAGCGTACGCGAGATTGTTGGAGCGGCACGGGTTCGAACGGATCGAGACCGGTCAGCTCGTCGACACCTACGCGCGCTCGGCCTTCGAGGACACGCGCCGCAAGGCGCTGAAGTTCGGCGCAAAAGGGACAACGCTCAAGGCCTATAAGCGGTGACACGCGTCCTCGATCCGGAGGGCGCGCATCTTGCGGCCTTGCGGCGACTCGCGCAGTTCGACGGCAAGCGTGTAATCGAGCTCGGCTGCGGCGACGGCCGGCTGACGAGTCCAGTCGCAGCCGAAGCGGCGTTCGTGCTCGCATTCGATCCGGATGCGGAACGGGTCGAGCAGGCGCGCCGCGCGCTGCCCCCCGAGCTCGCCGAACGCGTGGAGTTTCGCGTCGCTTCGGGCCTGGAGATCGAGGTCGAGCCGCGCTCGTTCGATCTTGCGCTCTTCTCCTGGTCGCTCTGATGAGTGGAACCCGAGGACGTCGTGCACGTCCTGCGCAACATGATCGACGCAGTGGAGCCCGGCGGTCTCGTCCTCGACCTGCAGGTGATCCGGCCCGACCCGGTCGTCGAGGCCGGCGAGGAACGGATCTGCGAGATCTGGGGCGAGCCGCTGCTCGCCAAGGCCGACGCCGCGAGGGCAGCCGTCGACTTGGCGGTCGCCGCGGGCGCACTCGTCGACGAGGCTGCCGACGACCACGACGTGCGCAAGCACTATCCGAGCGGCGCCGATCTCATCGACGACTTCGCCGACAAGAAGCGGCGGATCCCGGACGACGCCGTACCGGGCCTGCTCGCCCGTACAGATCCCGTGACGATGCGGGAACGCTGCCGGCTCAGGCGCCTGCGCGTTCTCTGAGTACGCTCCGAGAGATGTCGAAGGTCGAGCCGCTCGCGTACGAAGACAAGACGGTGTATTCCGTCGGCGCGTTCAACCGCGGCGTTGCGCAATGGCTCGGACGCCTCCCAAGCGTGTGGGTCGAAGGCGAAGTCACCGAGCTGCGACGGCACGAGCGCTGGGCGAGCGTGTTCTTCACGCTCAAGGATCCCGAGGAAGGCGCGAGCGTCGGCGTATCGATGCCGCGCGGGCAGTTCGACGGCCTCCGCCTCGACCTCGCGAACGGCGAGCGCGTGCACGTCTTCGGCCGGCCCCAGCTGTACGACCAGCGCGGCGACTTCCGCCTGCGCGCGCTCTCGATCGAGCGCTTCGGCGTGGGCGCGCACCTCGCCGCGCTCGAGCGCCTGAAGACGAGGCTCGCCGCCGAAGGGCTCTTCGCACAGGAGCGCAAGCGGCCGCTTCCACTCCTGCCGCGGCGCATCGGGCTCGTCACCGGCAACGACGCCGCCGCGAAGCGCGACGTGCTGACGACGATCCAGACGCGCTTCCCGCCCGCGAACGTCCTCGTCGCGGAGACGTACGTCCAGGGACCGCGGGCCGCGGACGAGATCGTCTCTGCGTTGCGCGCGCTCTGTGAGCAGCCGCACGTCGACGTCATCGTGCTCGCGCGCGGCGGCGGCAGCTTCGAGGACTTGCTCCCCTTCAGCGACGAGCGCGTCGTGCGCGCGGTCGCGACCTCCGCCGTTCCGATCGTCTCCGCGGTCGGGCACGAACAGGACACGCCGCTTTGCGATCTCGCCGCCGACGTGCGCGCGTCGACGCCGACGATGGCCGGACGCTTCGTCGTCCCCGACCTCGGCGAGCTCGTGCAAAGCCTCGACCGCGCGCGGGACTCGCTCGGACGCAACGTACGTCGCACACTCGATCGCGACGTGCAGCGTGCCGAGCTCGCGCACGAACGGCTCCGTCGCGCGCCGGCCCTGCTCGTCGAGCGCAAGCGCGCCCGCATCGAGGCGCTCGCTGGCAAGCTCGGCACGCTCTCGCCGAAGGCGACGCTCCGCCGCGGCTACGCGATCGTGCGCAACGAGCAGGGCGTCGCGTCACGCGTGAACGTCGGCGAGCGCGTCGACGTCGAGCTCGCCGACAGCGCGTTCGGCGCGCGGGTGGAGGACGTCCGTGGCGGCTGAAGCTCACGTTCTCGGGGCGGCGGTCGCAAAGGAGCCAAGCGCGAGGCGCGAAGGGCAGTACGCGCAGTACGACCGAGCGCCGAGCGCGCTGGATCCTGCAGCGAGCGCCGTCAACCTTTCGCGGAGCGCCGCTCTGCGGCGCGGAAGCGAAGGGTGACCGAGGACGTGAGCGAGCCGACGTTCGAGCAGCAGCAGGCGGAGCTGGAGCAGATCGTCGAGCGGCTCGAGCGCGGCGAGGCGTCGCTCGACGAGGCGCTCGCGCTCTGGGAGCGCGGCGAGGCGCTCTACGCGGCGTGCCGCGCGAAGCTCGATGCGGCGCAGGGCAAGGTCGAAGAGCTAGCCCGCCGCGTCGACGAGGCGCGCCCCTAGCTCCTCGAGGTCTGCGACCGCGCGCGCCGGATCGCCCGACAGCGCGACCGTCTCGACGCCGGGCACCGGCTCGGCGACGATGCCGCCGAAGACGACGCAGCGCACGCCCGCGTCCGCGCAGCGGCGCGCGACCTCGAACGGAACCTTCCCTTCCGCAGTCGTCGCGTCGACGCGGCCCTCGCCCGTCACGACGAGGTCGTAGCGCGACACGTCGAAACCGACGAGGTCGAGCACGGTCGCCGCGCCCGGCACGAGCTGCGCGCCGAGATACGCGAGCGCGGCGCCGAGCCCGCCCGCCGCACCCGAGCCGGGCAGCTGCGCGAACGGCGCGAGCCGCTCGTCCGCGCGAAACCGCGCCTCGAGCTCGACGACCTGCTCCGCCGTCGCGCCCTTCTGCGGTCCGAAGAGCCGCGGCGCGTCGTACAGCGTCGTCCGCACGTCGCACAGGACGGTCGCGGGCGGCAGCGTGTCGAGCACGTCCAGCAACCCGGCGCCCGCATCCATGTTCGCGGTGCCGCCGAGCCCGATCAGCAGACGATCTGCAGCCAACGATGCGAGCAGCTCGCCGAACGGGCGACTCGATGCCAGCCGCGGCGGATCGAACGGAATGACAGCCGCGGCCTCGATCACACCGGGCACGACGTCGGCCGTTCCCTCGCCGCCGTCGGCCAGCGGAAGCTCGTCGCACTCGCCGAGCCCGCGCGCCAGCGCGGCGGCGGCAGCGCGTGCTGAGAGGACGCCTTTGAGGCTAGCCGGGCACGCGAGCGCGCTCGGGCTCGACGACATGCTCCTCGGACTCCTCGGGAATCTCCGCCTGCGCCGCGCTCGGCATCACCTGCAGCATCGCGAACGACAGTCCCTCGCGCGCGAGGAACAGAAGGCCGACGCCGATCCCGACCGAGGCCTCGATCGCCTGCAGCCCGAAGCCGTACGCGACGCCGCGCGCGTACTCGACGCCGTAGCCGGCGAGCGCGGACGCGATCGCGACCTGCACGAGGCCGACGTTGCCGGGCCAGAACGGGAAGATCGTCACGACGTTCATCACGAGCAGCACGACGCCTGCGGCGGGCAGCGGCGAGTGGATGTCGAACGCGCGCATCGCGACGTACACGGCGAAGAGCTGGCAGATCCAGCCGCAGATCTGGAAGAGGATCGCGACCGCGGCGCCGACGGGCGAGCGCATGACGCCCAGCCCTTGCCGCCCCATCGTCAACAGGCGTTTCACCGGGCCGAGCCCCTCGAGCGCCTCGAGCTGGCGCGGGCGGCGCGCGGTCGCGTACGCGAAGACGAACAGGAAGATGCCGAGGAGGATCGCCGCGATGAGCGCGCCGCGCGCCGAGCCGGGGATGTTCGCGGTCGCGACGACATAGAGCACGAGCAGAACGACCGGCACGACGTCGAACACGCGATGCGCGAAGACGGTGCCGACGAGCGTCGCCCACGCGCCCTTGCGCCCGTGCATCTTCTTCGAGAGCACGCCGACGCGCGCGAGCTCGCCGACGCGGCCCGGTAGCAATGCATTCGCGAACAGGCCGACGGAGAACGCCGAGAAGACGAGCAACGGCCTCGGATACGGCGGCTCCATCGCCGTGCGGATGACCGTCGTCCACGCGAGCGCGCGCACGACGACCGACAGGAGGTTGAGCGCGATAGCCGCGGCCACCCACTGCCACTTGACGGCGGTGAACGCGTCGCCGATCGCGGCGAGGCTCGATCCGCGCCACCAGAAGAAGAGCCCAGCGAGGCCGGCGAGGATGATCGCAATGGCGAAGCGCGTCGCCTTCGTCCGTGGATATCTCATGCGGCGAGCGACTCGTATATTCCGAGCAGCCTGCGGCCGATCGCATCCCACGAGTAGCGCTCCTGCGCAAGGCGCCTGCCCGCGTTCCCGAGCGACTGCCGCCACGGCTCGTCCGCGAGCAGCGCGACGACGGCTTCGGTCAGCGCACGCTCGTCGCCGGGCGGGAACAGCACCGCCGTCTCGGGGTTCATGACCGCACGGTATCCAGGAATGTCCGATGCAACGACCGGCGTCGCGCACGCGAGTGCACGCGTCAGCACCATGCCGAAGCTCTCGCCGCCGAGCGAGGGCGCGACGAGTGCCTTCGCCGCGAGCAGCTCCTCGGTGAGCTCCTCCTGCGGCAGGAAGCCGAACACCTCGACGCCGTCATGCACGCCAACCCGCGTCATGAGCAGCCGAACACGCAGCGGATCGGCGCCGCAGACGCGCAGCGTCGCACCGGTCCGTCGGTGGATCTCCGGCCAGGCGCGCAGAAGCACGTGCAGCCCCTTGCGCGTCTCGTGCCGGCCGGCGAAGACGACGTGGTTCTTGCGATTCGCCGCGTCCGCAGCGGGCGGGATGAGCACACCGTTCGGCACGATCTCGTACTCGCCGGGTAGGTAATGCCGTGCCGACGTCGCCGCGAATTCGCTGACCGCGATCCGCTTGTCGATGCGATCCGCGAGAAAGCCCCAAATCGGCTTCGCGATCTTCATCCAGCCGAGGTCGCCGTGTGCGTGGAACGTTCCGACCATCGGCCCCTCGTAGAACGCGAGCGTCGCAATGCACGGCGTCGGCGTCATCGGCTCGTGCAGGTGCACGACGTCGAAGCGCTCGCGCGCAAGAACGGTCTTGATGCGGAAGACCGAACGTGGGCTGAGGATGATGTTCGGGAGCGAGCCGTTCGCCGGCACGATCACCGAGCGGCCGATCGGGATGACGTCGGGCGGCGGCTCGCCGTGGCGGCCGTGGCGCGGATGCAACACGCGCGTGAACTGTCCGGGCGGATCGTTGCCCATGATCGTCTTCACCTCGCAGCCGAGCGTGCGCAGCGCTTCCGACTGCAGCTCCGCGTGCTCGACGACGGCGCCCCAGAAGGACCACGAGTACGGGACGACGATGCCCACCTTCACCACTCCATTATCGTCGGAGGCAGGTGCGCCCCCGCTCCCCGCACGACCGCGAGATCTTCCGGCTGGCGCTCCCGGCGCTCGGCGCGCTTGCCGCCGAGCCGCTCTACGTCCTCGCGGACACGGCGATCGTCGGCCATCTCGGGCGGCCGCAGATCGCGGCGCTCGGGCTCGCAGGCACGGTTCTTTCCGGCGCATTCACGATCTTCAACTTCCTCACGTACGGGACGACGGCGATCGTCGCGCGCGCATCCGGGGCGGGACAGGACGAGCGCGCAGCGCGCCTCGCGGCGCAGGCGCTGTGGGCGGCGCTCGCGATCGGCGTCACGTTGCTCGTCGTCTGCGAGGCGGCCGCGGGGCCGCTGTTGCGCGGGCTCGGCGGCCACGGGCGCTCTGGGCATTACGCACTCGTCTACTTCCGCATCGCCGCAGCGGGACTGCCGGCGGCGCTCATCGCGCTCGCGGGCCAGGGCTACCTGCGCGGGATCTCGAACCTGCGCCGCCCGCTCGTCATCGTCGTCGCGTCGAACGTCGTGAACATCGTGCTCGAGGTCCTCTTCGTCTACGGATTCCACTGGGGCATCGCAGGCTCTGCGGCGGGCACCGCGATCGCGCAGGCCGGCATGGGCGTCGCGTTCGTCGTCGAGCTGCTGCGCCCGCGCGCGTCGTCGCGGCGTCCGAGCCTGCGCGAGATCCGCCCGCTCGTGCGCGTCGGAAGGCACATCTTCGTTCGCACGACCGCGCTGCTCGGATCGTTCCTCGTCGCTGCCTCGGTGCTCGCGCGGATGGGCGACGCACAGCTCGGCGCGCACCAGATCGCGTTCCAGCTCTACGTCTTCCTGGCGCTCCTTCTCGACGCCATCGCGATTGCGGGACAGGTCATCGTCGCGCGCATGCTCGGCGCCGGCGACGCGCACGGCGCATACGAAGCGGCACTGCGGATGATCGCGTGGTCGGCGGTCGTCGGGCTCGCGTTCGCGGTCGTGCTGCTGCCGCTCGAGCACGCGCTGCCGCGCGCGTTCACCGGCGACCACGCCGTGCTCGCGCAGGCGGTGAAGCTGTGGCCGCTCTTCGCGCTGATGCAGCCTCTCGCGGGCGCCGTCTTCGCGCTCGACGGCATCCTCATCGGTGCGAGCGACACGTCATACCTCATGTGGTCGATGCTCCTCGCGAGCGCGATCTACGTCACGATCGCGCTGCTCGCGCTCGAGCTCGGCTGGGGGATCGTCGGCGTGTGGATCGGCCTCGACGTCCTCATCGCCGCGCGGCTCGCGCTCCTCGGGGCGCGGTTCGCCGGGCGGCGGTGGGCGGTCGTCGGGTACACCTAGCGATGAGTTTCGAAGCGGAGGGTCGTCTTACTCCTGAACCCACAAGGAGGACGGAAATGCCGCAGACGAAGACCCGCATCAGCAAGCTCGGCGTCGTGATCGTCCCGGTCACCGACCAGGAGCGCGCGTACGCGTTCTACACCGAGAAGCTCGGCTTCGAGAAGCGCTTCGAGGCGCCAATGGGCCAGGGCTACACGTGGCTCGAGGTCGCGCCGCCCGGCGGCGAGACGACGGTCGCGATCGTCCTGCCCCCGCCCGGCGGCTCGGCCGGCGGCCGCGAGACGGGCATCTCGCTCTTCACCGACGACATCGAGGGCATCCACGCCGACCTGAAGGCGAAGGGCGTCGACGTCGACGCCGAGATCTCGCGCATGGGCGACCCGGTGCCGCCGATGTTCTGGTTCCGCGACCCGGACGGCAACTCGCTCCTGATCGTCGAGCCGCAGCAGTAGCTCTCCTACAATCGGTCGATGGACGGACTCGCCGAGCTGCACACACATCTCGGCGGGTCTGTCTCGTCCGACATCCTCTGGACGCTCGCGCACGAGCAGGGCATCGCGCTCCCGGTGAAGGACTACTGGGACTTCGACCGGCTCGTCACCGCGAGCGACCCGCGCGGCGTGCCCGACCTCGACGCGCTCGACGCGATCTACCACTGGACGGAGCTCATCCAGTCGAGCCCGCTCGCGGTCGAGACGAGCGTGCACGCGGCGATCGGTGGCGCGTACCGCTCGCAGGGGATCACGACGCTCGAGCTGCGCTTCAACCCGATGAAGCGCAACCGCGGCGGCGAGCGCGACCTCGACCACATCATCCTCGCCGCGATCCGCGGCCTCGACCGCGCGAGCCTCGAGTACCCGCAGGTGAACGCGGGCCTGATCCTCATGATGGACCGGACGTTCACTGCGCGGCAGAACGAGGTGATCGTCGAGAAGGCGGCCGGCTGGGCGTCGCGCGGGATCGTGGGCGTCGACATCGCCGGCCCGCGGCCGAACGGCGCGCGCTACGACTACCGCGCCGTGCAGCCGATGGTTGAGGACGCGCGCGCGGCCGGGCTCGGCGTGACGATTCACGTCGGCGAGGAGGGCGGCGACAACGGGCGCGAGGAGATCGGCGAGGTGCTGGAAGTGCTGCGCCCCGACCGCATCGGCCACGGCATCCTCGCTGCGGGCGACGACGAGCTCATGGCGATGCTGCGCCGCAGCGAGGTCGTGCTCGAGATCTGCCCCACGTCGAACCTGCTGACGAAGGCGCTGCCGGACGAGAGCGCGGTGCGCGACGTCTTCCGCACGTTCGTCGAACATGGCGTGCGCTTCACGATCGCGACCGACGGTCCGGAGATGATGCGAACACACTTGCGTGACGAACTCGACCTCTTGCTGCGAATCGGCGCGCTCACGCAGGACGAGCTCGACGAGGCGAACGCCCGCGGCCATGAGGCCAGCTTCGTGCGCGGCGGGTTCAGGTCGGCGCAGGTCTAAGCCGCCGCAAATACTCCCATCGGCCAATGGTATCGCGGCCTGCGCAGGCATAGCGTCGCGCACATGACGACCCCGACGAACCCGAACTTCGAGCTCACCGAGCGCCAGGTTCAGGTGGTGGCGTTGATCGCCCGCGGTTGCTCGAATGAGGAGGTCGGGCTCCGGCTCGGCATCTCACCGCGGACGGCCAAGGCGCATGCCGATGTCCTGCGCAAGAAGCTCGGCGTTCCGCGGCGGCGGCAGATCCCCGCCGCGTTCAGGATGCTCACGGGCGAGGATCCCTTGTCCCGTGAGCTTGCGCCCGCTGCGGCCTGCGCGAGGCAGAGACCCTCCTGGGACACCGGACGAGCCTTCGCGACACATCCCTCGCCTGAGCAGGTCGGCTATCACGGGGTAGTAGTTTGACCGGCCTACGTCCCCCGGTTTTTGTGGCGCGTCCCAGCCGCACCGTCGAAACGAAGCGCGCCAGCCGCCTTCCGGGGCACAAGACGTGTGTACACCGGCTTGGACGGAGCAAAGTCGCCAGTCTGGACGGCCCGCCAGGCCGGCGGCGCGGCCTTGAGCTCGAGCTGCCAGTCGCGGAAGAAGATGGCGAGCGCCAAGGCAATCGTCGTCTGGGTCAGGTTGCGCCCGACGCAGATGCGATTGCCGAACCCGAATGGCATGTAGGCGTATTTGGGGCGCGACGCCGCCTGTTCGGGTGTCCAGCGGTCGAGCCGGAACTCCTCTGGCTCAGGCCAGAACCGCTCGTCGCGTTGGATGAGAGCCGGCGAGGTTAGCAGCCAATCGCCGACACGGAACTCACGCCCCGCCGCTGTGAAAGGGCGCTGGCAAAGACGGCCGACATGCCAGGTCGTGCAGAGGCGGAGGCTCTCGTCCGCGGCCGCGCAGCTCAGAGGCAGCCGCTCCAGCGACTCTCCGTCCAGCAACGCTGCGCCGAGCGCGTCGACCTCCCCGGTCAGCTGTGTGGCGATGCTGGGGTCCGAGGCAGCTGCGATCAGCGCATACACGATCGCCGGCGCCGTCGAGTCGATTAGCGGTGCCAACGACGATATCATCAGCATCACGCTCGGCGACGACAGATCACGGAGGAGTCGCATCCGTGCCGACAGAGCCGTAGGGCGCTCGTCGGGGTGCGCGAGCAGGAAACTCTCACAGATCTCGGCCAAGGCGGAGTGCGCCTCACGGATCTTGCGCGTCCGGCGCGGATGGAGTAGGCGCCGACGCCGCAACTGTGACTTCGAGGAGAAGACCGCGCTGGTCTCCCGGGCGGAGCCGGCGAGATCGACGATCTCCGACGCCGTCGCGGCGTCGGGCTCGCGATCGAGCAGTGTCGTCATTCCGGCGGTGACTACCAGGAGCTCGGCCAGGTGCATCATCTCGATCTCCCGGCCCGCCGCCTCCCGGTAGATCCGCTCGATGATTGAGGCGGAGCGACCGGCGTCCTGACGGGCGTGGTGGCTGCTAAAGGTCCGGTTGAAGTGCTTACGTATTCGCGCATGGTCGCCCTCGTCGTGGGTAAAGAACAACTCGCCACGCACGAAGGTCGGCGGGCGGCGCAGCCACCAGCGGGTGATGCTGCTGCGCTTACCAAGGTCGTCCCGGTGCCGGACGAACAACTCATCGACTAACTCCGGGGCGGCGACGTAATAGCCGCGCTGGCGCCCGAGCCAGAAGCAGGCGATGTCTCCTTGTTTGCGCTGCAGTCGACTAAGAACCCGGAACGGGTCGCGCTGAAGCGTCGACAAACGGAGTTGGGGCGACCGCATCAAAGCGCAACTTTTCGCGGCTCCCGCGACGCGCACTTCCTTCTCATGCTCAGCCCTGGCACGGCTTCAATAACGATGATGATCAGCAGGCTATCGCACAGCAGTACGCTTCACTGAGCCGCAAATGGCCGGTGGGCGAGCGCCCGGAACTACACTGTCGCTAGCGGTGTCAGCTCTGGCTCAGTTCGCCGTCTTGAGGCGGGCACGGCAGTTTCGGCGCCTGTTCTTGGCTCGATTGGGGTCGGAGTTCGGCAACTGGCTGGCTACGATCGGCCTGACGGTTAGCGTCTACGCGCGCACCGGATCAGCAACGTGGGTCGGCGCGCTCTTGCTGGCCCAGTTACTGCCGGGAGCGCTGGCAGGATTGGTCCTAGGCCCGCTGGCCGACCGCCTGCCCCGGCGGCGGATGTTGATCAGCAGCGACGTGATCAACGCCTCGATCTTCGTCGCCATCGCCTTCTTCCCACGGACCGGGCCGATGGTCGGGTTGGCTGCGCTCTCCTCACTAGCCGCGGTACTGTTCCGACCGGCGGTCTTCGCCGGCCTGCCCAACCTCGTCGACGTCGAAGAACTGCCGGCGGCCAACTCGCTGCTTGGCTTATCGGAGACAGTCTCAATGATGGCCGGCCCGGCCCTGGCCGGGGCGCTACTACTGGTGGCCAACGCCACAACCCTGTTCGCCCTAGATGCCGCCAGCTTCCTGCTGTCGGCGCTGTTGCTCCTCGCCATCCCAGCGGGTGCACTACAGAGCGAACGGGCCCCTTCCCGAGGACACTGGCGCGACCTCGGCGACGGTTTCGGCTTGCTTAAGTCCAACCGCGCCCTACGAGCGATCCTGTTCGGTTGGGGCCTGGCAATCGCCGCCGGAGGCCTGATCAACGTCTCCCAGATCGTTCTGGTCAAACACGCGCTGCACGGCGGCAACTTCAGCTACGGCTTGTTTAGCGCCTGCTCCGGCATCGGCTTGGCCTTGGGCAGTGTCGCTGGTGCCTCCCTGCTTGGTCGCTGGGGCGTCAGCCGCCTCTACAACCGCAGTCTGCTGGTCATGTCCCTAGCGACCGGCGCGGCCGCTGCTAGCCCCGACGTGCCGGTGGCACTCGTCTTCGTCGTCATGCTCGGCCTCGCCAACATGACAGGGCTACTGGCCGGCATGACGATCGTCCAGCAGACGACTGGCGACAGCATGCGCGGCCGCGTCTTCACCAACATCGGTTGCGTCATGCAGCTCCTGCTCGGTCTTGGCCTCGTCGCCGGTGGGCCGCTGACCGGAGCTGTCGGCGCACGGCTGGCCTGGGCCAGCGCCTCGGTACTAACGCTTGGGGCAGCCGGCCTGGTCTTCTTGCTGTTGCCCCGTTCCCGCAGCGTTACGATCTCAGTCGACACCGGGGCGGCGTGCATCGCCGAGGCCGACACTGCCTATTTGGGTCCACTACGTCGCGCGGCCTCGTAGAGGCAGAGCTGACTATCGACGTACCCGGTAAACGGCGCCTTGTTCCAGTCTGCGAAGCGCTCAAGCAGCGTCAGTCCGGACAACTCAGCCATCAGGTCGAGCTCGGCCGGCCAGGCGTAGCGGTTGCGGTTGGGATAGACACCAATACCGTCCGAACTGAGGATGATCGCCGTCGTCTCTATCACCTGACCGAGCTGATCGTGGCGGTAGGCGGCCAGAACAGCCCGACCGTGATCGAGTGCAAGTGGAGTCATGCCGCGGGCCGGCATCCGCGTCAGCGGGTAGGGCAGATGGGTCTCGATAACCAGCAGTCCGCCGGGGGACAGGTGGCCGGCTGCGGTGCGCAAGCAGGCCCGTTGCCGCTCGGACGAGTCGAGGCAGTAGAGCGTATTGAAGGCGATCAGGATCAGGTCGAAGCGCCGGTCGAGCTCGAACTCGGTCATGTCGCCGACGAGCACGTCCAGCTGTGCACCGCCAGGCTTGGCTCGCATCCGCTCGATCATCGCCGGCGACAGCTCAATCCCTGCCACCTCGAGCCCAGCCGCCTGCAGTGGGAATAGCAGCCGGCCGGTCCCGCTGCCGAGCTCGAGCAGGGTGTGCGCATCGTGTTCGGCTGCAAGCTCGGTCAGGAAGGCGACGGCATCGTCAGTGTTAACTTCGCTGGCGATGATCGAGTCGTAGACCGGGGCGATGTTCTCTCCATATTCGAGTTCTCTCCAGTCGTTCACGGTTGCGACGGTACTCGTCCGCTTTAGCCCCGCCACCTGTTTTCGCCAGTTAGAACACCTTGTGCGCCCATCTCTTTCTAATATACGCTCGCTCGGTCAACCCGAAAGGAGAGTTGCATGAGCAAGCTCATTGCAACGCTGCGGGGCCGGGCGAAGCCGGGGGACCTCATCCGCTTCAGCGTCAAGGGCTGGTGAGTCCGGGACTGACGACCAAGAAAGGAAGGGCGCCCGAGGGCGCCCTTCTCGCTGTAGGACTAAAACCCGCACGCGGATCAGGCGCTCCTATTGCATGGCTCGTGTGATCAGCGTCTCCGCCTCATCTGTCTCCGTCCGCGCCTCAACCGCGACACCGGCCCGCTCCTGGGGGGAAGCCGGACAACTGTCGCTGCTGCGTTACTGGCGCAACCCCGAGCGGACGCTGCACCGCTTGAGCGCGCGGCAGGGCGAACTGGCGCTGTTCCGCCTCGGCCGCCAGCGAGTCGCCTACCTGTCTGGGGCCGAGTTGATCGAGCGCGTGCTGATCGGCGAGGGTAAAAGTGTCGACAAGACCGGTCTGATCTCCCGTTGGTGGCGCGAGCGCGTCCCGCTCTACCACTATGGAGCCTCAGTCGACACCCATGACCGCGAGCAGCACCGCGCCGTCCGCCGGGCACTCAATCCGCCGCTGTCGCTGGATCGGGCCGAGGCCGACGTGCCGCTGATGGCGACCACCGTCGCCCGTCTCTGTCAGGAACAGTACGAGCGAGGCGGGCAGTTCGACCTGCTCGCCTTCGCCGGGATGCTGACCAGCGCCTGCTTCCTGCGCTCACTCTGCGAACGCGAGCCGGACCTAGCCGAGCTTGAGCGCCTGGTCGGGCTCCGGCTCAAAGCCACAAGCCGGGCCCTGCCGATCCGCGCTCCCTCCTCGCCGCTGTACGACCTCTGGGACATTCTGCGCGACCTCGTCTCGCACCCGCGCCGGATCCCGGATGACATTCGGGCGCAGCTGCTTGAGCTGGTCGAGGATCTGTTCCCAGCAGCAGCGAGCAGCCTTCAGGCTCACATGGAGCGGGCGACCGCCTTCACCCCGCCACGTCTGGCCACCACTGACGAGGCCGTCGAGCGGTTGCTGGGCCTCATCGCCGGCGACCTGCAGGCCAGCGGTGTCCTCCTGTACTGCTCCCTGCTCGGTGTCCAGGCCCGCGAGCTGGGTGATGCCCTGGCAGCCGAGGTCCCAGTCGGGGCGCTCGACGGCCCTAGACTGCACCGGCTGGAGCTGGCCAAAGGGGCGGTGATGGAAGGAGCGCGCCTGACTGCGCCATTTCTACTGATCCGCGTATGCCACCAGCCATTCGCCGTCGACGGGCTGCCGATAGAGCCCGGCGATCTGCTGTTCGCCTCGCCTTACCTGCTCCATCGCGACCCAGGACTCTGGCCTGAACCGGAGTGCTTTCGGCCGGAGCGCTGGCATGGTGAGGAGGCAGCAGCCCGTCCCCGTCGGGCTTTCCTGACTTTCGGTGGCGGCATACGCCAGTGCGGCGGGCGCCGCCACGTCCTTACCGCAGCCACAACGGCGCTGGCGACGCTCGAGCGTCACTGGCGCCTCGACCTCGACGGCGAACTGTCCGATGTTGCCTTCAAGCCACCGCCGCGCTCGATCGAGCCGTCGCCGGATAGGCGCCTGCAGGCGCGCCTCGTGCCACGCCACTCGTCGTCTCGCGCTCCGGAAACTCTCGAGGAACGCCCTAGGTAAGGGCCGCAACTACGGCCGCCGCGCGCGTCGCGAGCTCGGCTTCGTCGCTGGAAACGTGGGAGTAGCTAACGAACTCCGGCTCGCGAGCCAGCCGGTATTCCTCGGATGAACTCGCGAGTATCGCTTCGAATGCCGCGACCACAGCCGTATCGAACTGAGTGTCAACCGCCTGAGCGAGTCGCAGCCGCGCGACGCGACTCGGCATGGCGTCGCGATAAGGACGGTCTGATGTCATCGCGTTGTACGCGTCGGCAACGGCGATGATCCTCGCTAGCAGCGGAATCTGTTTGCCAACGAGCCGGTCGGGATAACCCTCACCGTCCACTCGTTCGTGATGGTGCCGCACGATGTCTGCGATCTCTCCGTAATCGTCCACGTTGCGAAGGATCGCCTCACCGATCGCGGAGTGTTCTTCCATCTGGCGACGCTCCTCGAGCGAGAGCGCACCAGGCTTCTCAAGGAGTCCGGCCGGTAGACCGATTTTGCCGACATCGTGAACAAGTCCGCAGAGATGCACAAGTTCCTGGTCGGCACTCGGGCGGCCCATCCGACTCGCGATGTCGCGAGCGTAGATCGCGACCGCGGTCGAGTGGCCAGCCGTGTAACGATCCCGAGCGTCTAGTGTTGCCACGAGCGCCGTAGCAAACGAGAGGTTCGCACTCGCTAGCCGCGCGTTCGCGTCGCCCAGCGCTTGCGCCGTCTCGCGTTGCTCTCGGTAGAGGAGCAAGAGTCGTTGGGCAGCGAAGGCAGGCACGGCGAACAGCGCGACGCTCCAGGGAGAAACGCTCGTGTACGAGTACGCGAGAATGGAAACGACCGAAATGTGCAGGGGCAAACTCAGTGCGAGCGCCGCCCCAAATGATCGGAGCAGTTCCCTAAGCGTGCCGAGCGCTTTGATTACTGCGATGACCGAGCCCGAAGCGACGTCGATGGCGGTCTCTGCAAAGAACGCCGCGCTCACTGCGCCGAAGAGTGACCAGAACCCGCGAGACGTGGCACTGAGCACCGCGGCTGCCGTTAGGCCAGCAGTGGCAGTTGCGATTACGCGGCCTGACGTCCAAGCGCTCCAACGAAGGACCGGCTGCGCGACGTCACGTCGCGGCAGGTCGACCAACAATCCAGCGGCGGCAACAACGGCTCCCGAAAGGGGCCCAAGAACAACTGCTGTGAATACGCAGACCAGGGAGGCGGCGGAAACCTCGGCGTTAGGGGTCAGGCTGATTCCTTGATGCTCAGCGACGATCGCGAGAAGGGCCAAAACGGCGAGCGCGACTGGCTGATGAAGCTGGTATCCACCCGCGATAAGCCCGGCGCACATCCCTGCCGCTGCTAGAGCGAGCGTCCAGACCCACAGAACCAGGAGACTCTCTCGGGTGGTGAGGCGGGCAGATTTGGGCTGAATACTCACGAGAATCCTCTTGATATCTCCCCCGAATGGGGTAGTCTCCTGTTTGCCGTCAGTCCCCGACCGGAGGAGTTACCGGTGAAGAAGCGCATCGCATCGCTCGTCGCCAGCGCAGCTGTTGCCAGCGACCTGAAGGTCTGGTGAGGTGGTCGAATCCTCTGTTCTCCACGGCTAGGGGGCATCCCTCTGTCGGGGGAATCTCCACAGGCTGTGGACAAAGGCTGAGACTGGTCTAACGCCCAGGTGCCGGGCGGGGAGAGAGCCCGGCACCGGTGGTTTGCCACCAGACAAATCCTCGAATCCTTTCCACGGGCGCCGGCCCCCGCCGACACGACCGGCCGCAGCTGAGGCCTTCACTGAGGAGGTACCTCGGCTTCTGGCTGCGCGCAAAATGTGCATCCGAGCATTCGCCCGTGAGGTTGGGGTGAGTGACTCTCACCTCTCCCGAGTGTTGCTGCGTGCCGAATACAAGACGCCGAGCACTGATCTGATGAGGCGCGTCGCGGTAGCCCATGGGTGTTGCGCTCGACGATTTTCCCCGAATTCCGCGAGGGGCATGTCGTCGAGCGTGTGAAGTCCGACGCCAGGCTATGAAACACGTTGTACGCTCGCCTCAGAAGTGCTGATTCGCTGTCGGCTTCTCCCCTTTTGGCGCGCGCGCCCAGACTATGCGTTCGTCTACGACACTAGTCGTCTGGGAACTGAAGCGACCCGTCTTCAAGTCTCGACCAGATGGAAGAATGCGGCGGGTTCCCTGTCCGCGCGTGACGACTTCGACGTCGTTGAACCCTCGTCGAACCATAAGCTCGGCCAGTGCCGCTGCAAGATCGAATGTCTCTTCGCGTCGCTTAGAGTTGCCGATGGCGTACGCGACGATCCCGTGAGGAGCGAGCACTCGCTGTACTTCACCGAGATGCGCATCAAGATCGTTCAGATACGCACGTAGAGCTCTTCCAAGCACTGTCTCTTCCTTCCGGTAGCGCTCGTACCAGGCCTTCATCGAGCTAGGTGGCACGAACCCGAAGCCGTCCGGAGAGATGAAGTACCGACGTCCTATTTGGTCATGTGCTGGCAGATCCCACCCGAAGGCGAGGTACGTGAGCCGTTGAACGTCTAGGTAATCGTAAGTCACGTAGTAAGGGGGGCTGGTCACGACGGCATCGGCAGATTCGTTCTCAAGGGGCAGGTTGAGAGCTGTGCCGAGATACACGTCCGCCGAAGTCTCGGTGTCGATCGCCTCAAGCGCGCAGTCGGCGGCAAGCCTGCGTGCAATCCGCTTGAGCGTTTTCCCGATGTCTTGGGGCGCGCGGTCAGGCTCGATCTGCGGCTTGATCGAGCCGGGAAGCCAGCGCGAGGCTGGCCGGAGCGAGCCTGAAAGCGCGATGGTCGCGAAGCGCTGCTCGCGTTCATCGCGCATCGGTCTTAGTCGGCGCAAGTATCCCGTGAGGAGCCGGGCGTTCATTTCGCCAAGCCAGCGGTGCAGTTCCTCGGGACCGCGGACAGACTCGGGAGCGGTGCCGGCGTCAACCCAACTGTCGAGTCTCTGAACTGCTGCTACCAGATCATCCGGCGGATCAAGGCGTAGGCGGGTCACAAGTACGCCGAGGCGCGAGAGATCCACCCCTACCGAAGCGATACCACGACGACGGGCAACGGCCAGGGTGGTCCCTGAGCCCACGAATGGGTCTAGGACGAGACGGGGTGCCTTACCGAGTCTGGTTCGAACCTCGTCAAGCAGCTCATCAACAACCTCGCCTGCGAACCGCGCCGGGTAGCGATGAAACCACCCGAGGCGACGCCCGCCGGCAACCTGCGGATCGCTTAAGTGGATACCAGGGTCAGTCATTCGGTTAGAGCCGTTAGTTGATGAGCATGCGCCGGGATCGCGCCGGCCGCATCGAGACAAAGATCGGGTTTCGGAACATCGCGCCAGTCAGCAAGCACTGCCCCGGACCAAGCGCTGGGACGGTTCCCCACAAAGCTTCGTGAACCCCGCCTGTCGTCTGCTTCACTGGTGCGAGGTTTGACGTCGACTTCAGCTGATGGATGAACCGAGTGTTGGCCAACTCGAATAGTTCGTCCGGGACGTGGCCGGGTTGCTGTGATACGAGAGTTAGTCCCATCCACCGCTTGCGGCCGCGGCGAGAAATGATTTGCAACTGATCGAGCACAGCACGCATGCGTTGCACAGTTGCGCGCGAGATGAAGGTATGGACCTCTTCGATGACGACGAGGAGACGAGGCCGTGCGCCTCCGTGAACCGGCATTTCCTCGCCGACGTCGGTCTCGATCACCTGCTCGAAGAGCGATTGCAGGATGTAAGCGATGCCTAGGCCGCGACTGCGGTCATCCGTCTCCGACACGTCGATGACTGAGAGGCGACCCCCCACGAGCAGCTCGTGTGGTGCCAGATAAGAAGTGGCGCTTGTAGCGCCCCAGTCCAACATCCCCGAACGGCCGAGGCCGATCAGCTTGCTCCGGAGCGCGCCAGCTGTCGCAAGCTCCGGGCCTTTTGGATTCTGAAGAAGCGGGAGGCCGTTATCTTCGTCTAAGCCGTCGATCAGATCCTGCAGCGTGAAGACGCCCGCGCCTCCGGAGGCGCCTGACGGAGCGAAGGGACCTTGGCGGTTGGAAGAAGTCTGGCGCGCAGCCCGCGCCGCGGCGTTCGTGATCGTCGCGAACATTCGGTACTGCGGTTCGCTGAACTCGAGGATGTCACCGACGATCTCTGTTTGCACCCGGCTGATCGGAATCTTGAACTGCGTTGGATTCGCAGCATCCGAGGTGCCAGAGGCCGGAACGTAGACGCGGAAGTTGGGCACGCCGGCGGGGTCGAGGTGAAACTCGGTGCGCAAGACATCGGTTAGACCGTCGTCGTCCGTCGCCTCGTTCATGCGCACGTACTCGCCTTCGACATCGATCACAACCACAGCCCAGCCCGCAGCGGTCGCCTCTTCCATCAGCACCTGGGTCGTGTTCGACTTACCGGACCCGACTGTCCCGAAGACGCCCACATTTCGCGGGAGGAAGTTCTTTGAGCTGACGTCGGCGAAAACGGGAACCTGCTCATAGCCCATTAGGTGACCGAGGTTGAAATCACCCTCGAGCCCAAGCATGCGCTGCAGCCTGGCCGGAGGAAAGATGGTTGTCCTCGAGTACGGCCGCGGACGAGTCGGAGTCGGAACGACGCGCTCGCCATCGCGGATGGCGCCCAGAATCTCGATCGTTCCCTCCGCGTAGTAGGTCGGACGAAACTGCGTGCGCTCCGGGTAGAGAAGCGTCGTCCGCGAGATTGCAGAGTCGCTACCGATCTCATGGGGGCTATGGAACGGTCCTTCAACGACGCGCCCGAGAAACTCGATGCCCTGCTCAGCGTCGTCGATCGCCACGTAAGTGTCTCGCCTAAAGTGCTGCCGAAGCTCGTCGGAGATCATCAGGTTCGCCGTCGTGTTGTCGCTGCTCGATCCGTCGAAGGCGACGAAACCAAGCGTCACGAGGGACGCCATCAAGTTCTGCTGCGCGCTCTCCTCTGCCTCTTCACGCAATGACTCAGCGAGCTGATCGGCGTTACCAGTTACGGGCGCCTCAGGGCCGTTCTCGGAACTCTCCTCGATATCGTCGAGCTGCGAATCAAGCTCTGGTTCGAATGTCTCACTCACGCTCGTGTCCTCCTTGGATCGAGATCGAACAAACCCTGTTCGACGTCGATCGTCATCAGGCGGCTCTCGACGAAGTTGCGAAAGTCGGCACCTCGGAAGAGGTTCCGTGCGATCTGATCGGCCAGGTCGAGATGAAAGGGGAATCCTCGAACGACGCTTCGCGCGTCCGGCTCGAAGCCCCGTGTCCAGAGCGCATCGGCAAGGAATAGCGCCACTGCCTCCGGCACGAGGTCTGCATGGCACTGCACAAGAAAGGGCCGCTGGCCTGCCTTTACGAGGACGACCTTGACGCTATCGCCGACCAAGTCAACGAACTTCTCGAATTGGCCCCGGCTCTTCGCGTCGAAATTCGCTTGGCTGATCCCCAGCTCCGGATCGCCGTTCAGGAATAGGGTTAGATCATCGCGCAGAGAGCGGAGTTCGATGTACTCCCCGGGCTCAAGGACGATCGCCGCGTTCATGATGTCGAGGTCGCCCTCGGGGCTCTCAGAGACTGCCAGGAAGTACATGCTGTCGACGAATCGTCGGGCGAGTTCGAAGATCGCGGGGAGATTCCGACCTGGCCTCCCGGCTCCGACGCGCAGCTCATGAGGAAGAAGTTCGCCGTGCACGATGCGCCAATCAGCCTCCTCGTCGATGAGGAGCTTCCGCTCGCCGTACAACATCAGCGCTCGAGCAAGCAGGTTCGAGTAACCGCGTGCTTTCTTGACGTTGGCAAAGAATTCGGTGCCAGAACTCGATCGAACTGAAAGGTCGGTCTCGAAAATCCGAGTCACCGCATCAACGACGTGCCCGCGGTTCGAGACGATCACCACGCCGATCTGAATCTTTGCCCCGCCGAGAAGCGGAACTCCGCTAATCGTGCCGTCGGCAGCCGTAATCGAGCCGCTGGTTAGCAGCGCTTTTGCTTGCTCGAGTGCTGCTGGACCAGGTCGGCTGATCTGCTGCGGCACGTCGGTCGACCGCATGATCTCGTCCCTATAAGCCAAGCGCATGCGGTGTGTTTCCACGAGGGACTCGTCCACGCGCTCGCGCAGGTCGTCAAGATGCTCTTCAAGTTTCCGCCAGGGTGGACCGCTCCCCGCTCGCGTGTTGACGGTTAGCTGACTTGGGCCGGACGGGCTCGGAGGGGGCGTAGCCCCCAGAGAGGCTGTCCGGCGGCGGGCTCAGCATGGGCCGCTCGACCGAAAAGGAGACTGGGTTGAGCGAGC
>DASSXM010000109.1:0-9515 GCA_035703805.1 Gaiellaceae bacterium | reverse complement strand
GCCGCACTCACGGCTCGACTACAAGACGCCGCGGGAAGTGCGCGCCACGTGGAACGATGCACAGGAAGCGCTACAGAAAACCGCGGCCTGAACCGTCAACGCGGAAAGGGAGCGGTCCAAAGTTTCCGCCAGGGCGCGCTCTGCAGTACCTCCTCCAGGGAGGGCGGCGGTTGTGGATGAACGTCGGCGGCGTTCAGTGCACCGACGCCGCGGGGCCACGCTGCGCACGCTGCAACCGCTGCACCGCGCGAGCTGTGTCGCGAACCACTGAGTCGTAGACCTTGCGATCGACCTTCGCTGAGTAACCGAGTTCCTGTTGCGTCTTAAGTGAGTGCTTTATGTAGTCCTCAGCGGCCTTGATTGTCTGCTCTGTCACTTGTCTCCTCTTACTCTTGTAACTCGTCCCAAAGGTGATCGAGGATGAACTCCCCGAAGTAGTCCCGCCAGTACTTCTGAGTCAGGCGATTGCTGTCCAAGAAGTCCCGAAACTCCTCCGAGAGGACGAGCGCCGGCACAAGCAAGGGTAGGACGTCATCCGGACGAACCGGTTCCCCTGTCGGCGTGACGAGGTTCTTGGCATACGAGTGCGCTTCGCGAGCCTTTGCCTCCCATAGTTCCGGGTGATCATTGAAGAGCTGGACGAATCCCTTGTCTTCGAGGTCCTTGACCTTGGCAGCCGTCAGAGCCACCAACACTCCTATCGGAGTAGGACAAGCGTCGCGTAGACAGAGGCGACGACAAGCCCAAGGAGTTCGGCAAAGAACAAGGCCGCCGTCACGTGATAGAAGCCAGTCCCGCCATCGCTGAGCAGCCACGCCGTGCCCGTCGCGACGCCGATTAACCCAAACCCGAAAACGCCGAGCGTGACCCAAGCCGCGCGCTTGAGCGGGGCGAGTGTCTCCCGTTTAACCTGGCCCAGCAGCGTCTGGTAAGTCGTCACGAGTACGCCGAGAAAGACGAGCACGAGCCCCACGAGGGCCGCGCCTGCTCCGACCTCAGCCAGAACGACATCCTTAGGCGAAGGAAGATTCTCGGCTAGCGTTGCCTGCAGGAAACCCAGAAGGCGACCCTACTCCGTTCGTTCGCCGAAGGCTAGGTGGCGCCGGAGAGACGTTGCACTCGTGTGGTGAGCCGTCCCCGCCTGAGTCCGGGTACCGCGGCTCGAACTCGGGGGTACCAGGCGCGGACCGCTCGCCCGTGCTAGGTGGTAAGCCGCCATCTTATTTTCGCCGAGCCCTCAGCTAGCCAATGATGCCGCGGCGCAGCCCGACGGCCACGGCATGCGCGCGCGAGCGCGCCTGGAGCTTCGCGAGCAAGTGGCGGACGTGCGACTTCACCGTCTCCTCGGAGAGAAAGAGGCGCTCGCCGATCTCCCGGTTCACGAGGCCGTCGGAGATGAGCTGGAGCACCTCGATCTCGCGCAGCGTCGGCTCCTGCTCGAGCTCGCGCACCGCTGGCTGGAGCGGGATGACCTCGGCGGCGTGGCCGTTGCTATTCCGCGCCGCGACCGCGTCGAACCGCTTGGAGTGGTCCAGGTAGCGGTCGAGGATTTCTTGGCGCTGGGAAGCGTCCACGCCTGCGGTATCGGCCCTCGCACGCGGCTGCTTTAGGGCCAACTACCCCTTGTCAGGGATTCCGGTCTCCCCCGTTACGGGGTGCGAGCTCGCCAACCCGCCAGCCGAACGCCCTCCTACTAGAGTCGGTGGACTCCAACATGCTCGATCAGTACGCGCGCTTCTTGGCCTCCGGGACGTCCGCCGCAGCTGGATTCAGCGGCTTGCTGTTCGTTGCTCTTTCGGTCGTCAATCGGGATGAGTCGCGGCCCGTCCTGAGAGAGCGAAGGACGCTCCTCGCCGCAAGCGCGTTTCTGCTCCTGGCCGACGTCTTCTTCGTCTCGCTCCTGAGCTCCTCGGGGGCGCGAAGACGTTCGCGTGGGTCTGCCTCGTCATGGCTGCCGTCGGCTTGTTCGGCACGAGCCGGCTGCTGCCGCGCGCCATTCGGGCCGGAAACTACGCACGCGGTTTCGAGAAACGGAACCTGAACCTCGCCTTCACGATCGTCACCGTCATCAACTACTCCGCCAGCTGATCCTCGCGATCGTGCTGCTGAGCGACCCACGGAGCACCGGGCTTATACGCGCCCTGATCTTCCTCCTCGCCGTCTTCTTCGTGAACGCCCTCGGGCGAGCCTGGGAGGTCGCAGGCATCGGCCACCGAGTGCCGCACGAGACGGCGTAAGGACGCTACTCGCCCGTTACCGGGTGCGACTCGCCGGAGGAGTCCTGCGGGAGCGCCGCGCCGGCCGTCTCACGCGGGGACGCGGACGCGACGCTGACCGTAGCGAGCGTCGCCCGGTCGACGTTCAGCGGGTGGTGGCAGGCGGCTAGATGGCCGCCGCCGTAGTCGACGAGCGGCGGCTCGACGTCGGTGCAGATCTGCGTCGCGTAGCGGCAGCGGGGATGGAAGCGGCAGCCGCTCGGAGGGTCGATCGGGCTCGGCACGTCGCCCTCGAGCACGATCCGCTCGCGCTTCGCGGCGAGGTCGGGATCGGGGATCGGCACCGCCGAGAGCAGCGCCTCGGTGTACGGCATGATCGGCCGCTGGTACAGCTCCTCCGCCGGCGAGAGCTCGACGATCTTGCCGAGGTACATCACCGCGATCCGGTCGCTCACGTGGCGGACGACGCCGAGATCGTGCGCGATGAAGATGTACGTCAGCTGGAACTCGTTCTGCAGGTCCTCGAGCAGGTTCAGCATCTGCGACTGGATCGAGACGTCGAGCGCCGACACCGGCTCGTCGGCGACGATGAGCTTCGGGCGCAACGCGAGTGCGCGCGCGATCCCGATCCGCTGCCGCTGCCCGCCGGAGAACTCGTGCGGGAAGCGGTTGTAGTGCTCCGGCGACAGGCCGACCGTCTCGAGCAGCTCCTCGACGCGCTTCTTCCGCTCGCGCTTGTCGTACAGCCGGTGGATCTTCATCGGGTCGCCGATGATCGTCCCGACGCGCTTGCGCGGATTGAGCGACGCGTACGGATCCTGGAACACCATCTGCATCTCCCGCCGCAGCGGCCGCAGCCGGCGCGCGCGGAGCCCCTCGATGTGCTGCCCCTGGAAGATGACCTCGCCGGCAGTCGGCTCGAGCAGGCGCACGACCGTGCGCCCGAGCGTCGACTTGCCGCAGCCCGACTCGCCAACGAGCCCGAGTGTCTCCCCCTCGCGCACGCTGAAGCTCACGTCGTCCACCGCGTGCACGCGCGCGACCTCCCGCTGCAGCACGCCCTTCCGGATCGGGAAGTACTTCTTCACATGGCGCACCTCGATCAGCGCGCCGTTGCTCACGCCGCCTCCGTGTGCCCGCCGCTGATCGTGTCGCCGCGCACCGCGCGCTTCGTGTCGACATCGAGCCAGCAGCGGTCGAGATGGCCCGGCGCCTCGACGTGCTGCTCGAGCCGCGGCTCCTCCATGCACTTCTCGAACGCGTGCGGACAGCGCGGCCGGAACTTGCAGCCGCGCGGCAGCGTGATGAGCGACGGCGGCGCGCCCCTGATCGAGTGCAGGCGGTCGACGCGCGGACGGTCGAGCCGCGGGATCGAGCCGAGCAGTCCCCACGTGTACGGGTGCTGCGGGTCGTAGAAAAGCTCGCGCGACGTCGCGCGCTCGACGACGCGCCCGGCGTACATGACGACGATCTCGTCCGCGATGTCGGCGACGACGCCGAGATCGTGCGTGATCATGATCACCGCCGAGTTGAAGTCGTCCTTCAGGTGGTCGATCAGCTCGATGATCTGCGCCTGAATCGTCACGTCGAGCGCGGTCGTCGGCTCGTCGGCGATGAGGATGTCCGGGTTGCACGCGAGCGCCATCGCGATCATCGCGCGCTGGCGCATCCCGCCTGAGAACTGATGCGGGAAGTCGTCGACGCGCGACTCCGGGTTCGGGATGCCGACCTGCTTGAGGAGCTCGACCGCGCGCCGCTTCGCCCCGCGCGTGTCCACCTGCTCGTGCGCCTTGATCGCCTCGACGATCTGCTCGCCGATCCGGTACACCGGGTTCAGCGACGTCATCGGGTCCTGGAAGATCATCCCGATCTCCGCCCCCCGGTACTCCTGCATCTCCACCTCGGGCACCTGCAGCAGGTCCTTGCCCTTGTAGAGGACCGCCCCCTGGAAGCGCGCGTTGATGTCGCGCGTCAGCCCCATGACGGTCATCGCGGTCACGCTCTTGCCCGAGCCCGACTCGCCGACGATGCCGAGCACCTTGCCGCGCTCGAGCTCGAACGACACACCGTCGACGGCGCGCACGACGCCGTCCTCGGTCACGAAGTGGACGTGGAGGTCGTCGACCTCCAGCAGGCGTTCCGCCATTACGTGGGCCGGATCCGGGGGTCGAGGTACGCGTAGAAGAGGTCGACGAGCATGCTGAAGACGACGATGAAGAACGCGCCGTACATCGTCACGCCGATGAGCGGCGGCAGGTCGAACGACGCGATGTTCTCCGCCGCGTACTGGCCGACGCCGTGCAGGTCGAACACCGTCTCGGTGAGGATCGCGCCGCCGCCGAGCACGCCAGCGAAGTCGAGGCCGAAGAGCGTCACGACCGGGATGAGCGACGTGCGCAGCACGTGCTTGATGAGGATGCGGCGCGACGACAGGCCCTTCGCCTTCGCCGTGCGCACGTAGTCCTCGTTGATCGTGTCGAGGATGTTGCCGCGCAGCACGCGCCCGTAGAAGCCGATGAAGAGCACGGCGAGCACGAGCCACGGCAGGATCAGGTGCGAGAACCAGTGCAGCGGGTTCTGCGAGATGCCGACGTACTCGCCGTCGGGGAAGAACGAGGTGAGGCCGCCCTCGGCGAGGTAGTAGCGCGTGATGATCCCGAGCCAGAACACCGGCATCGAGATGCCGATGAGCGCGAGGACCGTGATGAGGCGATCCGACAGCCTGCCCGCGGTGACCCCGGATATCACCCCCACGAGGATCCCGAAGAACAGCCAGATGATGCCGGCGCCGATCGAGAGCGAGAGCGTGATCGGCAGGCCCTGCCAGATCTGCGACACGACGTTCTGCTGGCTCGTGTACGAGACGAGATTGCCCGTGAACATCTTCTTCATCAGGCGGTAGTACTGGACGTAGACCGGCTTGTCGAAGCCCCACTGATGCTCGATGTTGATGACGTTCTGCGTCGTCGCGTTCTTGCCCGCGATGCGCTCAGCGGTGCCGAGCTTGCCGCCGCCGGGGACGACGATGAAGATGAGGAAGACGATGAACGTCACGGCGAGGCACACGAGCACCGCGCCGATCGAGCGGCGGACGAGGAACGTGACCATCAGTGCTCGACCCTGACTTTGGCGCGCGGATCGAGCGCGTCACGGAGGCCGTCGCCGAATACGTTCAGCGAGAGCACGGTGAGCACGATCGCGAGGCCCGGCGCGAGCGCAAGCCAGGGACGCGTCACGATGAGCTGCTGGCCGTCGGCGATGAGCGTCCCCCACGACGGCGTCGGGGGTTGCACGCCTGCACCGAGATACGAGAGCGCCGCCTCGAGCACGATGTTGTTCGCGATGATGAGCGTGAAGAACACGAGCACCGAGCTCGCGATGTTCGGGAGCAGCTCGGAGAACATGATCCGCAATGGGCTCGCGCCCTGCGCGACCGCCGCCTCGACGAACTCCTTCTCGCGCAGCGACAGGATCTGCCCGCGCAGCGGCCTGCCCACGTACGGGATGAGGACGTACGAGATGACGAGCGTCGGGATCCAGATGCTTCCGCTCTGGATCGTGATCCCGAAGTGGTGGAAGCCGTTGATCGCGAGCGCCGCGCCGAGCGCGATCCCGAGCAGGATGACCGGGAACGCGTAGAAGAGGTCGTAGAAGCGCGTGATGATGAAGTCGATCCAGCCGCCGAAATACCCGGCGATCAGCGAGAGGATCACGGCGAGGACGACGCAGATCGCAGATGAGACGATGCCGACGATGAGCGACGTCCTCCCGCCGTAGAGCAGGCGCACGGCGATGTCGCGGCCGTTCGCGTCGGCGCCGAGCACGAACTTGCCGCCGGCGTGCCACCACGTCGGCCCGATCGGGATCGACGCGACGAGCTTCCCGTGGATGATCCCGCCCGGCGAGACGACAGGCACCGGCTTGCCGCTGACCTTGACGACCTCCAGGATGTGGTTCGTGTCCTGGCCGGTGTGCGCGACGTCGTGCGCGTAGACGGGCGCGAGCGCGCACGCGGCGATGATGAGGAGGAAGACGGCGAGGAAGGCGAAGGCGACGTAGTTCCGGCGCAGGCGCCGCCACGCGAGATACCAGGGGCTGCGGCCGCGGATCGTGGCCGCAGCCTCGCCGGCGGCGAGCTCGGCCGCGGTGTCGAGGGTGAACTCCGACTCTGTTACCGGCTGCGCCACTCGCCCTCCGTCGAGAGAGAGCGTTGAGGGTGCCGGTACCCGGCACCCTCAACGCTTAGTCCGGCAAGCCGACTACTTCTTGCAGATGGTCGCGTAGTCGAACTCGTACAGCACGTGGTTCTCGTAGCAGCTCAGGTCGACGCTGCTGTTGAAGAAGTCCGTGAACTGCCTGTTGAGGAACGGCACCCACGGCGCATCCTTCATGATCGTCCCGTCGAGAGCGGCCCACTGCGAGTTGACGGAACTCGTCAGCGTCGGCTGCTTCTTCAGCGCGTCGATCTTCGCGTTGACGGCCTTGCTGTTGTAGTCGGCGTAATTGTTGTTGTGCGTCGGCGTAATGCGCTCACCGTTCAGGAGCACGTCCATCCAGTCGAGCGGATGCGGATAGTCCTGGAACCAGTCGGCGAAGCCGATCTGCGCCTTCGTCGTCTGGTTGCCGATCGTCGTCCAGTAGACGGCGGAGTTGATGATCTTCTCCTTCGCCTTCAGGCCGATCGAGTTGAGCACGGACACGAGGTACGCCGATGCCTTCGGATCGAGGCCGCGGTCGTGGTTCCAGACCGTGACCGCTGCACCCGTGGCACCCGCCGCCTTGATCAGCGACTTCGCCTTCGCCAAGTTGTAGGTGTAGAAGTCGTGTTTCTTGTACTGCGGATACGTCGGCGGAAGGATGTTCTCCGTCGGCGTCGCGAGGCCGCCGTACACGCGGACGAGGGCAGCGCGGTCGACCGCGTAGTTCACGGCCTGGCGCACCTGCGGCTTGTCGAACGGCGGCTGTGTCGTGTTCATGAAGAAGTAGTACGTGTTCGCCGGCGTGAACGTCTTGATGTCGGCGCCGTACTTCGCCTGCACCGACGAGAGACGATCCGGCGGGATCGGGTGGTAGCCCTCCCAGTCGTCCTGTCCGCTGATCACGCGCTGCAACGCGACACTGTCGTCGCCGATGACGTCCCAGACGACCTTGTCCGGGTTGCCGGTCGGGACGTTGTTGTCGAGCGCCGACGAGCTGAAGTTCGGGTTGCGAACTTCGACGATCTGCTTGTTCGGCTTGTAGCTCTGGATCATGTACGGGCCGGTCGAGGGCTCCGGGCTCGTCGAGGTGTCCTTCGCGGGTGCGTTCGCCGGCAGCGGTGCCGCGAACTCGGTCGCGAGGATGTTCTCGAAGTCGCCCTGCGGCGCCATCAGCTGGATCGTGATCTTGCCGGTGGCGTCGTCGGCGGCGATGCCGCTGATGCCGCCCTTCTTCGTCTTGCCGAACGCGGTGGCGCCGACGATGTTCCCGAAGAAGCCGACCCCCGGCGAGTCGACCTTGAAGTCGCGCTCGATGGTCGCCTTGAAGTCACTCGCCTTGACGGGCGATCCGTCGGAGTACTTGAGGCCGCTGCGCAGAGTGAGCGTGTACGTCTTGCCGTCCGACGACACCGTCGGCAGGCTCTGCGCGAGGTACGGCACGATCGTTGCGCCGTCGGGGCCGTTCACGTGCTTGTACCCGATCAGCGGTAGGTAGACGTTCCACATCACGCCCCAGCCCTCGACGGTGTACGAGAGGCCGGGATCGAGATAGTCGGTGCCGGTGTCGGTCGCGATACTGAAGAGGGGGAACGACTTGCCGCTCTTCGTGCCACCGGCCGAAGACGTGGACGCGGCCTTCTTGCTCGAGCCGCACCCTGCCGCCACGAGGGCGACCGCGGCCGCGAGCGCAACGAAGCCCACCCACTTCCATCGGTTGCTACGCAAAGCAATACCTCCCCGGCTCGTTTGTCCTACTGACGCTGGTCTGCGAAATCTAGTTAGAACTATCGTGCTCCGTTGTCAGAACCTGAAAACGCGGCGTCTGCGCGCGCGGAGGTGGTCCGGCTCTTGCTCCTCGACGACGCCGTCGACGCCCTCGCGGCGGGTCGAGTGGAGGATGCGGCCGTCGCCGAGCCAGAACGCGATGTGGTCGGCCGCCTCGGCGTCGCCGTAGCTGATCAGGTCGCCCGGGCGCAGCTCCTCTTCCGTCACTGGCTCTCCCGCCGCTTCCTGCTGGTCGGCGTCGCGCGGGACCAGCCGGCCGGCGGCCCGGAAGCTCATGTGCACGAGGCCGGAGCAGTCGACGCCCTCCTTCGACATTCCGCCCCAGCGGTACGGCGTGCCGAGGAAGGTGCGCGCGTGTGCGATCGGGTCGCCGAGCGCGGATTCGCGGATCCAGCCGGGGTAGTCGTACGTCGTCCGGATGCGCGCCCAGCCGTCGCGGCGCTCCTCGACCGTGAAGGGCTCGCCCGGCCAGAGCTCGGTCACCTGCTCCGCGTCCTGACGAGGCTGGGCCAGAACAGGCTGGTAATCGAACGTATGTTCGCTTACCCTGGAGGACATGCAACTGAGGCTAGACGCCGCCGACCGGCTCGTGGAGCTCGTCGAGGAGCGGCGCGGTCCAGTCGTCGCCGACGAGGCGGCCCGGCGGCTCTTCGCGCTGCGCACCGCGCCGGTCGGTCTCGCCCGCTCGCTGCTCGCGGACGTCGTCGAGGCGGACGCGCGCCTCGCCTGGCGCGGCGACGCTGTCGGGCTCGCGCAGCCGCTCGGCGCGGACATCCTCCTCGAGAACGCGACGTACGTCGTCGTCGACCTCGAGACGACCGGACTGCGGCCGGGGTCGTCGCAGATCTGCGAGATCGGCGCGGTGCGCGTGCGCGGGCTCGAGCTCGCAGAAGAGTTCGAGACGCTCGTCGATCCCGGCGTGCCGCTCGGCCCCGTCATCTCCGCGCTCACGGGGCTGCAAGACCGGCAGCTGCGCGGCGCGCCCCGTCCTGCGGCAGCGGTGCAGCGATTTCTTTCTTTCGCAGGCGACGCGGTGTTCGTCGCGCACAACGCGCGCTTCGACCTCGCGTTCCTCGACCGCGAGACGGAGCGGCTCACGGGATCCCGGATCGCCGCCACGGTGGTCGACACCGTCGCGCTCGCGCGGCGCGTGCTCGCGGGGCGGGTGCCGCGTGCGAGCCTCGCGCAGCTCTCCTATTTCTTCGGGACTTCGGTGACGCCGTGCCATCGCGCCCTACCCGACGCGCAGGCGACAGCCGAAGTGCTGCTCGCGCTCATCGGGCTCGCGCAGGAGCGAGGCGCGCGGACGGTCGCC
>DASSXM010000054.1:0-25959 GCA_035703805.1 Gaiellaceae bacterium | reverse complement strand
CGAGGCAACGCAAGCCCGCCACCACCGAAGCTAAGGCTCGACTCAGTCATCGAGGCTCCACGAGGCGCCCACTCCGAAAAGCCCGCCGTCGTGTACGAGCGGCTCGAGCACCTCTACCCGAGCCTGTCCAAGCTCGAGCTGTTCGCGCGCGGCACACCCCGCCGCGGCTGGACCGCGTGGGGCAACCAACTCGACGCACAGGCAGCGGCGTGAGCGAGCGCCTCCTCACCGCGCAACAGGTCGCAGACCTCCTCGCCGTCCCGCTGTCCTGGGTTCGGGAAGCGACCCGCGACGGGCGGCTCCCCCACCTCAAGCTCGGCCGCTACCGCCGCTACCAAGCCGCCGCCATCGAGGCCTGGCTCGCCGACCAACAAACGGGTGGAATCGGCGGAAGCCGGCGATGACTTGCATTCATCCCCGATCAGAGCTTGTGAATGAGCCCATGCAAGGAGGGAGGCAGCCGAAATGGGGGCGCGTGTGGCGCTACCAGGGCACACGCGGCGTCGTCTGGCGGATCCGCTACCAAGACGCCACCGGCCGCCGCATCCTCGAGACGCTCGGCAAAGAACCCGCCTGGAACCGCCAACTCGCCGAACGGGAACTGCGCCGCCGCCTCGTCGACGTCGAACGCGACGGCTACCAAAAACCCAGAAAGCAAACGTTCGCCGCCTTCGCCGAGCGCTGGCTCGACGACTACCTCCCCGGCCGCAACCTCAAGCTCACCACCACCGACAATTACCGGCAAACGCTCCGCAACCACCTCCTCCCCGCCTTCGGCACGTTGACGCTCGAGCGGCTCGAGCACGAACCCGAACTCCTCGACCCCGCCCGCCTCGCGCGCGTCTACCTAAAACACGCCCTCCACACCGCAGGCATCAGCAAACCCTTCCGCCCCTACCACGACCTCCGCCACACCGCCCTCACCCACGACGCCGCCGCCGGCAACCCCCTCACCTACATCCAACACAAAGCCGGCCACTCCCAAACACAAATCACCGAACGCTACATCCACGCCGCCCAAACCCAATTCGCCGGCGCAGCCGAACGCGCAGAGCGCCGGATGTATGAGGTTAGGTCAGACGGCGAATGAGCGTGACGCGGAAGCGATCGTCGTCCTCTACCAGCTCCGGATCGGTTCCGTTCATTTCCTCCATGAGACGGATGATCTTTCGCGGTACGCCGAGACCGCGCGCATCAACGTAGCGGTAGTCTCGGAGAACCTCTTTGATCAGCTCGTTCCGGGTCGCTCGATACCCGCTTCGCATCTTTTCGACGGTAACGGTGTTCGGCAGTCGGCCCGGGGACACGATCTCCAGCCGGTCGGTGTAGAGAGCGATCTCAATGTCCTTTACGGCGATCGTGTAATCGCGATGAGCCACGGCGTTTACAACCGCCTCGCGAATCGCTTCGAACGGGTAGTCCGAGGTGTCGACACGACGGCCGCCTGCGTCCTCGATAGATCCCTGATGACGAATGTTTCTGTTGACGAAATCCACCGCCTAATCGATTAGGCCGCGATCGACGATCTCTTGACCCTCGTTCAGTAGCGGTGCGATGGGTCCCCGAAGCTGCACATGTTCTTGCGTCGCGTAATCGGCCTCAGTGCCCGCGTATGCGATTGCCGTGATCCCGGCTTGCGTCAGCCAGCGATTCGGGTTCCTGCCAAAGAGAAGAATGCCGCCAACGTTCGCTATACGTCGACCGCGGTCTTCCAACATGAAGTCGGTGTTGACCAGCAGGCGTTCCCACTCGGGCTCGTCGTCTTCCTCCGGCACCTCCTGCTCACGCACGTATGCGAAATAAGCCCGAAGCCGACGAATATCTAGGTCTGCGAGTGAGGTGCCCGCCACCGGCCGGACGTCATAACGCAAGAGCCCAGATGCTTGGTAAAGGCGCGCTTCCTCCTCTCGAGATGCCTCAGCTGACGTCGTTCCGCGCCTGATGAATACCTGCCAGGCCCGTCCTCGTCGCGCTTTGTACGGCTTGTCCGGAAGATCAGCCGGCAACGTGATGACGCCCACGAACTGGCCATCAACGGGAAGCGTCTCCCAATAAGGGACTAGTGGGGGCTGCAGCGAGTCACCCCGGCAAATGTTCATGACCCACAACTCCGCGTCGCGGAGATCCCGTGTCAATCCAGAGATGGCTCCGTCGTCCTCGACTCCAAGAAGCACGTGACCACCTTCTAGATTCGCAAGAGCGCAAAGCTCCTTCGCAAGGCTCTCTGCGTGAACATCGTCACGCTTGAACTCGACTCCCGAGTTCTCGCCATTGCGAATGAGCTCAAGTAGCTCAGCGAGTAGCACTCAGAACCCGTATTTACGTCGGCGAGTTTCGAATGCTTCGCGGCCGCCCTCGAGAATCTCTTCAACGAGCTCGCGGACTGGCTCTGAATCGATTGATCCCACGTGTTCGTCCGGGATCTCCGCGCGACCATGCTCGCCGCCTTCTCCTGACGCCTGTAGGCCTAGAATCAACTCGGCGTCACCGAGCACCGGAATGTTCGCATTATGGGTCGAGAAAACGAACTGGCGACGTTGCTTCTCCTGCCTCATCCGCGGCACGACCCCTTCAGTAATGAATCGGTTGTCGAGGTCATCCTCGGGCTGATCTACGACTAGTGGCGCGCTCGACTCGTGGAGCAATAGGAGGAGAACCGCCGTGGCCTTCTGCCCGGTTGAGAGATCATCCAGTGGCTGCCACTGAGCTCTACTTCCCTCCGGAGCAACGTTCAGTTCGATCAGCGTGGTCGGCAAGAGATCGAGTTCTTCGATCTCCATCAGAACCTCTGGCCCTGCCGCTGCAAGTCGCTCTGCCATTGCAGCCGGGAGCTTGTACTTCTTGATCAGTTCCTCGCGGCCGGCTCGCCCGCTGATCGCAAGATCTCGAGGCGACAAATCCGGCATCGCAGACAACAGGTCAATGGCTTCCGACAGGCGGCCGCCGATGCGCTTGCGTAGCAGAGCGGTCAGGGGTTCCCGGTCGCCCGACATACGAACATTCACACGGAGACGGCGCTCCAGCGCTTTAGTGACCTTCTTCGCAGCTCTGTGCAGCTGCTGGTACTCCGCGGTCCGTACGTCATCCCACTCGGCCAATAGGTTACGCCGGCGTTGTTCAAGTTCTTCGAGATTGCGCCGCACGAGTTGTTTTCGCTCCCGTAGCGGGCGCAGCTCCTCGATGCGCCGCTGGAGACGGATGAACTCATCGCCGTCGACGTGCTCCTCTTGAAGGTCCCGAAGAATCTTCTCGTACGCTGTCGTTACTTCGGCTTGGCGGATCCGCCAATTGGCCTTGACAGAGTCAATCTTCCGTTCGAGTTCGGCGAGATCGTTTCTAAGCGTCGTCGCCGCATCGGCAACGGCTTGATTGACGTGGCGGAATGCAGGCTCAAGCGAGCTAAGAACGTCTTTTGCCGGCAGTTCCTCGAGAGCACGCTCAGTGACGAAAGCCGTATCTACAGTTGCCTCTCGAGAGAAGGCGTCGATCGCCTCACGGGCCGCCGCCAGTCGGTCGACCGCCGTTATGAGCACCTGCTCCTCGCGCACTAGCAGACTTTGGTCGCGAAGCCGCTCCTCAACCCCCGCCGCCCGATACCGCTTCAAAGTGTCCTCCAGCATCGGCAGTGATAAGAGGCGATCTTCCACCGCAGCGAGATCGCTGAGCACCTCAATGATCTGCCGCCGCGTCTTGGCAAGTTGGCGGTGGATCGAGTTCTTCCGAGCCGACAACGAGTCGTCGGGCTCGACGAAGCGGTCGAGAAGTCGAGTTAGACGCTCGGGACTTTTAGTCAGCTCTGAGATCTCATGCTGGCCGAAGATCTCCGTGCCGCGAAGAACGTCGAGAGGTAGGACGTCGACGACGTCGCCGCTCGCGTCTCGAACAATCGGTGGATTCGGGACCGTGCGCTCAATCACGTACCAGTTCTCTCCCGGTCGCCGAGTACAAGCGAGCAAGGAAATCTTCGTTCCACTCTGAAGGACGTTCTTTACGATCCCGTCGTGTAATCGTCGCGCCTCATCGCCAAGCGGTTCGAGACCGAGGACATAACGAAGACTTTCGACGACGGTTGACTTGCCGGTCCCTCGACCACCGATGAAGACGTTCAGGTTCTCGCTGAAGTGGATCGCGACGCCATCAAGAAAGCCGGACTGCCAGGCCAGCGCGACGAACTCGGTGTGCTCCTCTGGGACGGGTTCTGTAGCAAGCCTTACGCGCGAGTCCGGATCTAATACCGCCTGACGAAGGCCGTCGATGGTGATCTCGGTCATCTTGATCCAGCTCCAGCTTGATGACTGCGAGAAATCCTCGGGCGCGCATACATCGCGAGCGTTGATGACCGCGATTGGGTACTCGCGTTGATAGTCACCTTCGCACTGAACGATGACGCGGAGGTCCTGTGGTAACGCCTCAATCGGTCCAGGGATAGCGATCGCTTGGAGGTTTGGTGATCGCCAAAGTCGCACGCGCGCCTGACCTGAGAGTTTCTTGAGAAGTCCTCCTTGATTCGATGTCACATGGGCAGCGACCACGATTGCATCCCACTCGCGCGCCTTGCCAAGCAGCTCTTCAGCGTCGATGTCCCCAACCGGAGACGCGGCATGAACATCCCGGACACCGCACTCGCCGATGATCCGCTCAACCTCCTTCGCAGATCGCCCGGGGTCGAAAATACAAAGCCAGTGAACACCCTCCTTGGTCACAGCCTCGAACGCCGGGAAGACCACTATCCCAGCCTCTCGGGCCGCGGACGCCAAGGTTTGGGATGAGTCGATACGGAAGTGATCCGTGATTGCGATGGCCTCGACGCCCTGTTCTCGGCATGCCTCCACAATCGCGGCGTTGTAGGCGGCCTCATCGGCAAAGCCGGCGGGCTTGGCGTGTCGACCGAGATACTCGAATGGATTCACTTGAAGAGCGACACGCCAGAAGCGCGCACCGCGCGGCCGCTCCAATGCTTTCGAGAGCGCCTCAGGCAGGACTTCTGCAGCAATCGCCATTGTGCTGACGTTACCGCGGGGTCCGGCCAGTGTGTGCGAGCACGCGCTAGAACTAGGCCTCGGCCCGCGCGAGCGATCTTGACGCTCGACCCCGCGCGCCCAAGGCACGGGCCAAACGTTCGGCAAAAGTTCGGCAAAAGTCTGTCCAGGCGACCTCGCCCAGCAAAACAAGAAGACCCCGTTTCCGGGGCCTTCTTAGTAGCGGGGGCAGGATTTGAACCTGCGACCTCCGGGTTATGAGCCCGGCGAGCTACCTGGCTGCTCCACCCCGCGTCGCGGGCCGGATTGTAGCACCGTCGTTACGCTTGTTTCGATGTGGAACTGGGCGATTTACGGCGCATTGATCGCGTCGGCGGTGGCCGTCACCGGCGCGCTCGTGCTGCTCGCCGTGCGCCTGCTCCAGGGCTGGCGCGACCTGAAGCGGCTGCGCCGCCACGTCTTCCGCGACCTCGACCGCCTGTTCGCCCGCGTCGAAACGTTCGCCGAGAAGGCGACGGCCGCCGCCGACATGTCCCGCCTGGAGGCGAGCGTCAGGCGGCTGCGTCACTCGCTCGCCCAGTTCGCAGTCCTCCGCGCGGCTTTCGACGAGGCGACCGCGTTCACCGCCCTCATCCCGCGCAAATGAGAGTCGCAGCAGTCGACCTCGGGACGAACACGACGCGCCTGCTCGTCGCCGACGTCGCCGACGGCCGCGTCGAAGAAGTCCACCGCGAGACGCACATCACAAGGCTCGGCGAAGGCGTCGACACGCGCGGCCGCCTCCTCCCCGTCCCGATCGCCCGCGTGCGCAACGTCCTCACCGACTATCGCCGCACCCTCGAGTCGCTCGGCGCAGAGCGCACGCTCGCCGTCGCGACGAGCGCGGTCCGCGACGCAGAGAACCGCGAGGCGTTCCTCGGCGAGGTCGAATGGAGCTACGGCTTCGCGACGCAGCTCGTCACGGGCGAGGAGGAAGCCGAGCTGACGCGCCGCGGCGTCGCCCCCTCCGCCACAACGCTCGTGCTCGACCTCGGCGGCGGCTCGACGGAGCTCATCCTCGACGGCTTCCACACCAGCCTGCCGATGGGATCCGTGCGCTTCACAGAGCGCTTTGGCGAGGACGTCGCCGCCTGCCGCACAGCCGCGCGCGAGCTGCTACCCGACCTGGCCCCTAAGGACGCGATCGGCGTCGCGGGAACGGTCGCGACCATCGCAGCGCTCGCCGGGGAAGGTCGTCTCACGCGCGCGCACGCGCGTGAACAACTAGAGCGGCTCGCACTAGAGCGGCTCGCGGCGATGTCAGTCGACGCACGGCGTGCAGTGCCGGAGATGGATCCCGAGAGAGCGCCTGTGATCGTCGCGGGCGCCGCGATCCTTGTCGAAGCGCTCGAACGCTACGGCCTCGAGTCGATCGAGTTCAGCGAGCGCGACCTCCTCGACGGCATCGCTCTCGCCGCCGCCGAGCTGCCCGAGCCAGTAGAGGGCGACGCGCCTCCCGGCGCCTACACCTGCTGCTAGTCGCAGAACGGTTCCGGCGGCTCGTCCTCGGCGAGCCGGCGCTGCACGACCGCGCGTGAGAGCACGCCGACGAGCCGATGATCTTCGACGACGGGCACCCGTTCGAGATCGCGCTCCTCGAGCGTGCGGAACGCCTCGTCGAGCGGAAGCTCGGCGTCGAGCGTGAAGAGCGGCGGCTCGGCGATGTCGCGCAAGCGGACGTTGCGAGGATCGAGCCCGGCGGCGACGACCTCGCGCACGAGCGTCTTGCGCGTGACGACGCCGACGAGCCGGCCATCGTCCTCGCACACGAACACCGCACGGATGTCGGGGCCGTCGGCGAAGAGCTGTCCGGCCTCCTGCGCGCTCGCGCCGTCGCCGAGCATGGTCGGCTCCGGCACCATCGCCTCGCGCACTATCTGTTGGACCGCCATTGTCACGGGTAGATGCCGCGGGCCTCGAGCGCCCCGGCCACCTCTCGAATGGCCGCGACAATAGCTGCAGAGCGCAAGCTCAGGCCCTTTTCGGTCGAAACAGCCCAGATCCGGTCGAACGCGTCCGACATCTTGTCCGCGAGGCGCTGCCGGATCTCCTCGCGGTCCCAGAACAGGCGGCCGAGATCCTGGACCCACTCGAAGTACGAGACGGTGACGCCGCCGGCGTTCGCGAGGATGTCCGGGACGACGACGATTCCGCGCTCGCCGAGGATCGCGTCCGCCTCGATCGTCGTCGGGCCGTTCGCGCCCTCGACCACCATGCGCGCGTTGATGCGCGGTGCGTTGTCGGCGTGGATCTGGTCCTCGCGCGCGGCAACAAAGAGAATGTCGCAGGGAAGCTCGAGCAACTCCTCGTTCGTGATCCGGGTCGCGGCGTAGCACTCGAGCGAACCGTTCGCGGCGACGTACGCGTGCAGTGCGGCGACGTCGAGCCCGGCCTCGTCGTGCACGCCGCCGGAGACGTCGCTCACCGCGACGACGATCGCGCCGCGCTCGTACAGCTCGGTCGCGGCGACGCCGCCGACGTTGCCGAAGCCTTGCACGACGCAACGCTGGCCTGCGAGCTCGTAGCCGAGCGCGACGCACGCCTGCGCGGCGCACATCACGACCCCCGCGCCGGTCGCCTCGCGCCGGAAGATCGAGCCGCCGATCGAGATCGGCTTCCCGGTGACCACCTCCGGCACCGCGTGGCCCATCTGCATCGAGTACGTGTCCATCATCCACGCCATCGTCTGCTCGTTCGTCGCGATATCGGGCGCGGGGATGTCGGTCTGCGGGCCGATCTCCTTGATCAGCTCGGACGTGAACCGGCGCGTCAGGCGCTCCAGCTCGTGGAGCGAGAGCGCCTTCGGGTTGCAGCGGATACCGCCCTTCGCGCCGCCGTATGGAAGCTTGAGAAGCCCGCACTTCCACGTCATCCACATCGCGAGCGCCGCGCACTCGCCGAGCGTGACCTCGGGGTCGTAGCGGATGCCACCCTTTGTCGGGCCGAGCACAGTCGAGTGCTGGACGCGGTAGCCGGCGAAGATCTCGATCTCGCCCGTGTCGCGCCGCAGCGGCACGCTCGTCATCAACGCACGTTCGGGAAAGCTCAGCCGCTCGGCGACCATGGCCGAGACATCCGCGTGCGGCAGCGCCTGCTCGAGCTGGGCGCGCGCCATGAGGAACAGTGGGGAATCCCATTCGAGCTGCTGTTCCTCTTCGAGCCTCGCCACGGCGCGGAGTGTATTGCGGGTGCTCCCCCGCTACGCTCGGTCTGTGGAGTCACGTGAGCGGTTGCAGCGGCGTGCGCGGCTGCTCGCATGGGGAGGCAACGCGTGGCACCTGATCGAGTTCGGCGTCGCGCTCGGCGCCGGGATCGCCGCCGGGTCGATCGCATTGATCGGCTTCGGCGCGGATTCGTTGATCGAGGGCCTCTCCGGGTTCGTCATCATCTGGCTCTTCACGGGCTCTCGCCTCCGCTCGGAGACCGCAGAGCGCCGCGCGCAGCAGCTCGTCGCCGCGAGCTACTTCGTCCTGGCGACATACGTCGCGGTGGAATCGATCCGCACGCTCGCCGGCGGTCAGCATCCGCACACATCGTGGATCGGGATCGGGCTGGCGGCGTTCACAGCGCCGACGATGCCGCTCCTTGCGCGCGCGAAGCGGAGCGTTGGCCGTCAGCTCGATTCATCCGCAACGGTCAGCGAGGCGGGACAGAACATGATCTGCGCCTACCTCTCGATCGCCCTGCTCGTCGGCCTCATGGCCAATGCGCTCGCCAGCTGGTGGTGGGCTGACCCGCTCGCAGCGCTCGTGATCGCCGGCGTCGCCGCGCATGAAGGACGGGAGAGCTGGCGCCGCGAGAGCTGCGACTGCTGCTGAGGAACGGATGCCGGGGGCGGGACTCGAACCCGCATGCCCGAAGGCACCCGATTTTAAGTCGGGCGCGTCTGACCAGTTCCGCCACCCCGGCGCCGCCAGGGTACGCTTCTCCGCCGATGCCCAGCGGCAAGAAAAGCAAGGCGATGCGTCGCGCGCAGGCGAGCGCGCCGCCGCCGGTCAGGTCTAAGGGCAGCCGAGCGGGACGCAACGACTGGCTAAGCGGCAACAGCCGCTGGTTCGCCGGCGGCGGCGCGGTCGTGATCGCCGTCATCGTGCTCGCGATCGTGCTCGCGTCGGGCGGCTCGGCCAAGCCGGTCTACGTCGACTTCTCGGCGATGACCGGCCTGCAGACGAGCGCGCCGCCATGGAACAACGGCGCCGGTGAGCTCCAGCAGCGGCTGACCGACGTCAAGCTCGACCCGCTCTCGGCTGAAGCGCTCGCGTTCCACATCCACCAGCACCTCGACGTGTACGTCGACGGCAAGCACGTCACCGTGCCTGCCCTCATCGGGATCTACGACAACTCGTTCATCACCGAGGTGCACACGCACCAGACCGACGGCATCATCCACGTCGAGTCGGCGAAGAACCGCCCGTACACACTCGGCCAGTTCTTCGGGGAGTGGAGCGTTCGCCTGACCGCGAACTGCCTCGGCAGGTACTGCGGCCACGTGCGCTGGTGGGTGAACGGCGTCGCCGGCTTCGGGAACGCTGCGCACCTGATCCTCCGCCCGCACCAGGAGATCGTGATCGCGGCCGGCACCCCGCCCGCGCACATCCCCAAGTCGTTCGCGTTCCCCGCCGGCCTCTAAGTCGCAATTTGCGGGTTTTTCCCGCTTGACGCCGGACGTCAACCGCTTATACGCTCTGCGAGCCGGTTCCGATGGACCTTCGGGTTGGTCGGGGCCGGCATTTTCTTTGGTCCGTCCGGTGGCCCGCGTACCGTTCCTCGGCCCATGGTCGGTATCGCTCTCATCGCCCTTCTCGTCATCGGCGCCTGCGCCGCCGCGGCCGTGCTGCTCCCGCGGATGCTCCGCGGTGAGCTCGATGCCCTGCGAAGGCAGACCACCGACGAACTCGATCGGCGCAACGCCGACATGGACCGGCGGCTCGCCGACGTGACGAAGACGCTGGACCGTGGACTCGCAACCTCTGCGAAGACGGTGAACCAGATTCACGAGGGCTTCGGCGAAATGAAGCGAGCAACCACGGAGATGCTCGACCGGGCGAAGGACCTCGGCCGGCTCGAACAAGCGTTGCGCCCACCGAAGGCCCGCGGCGGGTTCGGCGAGCTGCTGCTCGAGAACCTGCTCCGCGACCGGCTGCCGCCCGACGCGTATGAGCTGCAGTACACGTTCTCGACCGGCGAGCGCGTCGACGCCGTCATCCGCGCCGCCGGCAACCTCTTGCCCGTCGACGCGAAGTTCCCGCTCGACAACTTCGAGCGGATGGTCGAGGCGCAGGACGAGGCGGAGCGCCAGCTGAACGAGAAGGCGTTCGCGCGCGACGTGAAGGGCCACATCGACGCGATCGCGTCGAAGTACATCCGGCCCGACCTCGGCACCTTCGACCTCGCCTTCATGTACATCCCGGCGGAGGCGATCCACTACGAGCTCATCTCCGGCAAGACCGGAGCGCTCCTCGCCTACGCGCACGAGCGGCGCGTCTTCCCCGTCTCGGCGACGACGTTCACCGCCTACCTCCAGATGATCGTTCTCGGTCTGAAGGGGATGCAGATCGAGCAGCGCGCCCAGGAAGTCATGACGTACTGCGCCGCGCTCCAGGTCGACTTCGAGCGCTTCAAAGACGACTTCGACCTCGTCGGCAAGCACATCTCGAACGCCCAGGGCAAGTACGCCGCGGCAGAGAAGCGCCTGACGCGCTTCGAAACGCGACTCGACCAGGCGGCCGACGAGCAGGCCGAGCTGGGAGCCCCCGAGGCGCCCGCTACCCTGCCAAGGGCCCTGGACGCGGCCTAAATTCAGGCCGGGAACGTCCTTCCGCCTTCCGTCGTTTAATACAGCAGAAGGAAATCCAGGAAGGAACGGAATGATCGACACACGCGACTTGATCATCATCGGAGGCGGCCCCGCCGGGTACACCGCTGCGCTCTATGCGGCGCGCGCGAACCTCGAGCCTCTCGTCATCGAGGGCTTCCAATGGGGCGGCCAGCTGATGGCTACGAGCGACGTCGAGAACTACCCCGGCTACCCGGACGGCGTCATGGGGCCGGAGATGATGGCCGAGTTCCGCCGCCAGGCCGAACGCTTCGGCGCCGAGTTCGTCACCGACAACGTCACGAGCGTCGACTTCTCCGAGCGCCCGTTCGGCGTCTTCGTCGAAGGCGAGGAGTACCGCGCCAAGTCCGTCATCGTCGCGACCGGCGCAACCGCGCGCTGGCTCGGCCTCGACTCCGAGGAGCGCCTCAAGGGCCGCGGCGTCTCCGCGTGCGCGACCTGCGACGGCGCGTTCTTCAAGAACCAGCACATCTATGTCGTCGGCGGCGGCGACTCCGCGTTCGAAGAGGCGCTGTTCCTCACGCGCTTCGGCATCAAGGTCACGCTCGTCCATCGTCGCGACGAGTTCCGCGCGTCGCCGATCATGGTCGACCGCGCCCGCGCGAACGACAAGATCGACTTCCTCACGCCGTACGCCGTCGAAGAGGTGCTCGGCGAACAGTCGATCAGCGGACTCGTCGTCCGCAACGTCGAGACCGGCGAGACGCACGAGGTCGACGCCGGCGCGCTCTTCGTCGCGATCGGCCACGATCCGAATACGGCGCTCTTCGTCGACCAGCTCGACCACGACGAGAACGGCTACCTCGTCACGCAAGGGAGCTCGACCGCGACGAACATCCCCGGCGTCTTCGCAGCCGGCGACGTGCAGGACCACATCTACCGGCAGGCCGTCACCGCCGCCGGCTCCGGCTGTATGGCCGCACTCGACGCCGAGCGCTATCTCGCCGACGAGGAAGCTCGCACGCGCAGCGCAGAGACGGCAGAGGTCTAACGCCCGACATGTCGAATCGCGGCCGCATGGCCGCGAACTGGATCGACCTCGTCGACCCGAGCCCGGAAGAGCTGCGTAAGCAGGCTCCGACCGACCTCGATCCCACCGCGCTCGAGCTGTTGCTCGCCGCGCCGAAGCACGAGGACGAGCCGCGGCCGACGATCCAGAGCCATGGCGACTACGTCTTCGGCGTGTTGCTCGTCGCCGTCGCCGTCCCCGAGGACGACGAGATCTTCTACCAGGAGGTCGACCTCGTCATCCACAAGGACGCTCTCCTCAGCGTGCGCAAGACGCCGCCCGGGAGGTACGCGTGCGAGTTCGAGTCGATCGTCAAGTCGGTGAAGCCCGACGACTCGCCCGGCATGATCGCGTACCGCATCGTCAACGAGATCGCCGAGCGCTACCTCGACCTGGTCGATGCGCTCGACGGCGAGATCGACGAGCTCGAAGACCTCGTCGAGATGCAGGAAGCGGCGAAGACGCGAGCTCGGATATCGACGCTGCGACACGACCTGCTGCACATCCGCCGAACGCTCTCGCCGATGCGCGATGCGATCAGGCGGGTGATCGACGGAAGCATCGACGTCGAACAGGGCGAGGAAGTCTTTCCGCACGACGTGGAGATCGCGTTCAACGCCGCCTACGACAAGCTCCTCCGCGCGTCCGACGGGCTCGAGCTCTCACGCGACCTACTCGCGAGCGTGCGCGATTATCAGCAGTCGAAGATCGCGAACGACCAGAACGACGTGATGAAACGCCTGACGATCGTCGCGTCACTCCTGCTGGTGCCGACGTTCATCGTCGGCGTCTACGGCCAGAACTTCGTGCACATCCCCGAGCTTCATTGGTACTGGGGCTACTGGTTCTCGTGGGGGCTGATCCTCGGGACAACCGTCCTACAGCTCTGGTTCTTCCGCCGTAAACACTGGTTCTAGCTCTACCGTGAGCTAGTGCCCTACTTCATCTGCCCGAACTGCAAGCAGCGGTCGGTCGACATCGACCGCAACGAAGGCCTCTACGACGAGGCGGTCGCGTGCCACCACTGCGGCTTCGGCTTCCTCTTCGAGCTGCAGGACGACTACTACCCGGCGCCGACCGCCGGCTTCGTCGTCTGCGACCAGGAGGGCCGGATCCTCGCGATCGGCCGTGGCGTCTTCGAGCTGACCGGCTGGTCGGAGGAGGATCTCCTCGGCGCCGACGTCGTCACCGGCCTTGGCCTCTCCGGCTTCGAGGAGGAGCGCAACCCGGCGAAGCTCGCGCTCGAGTACGGCGTACGCCGGCTGAACGAGGCGATCGAGCTGCGCGCCCGCTCCGGGCACGTGAAGCCGGTTACGGCCGACTTCTTCCCTGCGCTCGACGAGGACGGCGGCTTGCTCATCGCGCTCACTCCGCGGGTGCAGGCGCCGGCGGCACCGGCGCAGTGAGATCGCGGTGCGCCTCCGAGCGCGGCTGGTAGAAGCGCTGCGCGATCGCGGTCGGAACGATCGCCGACAGGACGACGACGGCGATCAGCAGCGAGAACTGCGTGCGGTCGATGATGTGCGCGTTCAACCCGTAGAGCGACGTGATCGTCCCGAACGTGAGTCCGGTCGACATGAGAAGCGTCGTGAAGGTCGCATGCGGCGCCGTGTAGCGGCGCGCAAGCGGATAGACGCCGACGAGCTTCGGTCCCATCTTCGCCGCGAACAGCACGCCGAGGATCCCAAGGTTGGCCCATAGCGCACTCGTCGACACGTTCATGCCGCCTTTCAGAAAGAAGAACGGCGTCAGGAACGCGAACGACACGACGCGCATGCGGTCCTGTTCCATGCGGTGCGACGCGTAGAAACGCGACATCGCGAGCCCGAGCACGAACGCCGGCAACGCTGCCTGCGAGTGCGCGCGCGACCCGAGCCACATCAAGAGGAAGAGGCACGCGAAGACGAGCTTGATCTCGGGCTCGATCACGCGGTTGCCGTAGCGCGGGAAGAAGTGCGACGAGAGCCATGGCAACCAGGCGACGAGTGCCACCGACACGAGCGCGAACGGCGCGATCCAGACCGTCGGCTTGAGGAACAGCACGGTCAGGCCGGTGACGGTCGCGATGTCGGTGACGAACGTCGCAGACATGAGGCGCTTGCCGACGAGCTCGCGGTTCAACGCCGTCTCGACGAGCACCGCGTAGACGACAGCAAGGCTCGTCGTCGAGAGGGCAAGGCCCCCGATCTCGGACTGCCGCCGGGACCAGTCGAGCCCGTAGTACGCGACGAGCGACACGACCGCAAACGGAGCGAAGAACGAGACGAGCCCGATCGACGTCGACGCCTTCCACTCACGCCGCAGCTGCGGCACATCGACCTCGGCGCCGGCCTGGAACGTCAGCACGATGCCGGCGAACGTCCCGACGAAGCTCAGCCAGCTCGGGACGTCGACATGCGCCGCGTTGCCGACGATCACGCCGGCGAGCAGCTCGATGAGCGCGACCGAAAGCCCGAGCTCGACCGAGATCGTCGAAGCGAGGAGGATCGCTCCCGCGAGAACTGCCGCAAGTGCAAGGTCGCTCACAGTTCCAGCCTCCAGGTGGTAGAGGCCATCAGCCCTGGAGGGCGGTTCGAACACTCAGGGGAGCCTCATCCCCTCGACGACGCGCGGACTATAGCCGTCACAATGCCGGTGATGGAGACGCTCTCGGGCCAGCTGCTCGTCGCCTCGCCGGGGTTGCTCGACCCGAACTTCCACCGCACCGTCGTGCTCATCACGGAACACAACGACGAGGGCTCCGCCGGGCTCGTGCTCAACCGTCCCTCCCCCGCCGCCGTCGCCGAGGTCGTTCCGGAGCTCGAACCGCTCGTCGAGGACGGCGAGCAAGTGTGGTTCGGCGGCCCCGTGCAGCCGAACGCGGTGCTCGTGCTCGGCGAGTTTCTCGATCCCGGCGACGCCGCCGTGCCGCTCTTCGGCGCGCTCGGCTTTCCGGCGCTCGACGATCCACACGAGGTTGTCCCGGTGACGACGCGCCGACGCGTGTTCGCCGGCTACGCGGGCTGGGGTGCTGGCCAGCTCGAGGACGAGCTCGCGCGCGAAGATTGGATCGTCGAGGAGGCGCAGGCAGACGACGCGTTCACGGATCTTCCCGAAGTGCTGTGGGCAGACGTGCTGCGCCGCAAGGGCGGCATCTACGAGCTCGTCGCCCGCATACCCGAGGACCCCTCGGTCAACTAGGCCGGAACGCCAGGTACACCTCGGTCACGTACGGCAGGCGGATGTTGCCGTCTCTTTCGTGCGCGAGCCCGCGCACGCGCGCTTCGACGTCGTTGCGCACCGACCGCGTCGCCGACGCGACAAAGCTAATCGAGAGCACGCGCTCGACGAGCCCCTCTTCGTCGAGCTTCTGGCGGTGCTTGAAGAGCGCTGTCTCACACTTCGTGAAGAGCCCACTCTCGTCGAGGATCGTGCGCGCATCACGCTGACGCCGGCGTGGCGTGTCGCGGCTGAGCGGCTCGATGATCTCCGAGATCGCCCGGTTCAGCTGGTTGCGATCGTCGCGCGTGTTCCAAATGAGCGCGAGCCCGCCGCCCGGACGCAACACCCGCCGGATCTCGCGCAGCGCCTGGTCGGGCTGGAACCAATGGAACGCCTGCGCGACCGTGACCGCGTCGACGTACTGGTCGACGAGCGGGATCCGCTCCGCCGTCCCGCCCAGCGCGATCGCCTCCGGAACACGGCGCTCGAGCTCGGCGCGCATCTCCGGGATCGGTTCGGCCGCGAGCACGTTCGCTCCGCTGGGCACGAGCAGTCGTGTGAGCTTCCCGGTTCCGGCCGCGAGGTCGAGCACCGTGCGTCCCGGCCGCAGGTCGAGCCGCTGCACGAGTCGCTTGACCGCTGCCTTCGGATAGTCCGGCCGTCCCCGCTCGTACACGTCTGCCGCGAGGCCGAACCCGCGCGTCGCGGGATGAAGCTCAGGTCTCGACACGGCTCGACGGACAGAGGTCGTTCACGACGCAATCCTCGCACCGTGGTTTGCGCGCGTCGCACACACGCCTTCCGTGCCAGATGAGGAGATGCGGGAAACGCGCCCAGTCCTCGCGCGGCACGAGCTTGAGGAGATCGCGCTCGATCTTCACCGGATCCTCTTCCTTCGTGAAGCCGAGGCGCTGCGACAGCCGCCGCACGTGCGTATCCACGACGATTCCCTCGCCGTGCCCGAGCTCGGACGAGACGACGTTCGCCGTCTTGCGCGCGACGCCGGGTAGCTGCACGAGCTCGCCGAGGGTCTGCGGCACCTCGCCGTCGTAGCGCTCGATGAGCATCTGCATCGTCCCGCGCAGCGCCTTCGTCTTCTGCCGGTAGAAGCCGGTCGCGAAGATGTCGCGCTCGAGCTCCTCCGCCGGCACGGAGAGATAATCCTCCGGCGCCCGGTACTTCTCGAACAGTTTCTCCGTCACGCGGTTGACGTTCACGTCCGTCGTCTGCGCCGAGAGCATCACGGACACGAGCAGCTCGAGCGGGCTACGGAACGTCAGAGCGATCGCCGCATCCGCGTGTTCGACGGCGAGCCGCTCGACCACCGGCCGGATTCGTGCGCGCTTCGGGCCGACGCGCCTGCGCGCCTCCTTGACGAAGCTACGCGGCACCGACGAGTGCCGGCGGCCGGTCGCCGCCCCACAGCCGCGGCCCGGCGCACACGAGGTCGAGGGCCGGGCAGCCGGAGCATGCGAGCTCGCTCGGCGTCGGGCGGAACTCGCCCGCCTGAATGCGCGCGATCCCGGCGGAGAGCTCGGCCTCGAGCGCGGCCGCCTCGTCACGCGTGAACGTCGTCGACACGACGGCGTCCGGCCGCTCGAGGAAGTGGTACACGACCTCGACCTCGTCCGCGCCGGCGCGGAAGCACGCGAGCGCGTAGACAAGGCGCTGCAGCCGGTAGTCGGCTTCGACGATCTCCTCCGGCGACGACTCGCCGATGAGGTTCGTCTTGTAGTCGACGACGAGCGCGCGCTTGCCGTCGAAGTGGAAGACGTCGATGTACCCGTGGACGAGCACGCCGTCGTGCTCGAACGTGAAGTGACGCTCCTTTTGCACGTTCGTCAGCGCTGCGACGCGCTGCGCGAGCTCTGACTCGGTGTACGCGGCCACGAAGCCGCGGATCCGTTCGTCCTCGATCTCGGGCACGACCGGCGCAGCGAGGTCGATCCCCTCGAGCAGCTCGTGCACGGCGCTGCCGATCTCCACGGCGCGCATCCCGCCGTCACCGACACCTTCGACCCTACGCTCCGACATGCCGGCCGCGTAGAGCGCGTAGTACTTGTACGAGCACTGTTCGAACGTCGAGAGCGCGGTGAACGAGAGCCGGCGGACGCGGAAGAGCGGCGGTTCGGGAGGCGCGACGAGTGCGGGCAGCTCCGGGGCGGCCGGCGTCGCAACATCCTCGGGCGCGACGAAGAGCATCAGCTGGCCGGCCTCCTCCTCGGCAGCGGCGACCTCGTGCTCCGTCCAGTCGCCTTCGCGATAGCGGTCCGCGCGCAGCACGAGGCGCGCGAGGTTGCGCTCGATCTCCACGGGCGCGTCGCCCGCGGCGGCGAGCTCCGCCGTCGCGTCGAGCCGTCCGAGCACCCAACCGATCGGCGTCGACGCGTCGGCGGACTTGAGAAGTTGACCGGGGCCAGGCCCCTGTCGTTCGGAGGATCGCTCCGCTTCGCCGAAAGTCTCGGGCCTGGCCCCGGCGCGCCTGAAATCGATCGCGCCGGAGACGATGAGCCGCGCCTTCGCCCGCGTCATCGCGACGTAGTACAGCCGCAGCTTCTCCGCGTCCTGCTCCGCGAGCCGCGCATCCTTCACCTCGTCGTAGTCGAACGCTCCGCGCCGCGTCGCGGTCACCGGATCCGGAACGCGGAAGCCGAAGCGGCCGTCCGACAGCGCGAGGATCTCGTCGGGCGACGGCGGCGCCTTATCGCGTCCCGCGTCCGCGACGATCACGACCTCGAACTCGAGACCCTTCGCTGCATGAATCGTCAACAAACGAACGGTGTCGGCGCCCTCTTCCTCGGCGACCGCTTCGAGCTGGTGCGCGCCGACCGCTTCCTGCTCGGCGATGAAGCGGACGAAGCCTTCGAGATCCGGGCCGCGCAGCTCTTCGTACGACCGCGCGAGACGCGCGAGCTTGCGCATGTTCGCGTACCGCCGCCGCCCGTCCCACTGCGCAAGCACGGCGAGGTCGTAGTCGTGCTCGGTGACGATGCGCTCGCAGAGCCGCTCGAGCGAGAGCCGGGGCAGCGCCGCCGCGAGCCGATCGTACCGCTGCCGGAACGCGAGCATGAGCTGCTCGTCGCGCTCCGAGAGGCCGGGCGGCAGGCTGCGCTCGAGGCCGGCGAAGAGCGGCCGCTTGGACGCCGCACGCCGCAGCAGCGCGAGCGCGTCGTTCGACACGCCGACGAACGGTGACGCGAGCACGCTCAGGAGCGCGCGGTCGTCGTACCGGTTCTGCAGGAGCCGAAGATACGCGAGCAGGTCGACGACCTGCTGCTGCCCGAAGTAGCCCTTGCCCGTCGCGCGGTACGTCGGCAGTCCCGCACGGCGAAGCTCGTCCTCGTACATCTCCGCGTCCGTGCCGGCCTGAAAGAGGATGACGATGTCGCCCGGCGTCGCCGCGCCGGCATCGACCAGCTCGCGCACACGCCTCGCAACGGCACGCGCCTCGGCCCGCCGCCAGAAGACGCCCGTGTCGCGGTAACTCTCCTTGTCGGTGACGAGCAGCTCGACGGGATGGCCGAACACCGGGTCGGGGTACTCCGCGGCGGCCGCGAGCGGCTGGAACTCGTCGCCGAAGTGCGCACCGAACAACTCGTTCACGGCGGCGAGCACTTCCGGCCGCGAGCGGTAGTTGAGCGTGAGCGGCAACAGCTGCTTCGCCTGCTCGCGCCGCTCACGGAAGACGCCGACGTCCGCGTGCCGGAAGCCGTAGATCGACTGGAACTCGTCGCCGACGAAGAAGATCTCTGTACCCGCCCCGCAGAGCAGGTCGACGAGCTCGGTCTGCAGACGGTTCGTGTCCTGGAACTCGTCGACCATGATCGAGCGGAAGCGGAGCTGCTCGCGCTCCCGGATATCGGGGTGGTCGCGGAGCAGGTCACGCGCGTGCAGCTGAAGGTCTTCGAAGTCGAGCGCCGACTCGCGTCCCTTCGCCTCGGCGTACGCGGCCGCGAAGCGCTCGAGAAGCTCCTGCAGAAGCGCGCGGTCACGCGAGGCGGCCTCGTCGAGCGCCGCCTGCTGCACGGCGCGGCGCGCCTCCTCATACGCGAGCGCGCGATCAGCGCGGATTCTGAAGTCGGACAGGTCGAGCAGCCGGTCGGGCCGCGCGTCGCGGTCGAGCTGCGCCAGCAACAGCGCGGCAGTCTCGTGGTCAAGTGCCTTCGCCGCTTCGCGTAGGTCCTCGAGCCGCGCGGGAAGGTCGACTCCTCCGCCCGACCCGAGCTCGAGGTCACGCCCGGCGGAGCGCAGCGTCTCGTACACGCCCGTCAGCATCTTCCGCAGGCCGGTCGCGCTGTACGTCGCGAGCAGCCGCAGCCGCTCGGGATCGCCGCCGGCGCAGAACTCCGCGAGCGCGAGCTGGAACGACTCGCTGCGCAACACGGCGCCCTGCGCGTCGTCGAGCTCGCGGAAACGCGGGTCGAGCCCAGCAGCGAAGGGGTACGCCTTGAGCAGGCGCATGCAGAAGCCGTGGATCGTCGAGATCCACGCACCGTCGAGCTCGCGCGCGAGATCGTTGCGCCCGCGCGCTCCGAGCTCGGCGCGGATGCGCGTCCGCAGCTCGCCGGCCGCTCTGCGGGTGTAGGTGATCGCCAGGATCGAGTCGACGTCGAGTCCGCGGTCGCAGACCGCACGCACGAAGCGCTCGACAAGCACGGCGGTCTTGCCGGTCCCGGCGCCGGCGGAGACGAAGACCTCCCCCGTCGCTTCGACGGCTGCGAGCTGCTGCTCGTTCATGCGCGTGGCACCCGGCACATGGGCCAAAGGTCACACCACTGCGGGCAGTCGCCGCCCTTCGGATCGTGCTCGACGTCGCCGGCGCGGATGCGGCCGGCGAGCCGCTGTGCGGTTGCCTGCGCGCTCTCGACCGCGGCCCAGAAGGCGTCCTCCTCGAGGTAGTCCGTCTTCGTGTAGCCCGGCAGCACCTCGTTCTCGCTCTTGCGCAGGAGCCCGCGCGGCTTCCGCTCCCCGGCGAGCGGCCGGTAGAGGCCGCCGAGCGGCTCGATCCCCACCAGATCGCGCAGGACGAGCATGTACAGCGGAATCTGCAGCCGCATCTCCCGCTCGATCTCCACCGCCGAGTGGGCGCGCTTGCCGGACTTGTAGTCCTGCACGATCCCGCGCGCGCTGAACGGGTCGACGTCGATGCGGTCGATCTTCCCGGTGAGCGTCACACCGTCGCCGAGGTCGAGCCCGCGTTGCAGCTCAGGGGCAGCGCGCTCACTCCCGAACGCGACTTCGAAGCGCCGCGGGACGAGCTGGGACGGCGACTCGCATTCCTCGCGCACGACGACCTCGAGATCCCGCCACAACGTCTGGTCGAGCTCGCGGATCTGCATCTCGGTCATCTCCATGCGCACGCCCTGCATCGCTTCGTCCAGGCAAGCGCGCATCAGGCGCACGGCGTCGTCGGCGATCCGCTCCTCGAGCTTCTCGACCGCGAGCTCCTTCGGGAAGCGCGTGAAGAACTTGAAGAGCGCACTATGTGCGACGGAACCGCGCAGCTTCGCGTCGACCTCCTGGTCGATCGAGCGCGGGTCGAGGAACCGCTCGACGAACCATGCCGAGGAGCAGTCGGCAAATCGCTCGAGCTCCGTCACGTTGAACGCGTCCTTCGAGCCGAGCTGTTCGAGCACGAGCGGATGCGTGATCTTCGTCTCGCGGCGGAACGCGCGCACCGCCCGGTCGAGCCGCCGTTGCCAGCCGTTCGTCTCCGCGAGCGCGCGCGCGCCCTTCGCGTCGCGCGCGGCTAGTTCGGCGAGCGCTCGCAGCCGCTCACGCTCGGTCGGCGCATCGTCGATCCGCCACGTGAGCGACGACAGTGGCCGCCGTCGCGTCCAGCGACGGACGTCCTCGGGATCGAAGACCGCCTGCACCTCGTCCCAGAACGGGCTCGCCTCGAGCGGGCTGCCCTCGTCGCTCGCCGCCTCGCGCACGAAGTAGATGCGGTCGAGCGGCCGCGTGCACGCGGTGTAGAAGAGGTAGCGGTCGCGGCTGACCGAGTCGGGCCGCAGCAAGCGAGCGCCGTTCTCGTCGAGGGTGCGGCGCGTGTCGTCGTCGAGGAACGGAGACGAGCTCCCACGCCGCGGCAGGCTCCCCTCCTCCAGGCCGAGGATGAAGACGGAGTCGAACCGGCGCGTGCGCGCGCGCAGGAGGTCGACGACCGCGACTCGGCCCGGCTCGTCACCGCGCATCGGGCGCAGCGTCTGGCGTTCGAGCGCGCTCATCATGTCGTCGCGCGAGAGCTCGCCGGTGAGCGTTCGCCAGCGCTCGAGCTCCGCGAGCAGTCGCGTCACCGTCTCGGACGCGCGCAGGTCGAGTCGCGACGACTCGCCCACCGGCGGCGTGTCGACGCCGTGTGCATTGCGAAGCATGCGCTGTGAGAGCTCTCGTACCGCTTCGACCGGATCGGCGGCGTCGCGCACCTCGGCGAGACCGGGGAGCGGCGAGCCGCGCAGCTTCTCCGACTCCTCGACGACACGCTCGGGCGTCTGAATCGCGCGACCGCGCAGCCTCCCTTCGACGAAGTCGACGCCGCGCCGGTCGATGCCGGAGAACGGCGAGCGCAGGTACGTGAAGAGATCGCGCCGTGTGCCGCCGAGCCACGCGAAGCGGAGCAGCGCAACGAGCGCCTGGCCGTACGGCGTCTGCGCGAGGCGCACTTCGCCGTCGATCGAGTACGGCACGCCGAGCGTACCGAGCGCGGTCTCGAGCGGCGCGCGCAGGCGCTCGGTGCTCGCGCAGATGATTCCGATCCGCTCCGCCGGCGTTCCGGCGCGGAGGAGATCGAGCAGCTCCTCGCCGACGAGCTCGAGCGCGCCGCGAATGCCGGCGCCTTCGAAGAAGCGAATCGCGCCATCGATCGGAACCGGCTCGATCGTGCCGTCCGTGAACAACGCGCGCTCGAGATGCGCGATCGCGGGATGCGCAGAGTCGCCGTACTGCGGCGGCAGCTCCTCGATGCGCGCCCCCGCGAGCCGCTGCAGGTCCTCGGCCGTACGCTGCAACGACGCGAACGCGGGCCGGCCCGGCTCGTACGGGAGCGAAACACTCACCTCGGTGCGCGCAGCGAGCGCCTCGAGTAGCGCCCACTCGGCGCCGGTCAGGTCCTCGAAGCCGTACGCGAAGACCGGCTCGCCATGCCACGCATCGAGATCCGACTGCAAGCGCTCCGCCGCGCGCCGGCGAAGCAGGTCGCGATCGAAGAGCCCGAGCCGGTCGAGCTCCGCGCGATACGCGGCGTACAGCGACGAGAGATCGCCTTCCAGCTCACTCGGATCGAGCAATCCGGACTCGAGCTCCCCGAGCACCTGGAGCAGGCCGTCCGCGAACCCGCCGAACCGCGCCGAGGCCGCCAGGCCGTCGAGCTGCGCAGATGCAAGGACGCGGCGGACGAGGAGGGCGCGCTGCGCCGCGGAAATCGACGGCCGCGCGCCGGCGATGCGCTCGAAGACGTCGTCGAACGTGCCGATCGAGCCGGCCAGCAGCGCCGGGCGCCGCGCGAGCAACTCGCGCTCGACGCGATCGACGTCCGACCGGTTGGGCACGATGAGGAGTGGCTCGCGCTCGAGCGCGGCCAGATAGCGCTCGAGCAGAAGCTCGACTTTGCCCGCATTTGCAGGCCCAGCGATGAGGCTGAGCGGCACCTTCCCATCGTAGAGCGGGGTGCCGACGCTACTCGAGAAGGCTGCGCAAAATGCCGCGCATTTTGCGCAGTTGAGGTTGCCGCTTCGCGGGAGCGGACGACGGCAAAGCCGTCGTCCCTTTTCAACTGCTGAGCGACTGGAGGCGACGCGCGGTCGGTGGTGGCTTCGCCATTCCCGACCGCATGAGTTCGGCCGTCGCTAGCGCTTAGCGTTAGCTCCGGCCTGCAGTGCTAGCGCGATGCCGGCGGTTCAGGCCGCCGCGGCGGACTTCGGCTTACGGCCGCGGCGGGCGACCGAGCGGCCGGGCATCGCGCCTGAGCAGTCGTCGCAAAGGTCGGCCTGCTTTGCGCCACGGCGGGCGTCCGTGAACGTGATCCGCATCACGGCCCCCTTTCCGTCTTCGACTTCCTTCGCGCACTTGTCACATACGAGAACTGTTTTTCTGGCCATAAGGGAAATCGTAGTGGAAATTACGCCGCCTTTCTCGCCCGCCTAATGCGCGCCGAGCGCAGCAGGGTGAGAAGCGCCTGCTCTTCGGGATCGAGCTCCACTTGGCGTGCGCCGACGACGCGCAAATGCCGGGGCCGGAAATCCTCCAGTGTTCGTCCGTCGAGATACTGCTCGACGACCGCAGGTGAGACGTAGGACGCGCGGGCGACCGCAGGCGTATTTCCGAGCTCTTTGGCAACCCTGCGCATCACTGCGGTGACGGATCGCTTCGTCGGCGCCTGCTCTCGCGCCGCCTGCTCGGCGAATGCGATCGCCGCGAGCAGCGTCCCACCCCAGGTGCGGAAGTCCTTCGCCGTGAACTCCGGGCCGAGATGCTCCTTCACGTAGTCGTTCAGTCGCTCGCCGGTGAGGTTGTACAGCTCACCGTCGCGGCGGTAGCGGAAGACGCGGGCACCGGGCACCTCCAGCAGCTCGCGCAGCGCGGCCGCGAGCTCGTCGTCGACAAGTGAGGTTCGCACCTCGATCTTCTGCTTGCCGATGAACTCGAGCGAGATCCGCTTGCCCTTCACGCAGAGATGGCGCTTCGTGAGCGTCGTGATGCCGTACGTCCGCGAGTCGCGTGCGTGGCGATCGGTGCCGACGCGGAACAGGCCGAGGTTTATGAGGCGCAGCGCGATCGCGCAGACACGATCCTTCTCGAGATCGCCACTGTCCAGATGCTCCGCCATCGCCGCGCGCAATGCCGGCAGCCGCTCGGCGAAGTGGATCAGGCGATCGAACTTCGCCTCCTCCTGCGCCGCGCGATAGTCGGCGTGGTACACGTACTGCTTCCGGCCGGCGCTGTCGTAGCCGGTCGCCTGCAGCTTCGCGTTCGCGCGCGGCGAGATCCAGACGTCGCGCCACCCCGGAGGGATCGCGAGCGCTTCGATCCGCGCGATCTGCGCCGCGTCGGTGATGACGCGTCCATGCGCGTCGACGTAGCGAAACGTGCTCTTGCGGCCTGCGCGAGTCCACCCCATGGCCCATCTACACTGCCCACCCGATGCGAGACGAGAACACGATCGTCGTCCTCGAGGGCGACCAGACCGGTCAGGAGCTGCTGGAGGAGGCGCTCCGCGTCCTCGCGCCGGAGGTAATCGAGCTCGACTTCGAGTTCCCGCGCTTCGATCTCTCGCTCGAATCGCGCCGGAGGACGAGCAACGGCGTCGTCCACGAGGCGGCTGCCGCCATTCGCGGCCGCGGTCTCGGCCTGAAGGCGGCGACCGTCACTCCCGAAGGGCGCGGCGATATCGGCTCGCCGAATCGGATCCTGCGCGAGGAGATCGGCGGCAAGGTGATCGTCCGCACCGGCCGGCGCATTCCGGGTGTCATGCCGCTCGGCGGCGTCCATGCGCCGATCTCGATCGTGCGCATGGCAGTCGGCGACGCGTACGGCGCGAAGGAGTGGCGCGAGGGTGAAGGCGACTACGAGGTCGCGTATCGCACCGAGCGGATCGAGCGCCGAATCTGCCGCGCGGTGAGCGAGTTCGCGTTCCGGCAGGCGGAGCGCACTGGCGCGAAGGTCTTCGGCGGGCCGAAGTACACGGTCAGCCCGACGTACGAAGGAATGCTGAAAGAAGAGATGGACGCGGCGGCCGAGCGGCATCCCGATGTTCCCTACGAACCGCAGCTCATCGACGCGACGTTCGCGCTCCTCATCTCGAGCTCCGGCGATCCGCTGGTCATCCCGGCGCTCAACCGGGACGGCGACATCCTCTCCGACCTCGTGCTCCCGCTCTTCGGGTCGATTGCAGGGTCGGAGTCGCTGCTCGTCGCATTCGAGGACGACTTCGAGCCGGCGGCGATCATGGCGGAGGCGGCGCACGGAACCGCGCCGTCGCTCCAGGGGAAGAACGTCGCGAACCCGATGGCGATGATCCTCGCCGGCGCGGCGCTGCTCTCGCATGCGGGCGAGCGCGCGCAGCACGCGGGACGGGCGATCCGCGAGGCGTGCCTCGAGGCGGTCGCAGCCGGTGCGCGCACCGCCGATCTCAACGGCGACCTCGGTACGACGGAGTTCACCGACGAGGTGATTGCGCGCGTGCGCGCGAAGCTCGACGTCTGGGCGACCCTTTAAAGGAATGCGACCAGGTCGGAGACCTGGTCGCGGTGAATCCGCGACCTGACTTCAGTCAGGTCGCAGCCGTTTCAAACCGCGACTTTCATCGGCTCGACCCAGGCGTCGATGAAGAGATCGACGAGGTGCGGGTCGAACTGCGTGCCTGCACACTCGGCGACTTCGGCGAGCGCCGACGCCGTCGACAGCGCAGGGCGGTACGGACGCGCGGACGTCATCGCGTCATACGCGTCGGCGATCGCGAGCAGACGTCCCTCGAGCGGAATCGAGTGTGCGCGCAATCCGGACGGATAGCCGCCGCCGTCCCAGCGCTCGTGATGGAAGAGCACGTACGGCAACGCGGTGCGTGCTGAACGTAGCGGCGTGACGAGCGCGGCGCCTGCGCGCGGATGCTCGCGAATCTCCTCCAGCTCCTCGAGCGCGAGCGGTCCCGCCTGCGCAGGAGCTCCTGACGGACGGTGAGCTTGCCGATGTCGTGCACCACCGCACCGAGGCGCAGCTCACGGAGGCGTCCGGGCTCCCAGCCGAGCCTCTCGGCGACCGGCTCCGCCAGGGCGGCGACGCGCGTGCCGTGGCCCTGCGTCTGGTCGCGCTCCTCGAGCGCGCGTGCGATCGCTGCCAGCATGGACAGCTGCGGTTCCGCGCGGGCGCCGGTTCTCCTACAAGCGGCGTTCGATGCGGCG
>DASSXM010000050.1:0-12833 GCA_035703805.1 Gaiellaceae bacterium | reverse complement strand
CACCGACAGCGAAGACGGTGGCAACAACTACGCCTGGTACACGGGCGGCACCGGCGGCACCGCGACCATCAGCTACGGCCCCAAGGCCACGATGGACGCCGTAGGCAACTGCGACAAGACCGCCTACGTCGGCTCCGTCGCAGGCGACCACGACACGATCCCGTAACCAACGCGGCATCGCAGTTCGAGGAGAGGGCGCGGGAGACCGCGCCCTCTCTTTTACCCTCAGATGGGGCTAACCCTTTGGGGGAACGCCTGCCGATACACCTCCCATGCGGCATGCGATCGGAGCGCGGCTTGTCCGCGAGGAGAGCGGGTTCACATTGATCGAGCTCCTGCTCGTCGCGACGATCCTCGGCATCCTCACGTCGGTCGCGGCCCCGGCCTACCTCGGCTTCCAGGACCGCGCCAACCAGACGGCCGCCTCCACTGACATCGGCGTGCTCACCCGCGACATCGAGCGCTATGACGCGAACAACTACCCGGGCGCGCCGACCGCGACTGATCCGGACTGGAACGGAAGCGACGCCGCAGGCACCGGTACGAACGCCGACACGGGGTACAACGACACCTGGGCCGGCGGCGGCCACGACGTCATCTCGTTGCTCCAGTCGAAGTACGACGCCTCGATCTCGACCTCGAGCTACTACTTCGATCCGACGGGCTGGGCACCGGCAGCGGGGCTCACCACGTCGACGGATTACTGCGCCTACGTCGTGATCGGCGTCTGGTACGCCGCCAAGCACGGCCCGAACGGGCCGATCACAACGGGGAAGACGATGACCCTCGGAGGAGCCCCGAACGGCGACTGCTACGCGTCGTAAAGCCTGGGTTCCCGGCTGCCGATAGGGAAAGGGTGAGCCTGACCGTCGGCCGCCCGATCCAGCTCCTCGCGCTCGTGGGCCTGCTCGCCGCCCTCTTCGGCGGCGCGGCGCTGACCCTGAAGCACCATTCGCCGAGCGCGGCCCCGCCGATCGTCGAGCGGCCTGCCAAATTGAGCCACAAGACGCGCGCGGCAGCGGCGAAGCCCACCCCGCATACGGCAGTGCGCCCGAAGCCGGCGAAGCAGGCGCCCGCGCTCGTCGCGGCCAACGGTCTGCCGATGCCGCTCGTGAACGCATTGCACAAGCACCGGATCGTCGTCGTCTCGCTCGTAGACCCGCAGTCCATCACCGACGCCGTCTCGTTCGCCGAGGCGCGCGCCGGAGCGGCCGCCGCGCACGTCGGCTTCCTCGGCGTCAGCGTGCTCGACGCCAACGTCGCCGGTCCGCTCACCACCCTTCTGCCCGGCGGCGGCCTCCTCCCCGATCCCGGCCTGCTCATCTACCGCCGGCCCGGCTCACTCGTGCAGCGCATCGACGGCTTCGCAGACCGCGACGCTGTCGCGCAGGCCGCCGCGGCATCCGCGACGGCGCCGGTGCTCGGCGCATCGACGCCGTGAGCTCGTTCCCGGACGTGCAGGCGCGCGAGCTTTTTGTGCGCCATGCGAAGCGCGACGGCCGCTCGGTCGCCCGCCTGCGCGCGGTCGACTACGGCAGCTCGTGCGTCGTCGAGGCCGAGGTCTTCCCCGCCCTCGCCGGCGGCTCGACCCGGCCCGGTCCGTACACGTTCCCGAGCGCACGAGCGGCGACGGCGTTCGTCACCGAAGCGGTCGAGTCGCTCATGTATCTCGGCTGCGACGTCTTCGCCGAGTAGCCCACGGGCGAGAATGCGTCCGTGGTCCAGATCACGGACGTCGTTCGCCGCAAGGCGCTGGCCGCAGGCGCGGAGAGGTGGCTGGACGATCTGCCGGCACTGACGGCGGAGCTCGAGGACGAGTGGGGAATCACCCTCGGCAACGTGTACGAGCACTCCACCGAAGCGCTCGTGATCGATGTGACCTGCGTTGACGGCACTCCGGCCGTCTTGAAACTCATCGTTCCACGCGACGGTGATGCGGCCGCGAACGAGATCACTGCGCTGCGACTGGCCGACGGCATCGGATGCGTCCGCTTGTTGCGTGCACAGGCGGAGCGCGGCGCTCTCTTGCTCGAGCAGCTCGGCCGGCCGCTCTACATGCTCGGGCTGCCGATCCGCACGCGCCACGAGATCCTCTGCGCGACGGCAGCCCTCGTTTGGAGGCCCGCTCTCGACTGTGGCCTCCCGAACGGCGCGGACAAAGGCCGTTGGCTCGCAGAGTTCATCGCCGCCAGCTGGAACGAGCTCGATCGCCCGTGTTCGGAACGAGCGGTCGACTACGCACTGGCTTGCGCTCGACGGCGAAGCGAGGCGCACCGCGACGAGCGCTCCGTGCTCGTCCACGGCGACGTCCACGAATGGAACGCCCTCGAGTCGAACGGTGGGTTCAAACTCGTGGATCCAGACGGCCTGCTGGCAGAGCCGGAGTACGACATGGGGATCCTCATGCGCGAGGACCCGGCCGACCTCCTCGTCGGCGATCCAAGAGAGCGCTCGCGCTGGCTTGCAGCGCACATGGAGCTCGACGAGCTGGCGATCTGGGAATGGGGCGTTGCCGAGCGCTTGTCGACGGGCCTGCTCCTGACCGCGGTCGGCGTTCAGCCCGTCGGACGCGAGATGCTCGCGACTGCGGAGCGCGTCGCTCTAACCTAGAGCACGACGCGGGCGAGCTCTTCGACGGACGTGAGGCCGCTCGCGACCTTCGCGAGGCCGTCGTCCCAGAGCGTGCGCATTCCGGTGCTGAGCGCTGCGCGTTCGATCTCGTCGCGGCTCGCCTTCGAGGCCGCGAGCGACGCGAGGTCCTCGGTCATCTCGAGCATCTGGAAGATGCCGATCCGGCCGCGGTAACCGGTCTGGCCGCAGCGCGGGCAGCCGCGTTTGCGGTAGAAGGCCATCCCGTCCACGGACGCGGCCACGTCGGGCGAGACGCGGGCCGCGAGGAGCTCTTCGACGGACGGCGTGTACATCTCGCAGCAGTGCGAGCAGAGCTTGCGCGCGAGCCGCTGGGCGAGCACGCCGCTGACGGCGGCTCCGGTGAGGAACGGCTCGACGCCCATCTCGTTCAGACGCGTGAGCGCACTCGGGCCGTCGTTCGTGTGCAGCGTCGAGAGCACGAGGTGACCGGTGAGCGCTGCCTCGATCGAGATCTTCGCGGTCTCGCCGTCCCGGATCTCGCCGACCATGACGACGTCGGGGTCGGAGCGGAGGATCGAGCGCAGCGCGGCCGCGAACGTCATGCCGGCGCGGTTGTTGATCTGCACCTGGTTGACGCCGGTGAGCCGGTACTCGACCGGATCCTCGACCGTGATGATGTTGATCTCCGGCCGGTTGATCTGGCTGAGGCAGGCGAAGAGCGACGTCGACTTGCCCGATCCCGTCGGCCCGGTGACAAGGAGCGCTCCGGTCGCGCGCGAGACGAGCTGGGAAAGCTGGTCGCGCATCGCATCCGAGAGCCCGAGCTCGCTCAGCGTCGGCGGCCGGCGCGACTTGTCGAGGAGGCGCATGACGACCGTCTCGCCTTCGACGGTTGGAAGCGTCGCGACGCGGACGTCGAGCAGGCGCCCGGCGGCTGCGGCGTTCACCGAGATGCGGCCGTCCTGCGGCTTGCGGCGCTCGGCGATGTCGAGCTTCGCGAGCACTTTCAGGCGGGTCGTCACGCCCGGCGTCATCCGCTTCGGGATGCGCTGCATCTCTTGGAGCACGCCGTCGATGCGGAAGCGAACGACGAGCGAGTCCTCCTGCGGCTCGAAGTGAATGTCCGAGGCGCCGTCTTCAGCCGCTTGGAAGAGGATCGAGTTGACGAGACGCACGAGCGGCACGTCGGAGACGCCGTCGTCGACCTCGAGGTCGGTCTGCTCCTCCTGGATCTCGAGCTCGGCTACTTCCTCCGCGATCGCGAGCCGTGCGCCGAATGCCTCCGAGGTCCGCACGAGGCGGCGAACGGCGGCGACGACGTCCTCGCGGGACGCGATGCCGAGCTCGATCGGATGCCGGGTCGCGAGCCGCAGCTCGTCGATCCCGTGCAGGTTCGACGGGTCGGCAACTGCGACTTGAAGGACGTCGCCCTTGAACGCGTATGGGATCGCAACGACGCGCTCGAGCACGTGCAGCGGCACGATGTTCGCCGCCTCGTCGTTCACGCCGGTGAGTGCGAGGTCGATGAGCGGAAGCTGGTGGCGCGCGGCGAGCATCCGGGCGATGCCCTCGCTCTGCGCGACGCCCTCGTCGACGAGCGCACGCGAGACCGAGCCGACCTGGCGCGCACGCCCACGCACGAGCGCGAGCTTGTCCGGGGAGACGAGCTGCGTCTCGCCGAGCAGGTCGACCACGAGCTCGGCCGTCTCGTCGACGCCGTACTCGGCGCCGAGAGGCGCGCGCAGCCCACCCGCGGCCGGCACGGGCGTACGAAGAACGGTGGGGTCGAATTCCTGGTCGCTCATGCGTCGATCCCTCAAAGGAGGTATCGGCAGGAGCTCCGGAAAGCGTTAGTGGTGCAGATACAGGTGCAGGAGCGGGTGCCCGGCGAAGAGGGCGACGACGGAGCCCAGGGCGAGGAACGGCCCGAGCGGGATCCCCATCTTCCGGGCCTTCGAGCCGTGGCGGGCGAGCAGGACGAGGCCGGGCACGAGCGCGGCGGCCATCCCCAGGAGGAGCGCGATCGGCACTGTTCGGCCGAGCATCGCGCCGAGGAGGAGGGCGAGCTTCACGTCGCCCATCCCCATCCCGCCTGGATAGGCGAGGGCGGCGAGGAACAGGGCGCCTGAGGCGCCGGCGGCGGCGATCGCCCACTCCGGGCTCGGCTTCACCGCGGTCTGCGCGGCGAGGACGATGGCAGCGGCCGGCAGCACGATCCGGTTCGGGATGATCCGGTGCTCGAGATCGGTGGCCGACAAGGCGACGAGGACGAGGCAGAAGAACGACGCGACGAGCGCCTCCGCGTGGAGCCCGAACTTCCAGACGCAGCCGCCCACGAGGAGTGCGGCGATGAGCTCGACCGCCGGATAGCGCAGCGAGATCGGCGCGTGGCAGGACTTGCAGCGGCCGCGCAGCGCGAGATAGGAAAGGAGCGGCACGTTCTCGTACCACGCGAGCTCGTGGCCGCAGGTCATGCACGCCGAGCCCGGGCGCACGAGCGAGCGCCTCAGCGGCACGCGGGCGGCGACGACGTTGAGAAACGACCCCAGCGCCAGACCCGGCGCCAGAGCGAGCACCGCAAAGGTCACGAGCTCCAGCTCCCTGGGACGATGCTGACCGTCGTGACGGTCTGATACGAGGACGGCATTCCGGGCATCAGGTTCCAGATCGGCGGAAAGTCATTCAAGCTTGAGTTCGAGATCGAGATCTGGCGCGCCACCACGGGCCCCCACATGGTCGTGTTGTTCCCGGCGAGGTAGTCGTTCACACAGTAGACCGCGCCCTCGAAGGTCGAGTTGTTGCCGATCGTGAAGCCGGTGGCCTCGTTTCGTAGCGAGCCGGCGACGAACGCAAGCAGGTTCGTGTTCGGGTCCCAGCTCGCGTTGCAGCCGGTGACCGGGCAGATCGCCGTCTGGTTCGACACCGTGATCGTCCCGGACGCGTAGATCGTCGCGCGCCCCTGATAGTTGACCTGCGAGAGCTGCGAGAACGAGATGTTCCCGTCGAAGAAGATCGTCCCTGCCACGGTCAGCGTCCCCCGAGCCCCCGGCGTCCACGTCAGCTGGCCGACGAGGTTGCCGCTCCCGTCGTAGACGCGGCAGTCGTACGCCGTCCACGGCGCGAGGTCGACGGTGCCGCTCCTCTCGTCGAGCACGCCGTTGGTGTCGAAGCCGCCGGGGAAGCTACCCGTCGTGCAACCGTGCATCGGCCCCGGCATCGCGTTCCGGTACCAGCTCGCCAGGTCGACGGGCGGCTTCGAGAGCGGCGCGACGTTCGCGTCCACCATGTTGCCGTAGACGCGGTCGGACGGCGCGTGATCGTTTTTCCGGGCGAGCCGTTCACCTTGCCGATGCCGGTCAGCGCCCACGCCGTGCCCGACAGCGTTCCGTCATAACTCGCCGTGCCGCCCACCATCGCGACGTCCGGTACCGGCGTCGACGACAAGGCGCTCTGCGCGCCGGGCGTCGTCGAGTGTTCGAGCGTCGAGTACGCCATGTTGAGACCCGCCTCCGCGAGTGCGAGCGCCGTCTGCGCACCGCGCGAGTCGCCGGACGACTGAAGGTTCGACGTCGCGTAGATCGCGACCGCGCCCGTCATGACGCCGAACACGACGATGCACGCCAATACGAGCACGAGGGCGAAGCCATCCTCTTCGGCGGCGATTTGCATTCCCAGACCCGTTGACCCTCTCGGCACCACGACCCGTAATTCGACCCGTTGTGCCGCAGCGATGATTCAGATGCCGGATCGGCACCGAACCTGCGGGCTTTGCGAGAAATCCCCCGTTCGGGGTCGGAGCCGCCTACTTGATGTAGGAGAGCGAGCCGATCGACACGCTGGTGTTGGGCGGAATCGGCGCGCCAACGGGCATGTTCTTGATCACCGGCAGTGGCTGGATCACCGTGTTGTTCAGGCTCGACGAGATGCTGCCGACGCTGATCGGCCCCTGAATCGTCGTGCTGTTCGACGTGAAGGCGACGGAGGAGCTCGGCTGCGTCCACATCGAGCCCTGGAACGTCTCGCTGTTGCCGCTCATCGTGAACGCGACCGCGTTCTTGATCACTGGAGCAACGGTCAGCATCGAGTTGTTGCCGCTCGAGCCCTGCCAGCTCGTGAAGGTGCAGCCCGCGACCGCGCAGAGGCTGATGTTGTTCGCGCTCATCGCGAACGTTCCCGCCATCTCGAGCACCGCGGTCCCTGAATACACCGCCGTTTGCGAGACGGTGACGTTGCCGTCGAAGAAGATCGATCCGGCGACGGTCAGGACGCCCGTCGAGTTGTTCCAGCTCAGCGTGCCACTACTCGTTGTGCACGTGTAGCTCGCGGTTGGCGTCAGGTTGACCGTGCCGTTGCTGTCGTTGTAGACGCCGTCGTTGTCGAAGGTCGGCGGCGTGCCGGTCGAGCTCGTGCACGGGTTCTTCGGTCCTGGGCTGAACGTGTTGTAGTCGGTCTGGATCCCGGCGTCCGTCTTGGCAGGCGCATCGTTTGGCACAAAGGCGTCCTTCGTCTTCACCCAGTAGTTGAAGGCCGGGTTCGTGCCGTCGCACGGCGAGGTCGCCGAGGTCACCGAGACGTTCGTGCAGCCGCCGACCACCACGCCGCTCGTGATCGGCGAGGTCGCGCTCGCGCCTACGTGCGTCGAGTTCCCGGAGTGCATGTAGAGCAACCCGCCGACCTGAAGGTCGACTGCCTGCCCGCCGGGCGTCTCTTCGATGGACGTGTTGCCCGGCAGGCAGAGGTTGCCGATCACGTACAGCGGCACGTTGATCGTCGTACTGTTGCCGCCGAAGTCGAGTTGGCACGTCTGCGGGTTCGTCGGGGGCGCTGTGATGAAAACGTGGTTCCACACCGCGGCGATGGCGCCCGCGCTGAGCGGACTGATGACGACCTCCGCCGTCATCGACCGTGAGATCGTCGTGCCGTCCGGCTTGCGTGCATATCCCGTAGCGACGATCACCCAGGTCGACGACGGCGACGAGGGCGAGATGCCCGTGCACGTGGCGCCGGCGGTCCCGCCGTAGCAGCCCGCGACCGTCGTAGACCCGACGCTGCCGGAGCTGCAACTCGTGGTCGTGACGCAGAAGACGAGCGGGCTTGCCGAGGTGCCGAGCAGGCCCGTCGCCGTCGGGTCGCTGCCACTCGAGTTCGCATGCACAAGCGTCGAGTACGCGTCGTTCAGCCCGGCCTCTGCGTACTGCCGGGCCTGAAGGTCGCTCGCGCTTTGGAAGGAGGCCTGCTGGTTCGAGGTCGTGTACGAGATCGCCGCCGCCGTCGAGATCCCGAAAACGACGATGCACGCGAGTGCGAGCACGAGCGCGAATCCGTCGTCTCGCCGCAGCGCGCGCATCACGACACCGTCGGGGCCGCGCAGCCGCCCGCCGTCGTGCAGCGCGGTGAGTAGTTGCGCGCAACGATCGAGTCCTTCAGCTCGTAGAGGTTTCTCGTCGGCGTAGCGTTGACGCTCACCGGAAAGTCGACGCCCACCGTCTCGAGCCCGAGATACGGGATCGTTGCAGTCGTGAACACGCTGCTCGTCGTCAGGTCGTCCGCAACGAGCACGCGGCCGGCGTCGGATGACGTGCAGATGTTGCTCGTCGCCGTCGAGCGGTAGAGCGCGAAACGCCCCGTGATGTCCGCGCTCGGTACGGCGCACCACGACACCGTCGACGCGTAGCAGCCGCCGGCAGGGAACGCGAGCTTGAGACCGGGATACGCGCCGATCGTCTGCGCCTGTGCGGCCGAGGCGCAATGGATGTCGACGCGGATCTTGTCGAGCGCGAGCCGCGCGGCCTGTTGCGCCTGGAACTGCCGGTTGAGGTCGAGCTCCGCGTTCGAGCCGCTGACGAAGACCGTCGTGAGCGCGCCGAGGACGATCCCGAGGATCCCCATGACGATGAGAAGCTCGATGAGCGAATAGCCACGCTCGTCGCGCAGCAGTCTCCGGATCATCGGGCCTGGCGGGCTGCGGTGGGGCTGTACGGGGAGGTGTTCTGCGGCTCGCCGCTTGGCCGGTATTTGCCGTTGCGCACCAGGGTGACCTTTATGAGCGGCGCGCCGGTGTCGACGAGCGTCGTTCCCGCAGCAGGCGATTGCGCGACGACCGTGTTGGCCGCGAAGCCCTCGACCCCGCCGACGACGCGCCAGGCGAAGCCACTGTCCTGCAGCTGCTGCTTCGCGAAGACGAACGCTTCGCCGCGCAGATCCGGCACGACAACGGTCGCGGGCTTCGCGGCCGCCGGCGGTGTGGCCGGTGGAGTGGCCGCGAGCTGCCGTCCGGCCGCATAGGTGAGCGTCGCCGACGCTCCGAGAGCGGCGACGACGGCGACGAGGAGCAGCAGCCGGCGCATACCCCTCTTTTCGGCAAAACCTAGTGCCGGCTGAAGAGGACGACCTTCGTCTGAGGGACGACCTCGAAAACGGGCGCCGAGGCCGTCTGACCGGCCTGTGGAGCGGGCTCGAAGAGGGCCGGTGTGCGGTAGGCGGGCTCCGCCGGGCCGTCGGACCACTGGAACGCGGTGTCCGCGAAGGACTGGAACCAGGGCTCCTGCTGCGGCCAGGAGGTGGGCGGCTCGAGCTGGAGGTGGAGGTGCGGGCCGGTCGCGTCGCCGGTCATCCCGACGAGGCCGACCTCCTGCCCGGCCGTGAGGTGCGCGCCCGGGACGACGCTCGCGTCGAGGACGGCGAGATGGCAGTACGTCCACGTCTGACCGTCGAATGCCTGCAGCGTGAAGCCGATCCCGCAGCTCGGGTCGGGCGTCGTCCACGCCTTGAGGACGGTCGAGTCGGCCAGCGCATACTCCGGCGAGCCCATCGGCGCGGCGATGTCGACCGCGGGATAGTCGTGGTGCGTGTGGGAGGCGAAGACGACGCCGGGACCGCCGCCGACCGGGAAGACGTAACCCGACGTCGCGTCCGCCGGCCCGGCGAGCAGGTTCGACGCCGCGGTCGCGAACGACGCCGCGTCGGCGGCCTTCTGGGCCTGGTCGAGCTCGCCCTGCGCGGTGGTCAGCTGGGCGTGGAGCGTGTCACCCCGGATCGATTCGAGCGTCGCCTGCTTCGACAGTGCGAGCCGTTCGGAGAACAACGCCGCTCGATTCGCGCGCGTCTGGAGCGCCGATGCGGCCTGACGGGCAGCGGTCAGCTTCTCGCCGAGGTCGGCGACGGACTGCCGCGCCGCGTCGAGCTTCTGCTGCACCTGGTCGAGCGAGTACGCCATCGTCTGGTTCGCGCCGTAGAGAGTCGCGAGGTTCAGCACCTCCTGCACGTACCAGTCGGCGTGGTTGTACGCGAACACGGCGTCGTACAAGTCGCTCGCTCCGCCCGCTGCGGCGAGGTAGCGCGCGGCGGAGTAGACCGCGTCGTACGGGTTCCACGGATCGGCGACACCGTCCCCGTTTCCGTCGATGCCCCACTCGAGCCACGTGGCGGGCATGAACTGCATCCACCCGATCGCGCCGGCCGAGCTCGGCCCCATGTTGCGTCCGAAGTTCGACTCGACCTTGTTGATCGCGGCGAGCACCTGCCACGGGATCCCGTATGTCGCGCCCGCGCGCTGCCACAGGTCGAAGAGCTGCGGATACGAAAGCTGCACCGGCGTCGCCGGTGGCGTCATGAGCTCCGGCGCGAACTGGAGCGGCGCGGGGGCGGTCGGCACGATCGCGTACACGTCGGCGTGTGCGGTGCCGCCGGCGAATGCGAGCGCGAGTGCGATGAGCGCGAGGCGGCGCATGACTAGACCGTGCGGAGCAGCGGCGCCGACTCGGAGGCGGGCTCTTCGACGTCCGGCTGCGCCTGCGCCTCCTCGGCGCGGCGCCGCTTTATCGCCTGCTCGAGCTCGACGAGGAAGTCGTGCCGGTTCGTCGCCGCGTTCGCCGCGACCTCGCGGTCGACGTTCCCCGCGAGCACGTGGTCGATGAGCGCCTGCGAGAACGTCTGCATCTCGAAGAAGTCGCCCTCGGCGACGGCGTCGGTGATCTCGTCGGAGCGGCCCTCGCGGATGAGGTCTGCGATGCGCGCGTTCATGACCATCACCTCGACGGCGGCGACGCGTCCACCTTCCGCCCTCGGCAACAGGCGCTGGCTGATGACGCCGCGCAGGACGCCGGCGGCGATCGAGCGCACGACATCGCGTTTCTCGGGCGGGAAGAACTCGACGAGGCGCCCGCAGGTCTCGGCGGCGTCGACCGTGTGCAGCGTCGAGAGCACGAGATGTCCGGATTCCGCGGCCTGCAGTGCGGTCTGCGCGGTCTCGGCGTCGCGCAGCTCGCCGATGAGGATGACGTCCGGGTCCTGGCGGAGCGCGCGCCGCAGCGCCTCGCCAAACGAATTCGTGTCGAGACCGACCTCGCGCTGGTTGACGATGCAGCCGTGGTCGTCGTGGAGGATCTCGATCGGATCCTCGATCGTGACGATGTGCTGACGCCGCGTGCGATTCATGTGGTCGACCATTGCGGCGAGCGTCGTCGTCTTGCCCGACCCGGTCGCACCGGTGACGAGAATGAGCCCACGGTGCTCCTCCGCGAGCTTCTGCACGACGGGCGGCATGCCGAGATCGCCGAAGCTCGGAATCGTCGCCGGGATGGTCCGGAACGCGAGCGAGATCGCGTCGCGCTGCCGGTACGCGTTCACACGGAAGCGCGGGAGACCGTCGGCCTGGTACGCGGTGTCGAGATCGCCGGCTGCGTGGAACTGCTGGAGCTTCTCGGGCGTGCGCGCGCCGACCGTCTCGAGGACGCTTCTGAGCGCCTTGTCGTCGAGCAGCGCGTGGCCTTCGAGCGGAGCGAGGTCGCCGTCGCGCCGGAGCATGGGCGGACGTCCCTGCTTGAGGTGCACGTCGCTCGCGCCGAGCTCGACGGCGCGCTTGAGCAGACCGTTCAGATCCACGGCTCAGGGATCGGCTCTGTAAGCCGTTTGCTTTAGATAGACGCGCGCGAGACGGCGTAGATGAGCCGGATCGCGCCCTTTTCGAGCCCGCGCGCTGCGGCGGGATGGCTGAGCTCGCCGCCGAGGAGCTTCTCGAGCGCGCGGAACGTGACCGGCAGGCGCGCGAGCGCGTACGTCGTCCGCGGGAACCGCTCGAATGCCCGCTTCGCGCCCCAGCCGGCGCTCGTGAGCGGCGTGATGCGCCGCGCGACGGCATCTGCATAGGAGGGCAGATCGTTCGCGAGGATCGCCTCGGTGACGAGCTTCGCCGAGAGAAAGGCTTCGTACATCCCATCGCCCGAGAACGGGTCGACGAGACCCGCGGCGTCGCCGATGGCCGCCGCGTTGCCGCGCACGAGGATCGAGGACGGCCGTCGCAACGGCAGGCGGTAGCCGCGCGTCTCGGTGGCGGCGTCGGGGTCGACGCCGTACGCCTCGCACATGCGGCGCAGCTCGGCGCGCAGCCTCGGGCCTTCGCTCTCGTTGCCGCCGACGCCGACGTTCAGGTGGTCGCCCTTGGGAAAGATCCAGCCGTAGCCGCCGCGAATCACCGCGATCTCGAGCACCATCGCTCCCGCGTAGCGCGGGTCGTGCGGATAGTTCGCCTCGAGCGCGACGCCGTGCACGATGTCGCCGCCGAGGCCGAGCTGCTTCGCGCTCGTGCCGTTGCAGCCGTCCGCGGCGATGACGAAACGCGCGTCGAGCTCGCGCGCGTCCACGGTCACCCCTTCGCGCACCTCGGCACCCGCATCCGCAGCCTGTTGCAGCAGGAAGTGGTCGAGCCGCTTGCGCTGTGTCATGAGCGCGAGCGGCGCGCGCGCGTGGCGGATGAAGTGCCGGCGATACCGCAGCCGGCACTCGAGCCGGTCGACGCGGTCCTCGACAACGGGGTCGAGCGCGAAGGGAAGCAATCGCGCGGCGCGCAGCGTGACGCCTCCCCCGCACGGCTTGTCGCGCGGGAACGTCGCCTTGTCTACGAGTAACACGCGCGCGCCCGCGCGCGCGAGGCGATACGCAGCGGTCGAGCCCGCGGGGCCGCCGCCGACGATCGCGACGTCATGGGCGCTCATTCCTCAAAGCTACAATGGCGCGCCTGGGGGTGTGCCCGAGCGGCCAAAGGGAACGGGCTGTAAACCCGTCGGCTCAGCCTACGGAGGTTCAAATCCTCCCGCCCCCACTGGACCGCTCCCCGCTCGCGTGTTGACGGTTAGCTGACTTGGGCCGGACGGGCTCGGAGGGGGCGTAGCCCCCAGAGAGGCTGTCCGGCGGCGGGCTCAGCATGGGCCGCTCGACCGAAAAGGAGACTGGGTTGAGCGAGC
>DASSXM010000038.1:0-22900 GCA_035703805.1 Gaiellaceae bacterium | reverse complement strand
GTGCTCGCTGTGGGGGCTGCGCGAGGCTCGCGTCCGGTTCGGGCGGTCGTTCCGCGAGCGCTTGGCGTGGCTGATCGAGACCGAGGCGTGGTCGAGAGAAGAGATTGCCGCGTATCAGGACGAGCGGATCGGCGCACTCGTACGCCACGCGTACGAGCAAATTCCGTATTACCGGGGCGCGATGGAGACGGCCGGAATCGTCCCGTCCGACATCCGCAATCGCACCGACCTTTCGCTTCTGCCGATCCTCACGAAAGAGGACGTGCGGGGAGCCGGCGACGCGCTGCGAGCCCGAAACGCGTCTGCACGGCGGCTCCGATTGCGGCACACAAGCGGGACGACCGGCAAGGGGTTGCAGTTCCTCCAGAGCAAAGACGCGCTCGCGTTCCAGTGGGCCGTTTGGTGGCGGCACCGAAACCGCTTCGGCCTTCGGCAGGGCGACTGGCACGTGAATTTCCTGGGCCAGCCGGCTGTCCCTGTCGACCAGCGACGGCCGCCCTGGTGGCGCTGGAACCTGCCGATGCACCAGGTGCTCGTTCCGATGCAGCAGATCACGGCGCCGAAGGTCCGTGACCTTCTCCGGTTGCTCGATAGCCGCGAGTTCGTCTATTGGTCGGGATACCCGTCCTTCGTGCATCGCCTGTCGCACCTTGCGGGTGCAGCCGGTCTCGATCTGCGCCGGCCGCCTCGGGTCATTACCGGAGGCGCCGAGGCGATGTACGAGTTCCAGCGTAGGGAGATCGCCTCCTTTGTCCCGACCACGACGCTCACGACTCACTACGGCCTCACGGAGAGCTGCGGGAATGCGGCTGAGTGCGAGCTGCACCGGCTTCACGTGGATGTCGAGTTCTGCTTCCTCGAATGCGTCGACCCGGAGCCGCAGCCCGACGGCTCCATCCGCGGCCGAATCGTCGCGACCGGCTTCGCTTGTCCCGAGTTTCCCTTCATTCGCTACGACACCGGCGATATCGGGCGCTGGGCCCCCGAGTCGACCGCTTGCGGCTGCGGTCGGCAGTCGCCCGTCATGCTCAGTGTCGAAGGGCGAACTGAGGATTACATCCTCACGCCGGAGGGTCGGCGCATCATGCGGCTGGACTATGTTTTCAAGGACGCGGTGCAGGTGAAGGAAGCGCAGGTCGTGCAGGAACGGCTTGGCGAAGTGACGATCCGCGTCGTCGGCAGGCCGGGCTACGGCGCGGAGGACGAGCGGCATCTCCGCCGCGAGATGGCGCATTGGGTCAGCTCGCAGCTCGAGATCCACTTCGAATACGTCGAGGAGATCGAGCGGGAGACGAGCGGCAAGTTCCGAGCAGTGCGCTCCCTGCTTCCCGCCGACGAACGTACGAGGGTGGCCGTTTGAAAGAGCAGCTGGAGACGCTCATCGCCGCAATCCGCGACGGACGCGTCGACGAGGCGACGGCATTCGAAGAGCTCGCGACGTTGCCTTTCCGCGACTTGGGCTTTGCGCGAGTCGACGTGCATCGCGAGCTCCGCCAGGATGCGTCCGAAGCGATCCTCGCCGAGGGGAAGACGGCCGAGGAGGTCGTCGCGATCGCGTCCGCCCTCCTCGAGGCGGGCGCAGCGAGCGTGCTCGTCACGCGCGCGGGCGACGACATGCGGGCGGCACTCCGTGACGCGATCCCGGGTCTGGCCGAGGACGCACGGGCGAGGATCGCCTGGATAGAGCGCACTCGGCGCGCACGGCACGGTCTCGTGACGATGATCTCTGCAGGCACCAGCGACCGTCCGGTCCTGCGCGAGGCGCAAGTCCGGGCTGACCTTCTCGGCGCAGAGGTGGTCGTCCACGAGGACAGTGGCGTGGCCGGTCTTCACCGCCTTGCTGCGGCGCTTCCCGATCTACGGCGCGCAGACTGCGTCGTCGTTTGCGCGGGCATGGACGGCGCGCTCGCAAGCGTCGTTGGCGGCCTAGTCGCCGTTCCGGTGATCGGCGTTCCGACAAGCACAGGCTACGGGTCCGCGGCGGGAGGGCAAACAGCGTTGAATGCGATGCTCGCGTCGTGCGCGGCGGGGCTCGCAGTGGTGGGAATCGACGACGGGTTTGGAGCGGGCACCATCGCGGCCGCGATTGCACGCTCAAGACGACGCGAGACGTGACCCGCCTCGCGTACCTCGACTGCGTCGGCGGCATAGCGGGCGACATGCTCCTCGCAGGGCTCGTCGACGCGGGTGCGTCAGTCGAGACGCTACGCGCACTGCCGGATCGTCTCGGCCTATCCGGGGTGCGTGTCGACCTGGATCGCGTGGATCGTCACGGCTGTGCCGCCGCTCACGTGACCGTTCACGCTCCCGGCAGCCCCCCTGAGCGCCGGTGGCGCGAGATCCGCACACTGCTCGAAGAAGCCGACCTTCCACCGCGTGCTGCGGCTCGCTCGCTCGCCGCCTTCACCGCGCTCGCGGAGGCGGAAGCTCGCGTCCATCGCGTCCCGGTCGACGAGATCCATTTCCACGAAGTCGGCGGCGACGATGCGCTCGTCGACATCTGCGGCGTGTGCCTGTTGCTCGATGAGCTTGACGTCGCGCGAGTCGCCGCATCCTCGCTCCCCTTCGCACGCGGCTTCACCCGCTCGGCCCACGGACGTCTTCCGCTACCCGCGCCGGCAACCCTCGAGCTCCTCGCCGGCGCCCCGCTCGTCGGAGTCGACGAGAACGCGGAGCTCGTGACGCCCACCGGCGCGGCGCTCATCGCCACCCTCGTCGATGTGTGGGGGCTGTTGCCGCCACTCGTGCTCGAACGCATCGGCGTCGGCGCGGGAACGCGGGACCTCGCCGGGCGGCCGAATGTCGTCCGCGTCCTCCTTGGCGCCGAGTCGGGCGAGCCGACGCGAGGCCTCGTGTCGCTGCTCGAGACGAACCTCGACGACCTCCTTCCCGAGCTCGTGCCCGACGCGATGAGGCGCTGCCTCGAAGCGGGAGCGCTCGACACCTGGGTCACTCCGGTGCAGATGAAGAAGGGCCGCCCCGGCTTCCTCTTCTCGGTGCTCGCCCGACCGCAGGACGAGGCAAGGATCGCCGCGACGATTCTCGAGGAGACCACCGCCCTGGGCGTGCGCGTGAGTCGACTAGCGCGCTATGAGCTCGACCGCAGCCACATCGAAGTGGAAGTGGGAGGTCAAGCCGTTCGCGTGAAGCTGGGCCGAGTCGACGGCCGCGTCGTGAACGTGTCGCCCGAGCACGATGACTGCGTCGCCGCAGCGCATCGGTTGGGAAGAAGCGTGAAGTCGGTCTGGATCGAAGCGGTTTCGGCGGCGCACGCATGAACGACCGGATCGCTCAACTCGAGTCGCACGTCGCAGCGCTCGGCAGCGCTGTCGTCGCGTTCTCCGGCGGAGTCGACTCATCGCTCGTCGCCGCCATCGCGGCTCGCGCGCTCGGCGAGCGTGCGCTCGCGGTCACTGCAGTGTCGCCGGCACTCGCCCATGGCGAGCTCGAGGGTGCGCGCGAGATTGCACGCTCGGTGGGCATCGCGCACGACACGGTGACGACCGCGGAACTGGCACGGGAGGGCTACCGGAGGAACGGATCGGACCGCTGCTACTTTTGCAAGACCGAGCTCTACACCACGCTGGCCGCGCTCGCCGCCAAGCGCGGTTTCAGCGCGTTGCTTGCCGGAACAAACGCGGACGACGCCGGAGATTGGCGCCCCGGGCTGAAGGCCGCCGCGGAACACCGCGTGGTGAACCCGCTCCTCGAGCTCGGCGTCCGCAAGGAGGAAGTTCGCGAGCTCGCGGCGCAACTTGGCGTTCCGAGCGCGTGCAAGCCGGCATCGCCGTGCCTCGCGTCCCGGATCCCTTACGGAACGCGGGTCTCGCCGGAGGTACTCGAACAGATCGACCGCGCCGAGCAGGAGGTGCGCCGACTCGGCTTTTCCGTCCTGCGCGTGCGACACTACGGAGAGGTGGCGCGGGTCGAGATCGGTGAGGACGAACTGCCTCGGGCACTCGGGCCCGACCGGGCCAAGATCGAGTCGGCGGTGCGCGCCGCCGGCTACGTGCAAGCTGAGGTGCACGACCGCCCGTTCCGATCGGGCTCGCTGAATGACGCACTCCGGATCGTCTAGGCGGTCCCGGAGTCATAGCTACTCGTCGATAAAGCGTCGGGCCCAGAGCTCGAGATTGAGTGCGCGCCAAAGCTCCCAGCCAGCGTGGGCCTCGCCGCGGCGATGGCGCGCCAGGCGACCGCGAGCGGCGGCAGCGTCGACGAAGCCGCGCTCCGCGAAGGACTGCGACGCGAAGATATCTGCCGCGAAGTCCCCGAGCGGCCCGCGGAACCAGCGCTTCTCCGGTGTAACAAAGCCGAGCTTGTCAGTGCGGTCGCGCACAGCCGCGGGTAGGAGATCGCCGAGCGCGCGGCGGAGGATCCACTTCGTCGTCCCGTTGTTGATCAGTTCACCGCCGCGCAGCGAGAAGACGAGCTCGACGAAACGATAGTCGAGGAACGGCAGCCGCGCCTCGAGCGAATGCGCCATCGAGTTGCGGTCCTCATAGCGGAGCAGCTCGCGCAGTCCACGTTCTCCGAGGATGTGCTCCAGCTGGCGACGCAACCGATCCGGAAATTGCGAATCCTTCTGCAACAACTGCGGCCGCGCCGCGCGGAGGTCGCGATGCAGCAGCACGTTCCCACCGCGCATGCGGCCGCGCAGGCGCAGCTTCGCCGACTCGGACAGGAACGGACGGATGAGCTCCGGCGCCGCCCGCTTTCCGTGCGTGCGATGGAAGCCGCGCATCTCGCGACCAAGCCCGACGAACTGCCCGCTCGCAAGCAGGTCCGCGAAGTAGTAGCCTGCGTAGCCGCTGTAGCCGGCGAAGAGTTCGTCGCCGCCCTGGCCGTCGAGCATCACCGTCAGCCCCGCCTCGCGCGCTGCGCGCATGACGTACCACTGCGCGATGATGCTCGTCGAGCCGAACGGCTCCTCCTGCGCCTCGACGATCGCCGGCAGCTGCTGGACGAAATCCTCCGGAGCGAACGTCACCCAGTGCGGGTCGGCGCCGATCTGCTCCACAACCGCCTGCGCGAACGGGCGCTCGTCGAAGCCGCGCTCCGGGAAGTAGGCCGTGAACGTGCGCTGGTGTGGCCCGACCTGGTCCGCGCCCTCGGCCCCGCCGCGGAGAAGATGGTCGACGCCACACGCGATCGCGGACGAGTCGATCCCGCCCGAAAGGCATGTTCCGATCGGAACGTCGCTGCGGAGGCGCAGACGCACAGAGTCGAGGAAAAGCTCGCGCACCGCGCCGATTGCGTCGGCCGGCCGGTCCTTCGGCTCCAGCCGCCAGTGGCGCTCCAACCGGAGGCCGTCGCGGCCGAACCACAGATTGTGCGCGGGCGGAAGCCTATGGATTCCGGCAAAGAACGTGTCCTCGCCGTGCTCGAGGTGTCCCTGCTCGAGGTATTCGCGCACCACGACCGGGTTGGCCGACATCCGTGCGCCTGCGGCGCGGAACGCCTTCAGCTCGCTCGCGAACTCGAAGTGCCCACCCTCGACGCGGTAGTAGAGGGGCTTGATCCCGAAGCGGTCGCGCGACGCGAACAGTTCCTTGCGCTCCGAGTCCCAGATTGCGAATGCCCACATGCCGTTGAAGCGCTCCACGCAGGACGGCCCCCACTCGAGGTATGCGGCGAGCATCACCTCCGTGTCGGTGCCGGTGCTAAAGCGATGGCCGCGCGGCTCAAGCTCCCTACGCAGCTCGCGGTAATTGTAGATCTCGCCGTTGTGAATGAGGCGGTACCGGCCGTCGTCGCTCACGAACGGCTGCATTCCGGCGTCGCTCAGATCGAGGATTGCAAGCCGGCGAAAGCCGAGCGCGACTCCGTCGCCGACGTACACGCGCTCGCCGTCAGGGCCACGATGCTCGAGTGCCGCGGTCATCGCGCGGACGGCAGCTTCGTCTCCGGGCCGGTCGAGCGCGACGATACCGCAGATACCGCACATGGGATCTATTCCAGCACACGGCCCCTCGTTACCATGGCCCGGTGGTAGAGACGAACGGGGTCCCGCGCGAGCCGCAGCCGATCCTCTTCGTCCACCACCGAAGCGAGCTCGGCGGCGCGCCGACGAGCCTCTACTACCTGATTCGCGAGCTCGACCGGACGCGCTTCGAGCCACACGTCTTCTGCCCGGCCGGCCCGGCGGCCGAGCTGTTCCGCGAGGCGGGCGCGACCGTCCACACGGGCACCGTCGCGACCTTCACGCACATCTGGGCCAGCACGTATCACGGCCGGCGTTGGATCCTGCTCGTGCGCGAGCTGCTGCGCCTGCCGCTCCACATGTGGCAGTTCTCGCGCACGCTCAAGCGGCGGCCGTTCGCACTCGTCCATTTGAACGACTCGCCGACGATCGCGGCCGCATGGCTCACACGCCGCGCGAAGATCCCCGTCGTCTGGCACCTCCGGTCGGCGCTCCCCGAGGGCGGAACCGATCGTCGCTCGCGACTCGTGCGCGCCGCGGTGCGCAAGTTCGCGGACGTCTCGGTTGCGATCAACGCCGACGTCGCCGCGAGCTTCGCGGTCGGCTCGACCGTCGTCCCGAACTCGGTCGACCTCGCGCTCTTCGGCGCCGACGGCCAATCGGCTCCGCGCGAGCGCCTCGGCCTCGAGGGCGGCAAGCCCGTCATTGCGTACTTCGGCTTCCTCTACACCTCGAAGGGCTTCCTCGAGTTCATCCGCGCCGCGTCGCTCCTCCGCGAACGCGGCGTCGACGCGACGTATCTCATCGTCGGCGGTGCAGTTCGCCCCGACAAGTTCTTCTCGACGCCTCTCGGTCTCTTGCTGCGCGCCCTCGACCTCGCACGCAACTACGAGAAGGACGCGAAGCAGCTCACCGAATCGCTCGGGATGGCGGAGCACCTGCGCTTCATCCCGTTCACCCGGAACATCGAGGACATGTACCGGGCGAGCGACGTCGTCGTCGCTCCGTCGCAAGGCCCGGAGGTCGGGCGCTCCGTGATCGAAGCCGCCGCCGCCGGCGTGCCGGTGATCGCGTCAGGCACCACCTCGGGAGCCGGGATCCTCCTGCCGGGCGAGACCGGCGTGCTCGTCGACGGTTGGAGCGCGCCAGTGCTCGCCGAGGCGATCGCCGACCTGATCGGCGATCCCGAGCGTCGCCGTGCGATGGGCGTCGCCGCGCGGGCGCACGCGGCCACGATGTTCGACGCGGCGGCGAACGCGCGCCGTATCGAGGCGCTCTACGAGCAGTTGCTGCCGCGGCCCGAGGTCACGCGCATCCTCTTCGTGCACCACCGCCCGCAGCTCGGCGGCGCGCCTTCGAGCCTCGCGTATCTCATCCGTCACCTCGACTCGCGCTTCGAGCCGCACGTGATTCTGCCGGCCGGCCCTGCGGCGGAGCTGCTGGCCGACGCCGGAGCGACGGTGCACACGTCGAGCGTCTCGATCTTCGCGCATCCGTGGGACAACCCCTACGCGGGCTTGCGCTGGATCGTGCTCGGTCGCGAGCTCGCCGCGCTTCCGCGGCACATCGCCGACCTCAGCAAGCTGATGCGGCGGTACAAGTTCCCGATCGTCCATCTGAACGACTCGCCGCTCCTTCCGGCAGCATTCGTCGCGCGCCGCCACAGATCGAAGGTCGTGTGGCATCTGCGCTCCTCGCTCGCCGGCGAAGGGCGCGACCGGCGCAGCCGCGTCATCCGCAGCCTCATGCGCCGGTGGGGCGACGCGGCGATCGCGATCGACCGCGACGTCGCCCGCAACTTCGCCTTGCCGCTGCCGCTCACGATCGTGCCCAACAGCGCCGAGTGGCAGGAGGCGGAGATCGACCCGCTGGAGGCGAAGGACCGACTCGGGCTACCGCCCGACCAGGTCGCGGTCGGCTATGCAGGCTTCGTGCGCCGGCAGAAGGGCTGGCCGGAGCTCGTGCGCGCGGCGCGGCTGATGGCGGACGACGACGTGCCGGCGAACTTCCTCGTCATGGGCGGCGGCGTTCGCTCACCGGCCTACTTCCGCACGATCCGCGGCCGGCTGCTGCAGGCGATGCGCGTGATCACCGACGAGGAATCCGCGATCCGCGATCTCGTCTCCGACCTCGGCCTCGACGACCGCTTCACGTTCCTTCCGTACGTCCGCGACACCGCGGAGGTGTATGCCGCTCTCGACATCGTCACGTTCCCGAACCAGGGCGCCGGTCTCGGTCGCCCGGTGCTGGAGGCAGCGGTCGCCGGCCGTCCCGTCGTCGCGTCCGGCTCGCCGGACGGCGCCGACATCCTCCTGCCCGGAGTCACCGGCACGCTCCTTCAGACGCCGACCCCCGAGGCAATCGCCGCCGCGCTCACCGAGCTGGCGAACGATCCGCAGCTACGACGCCGGCTCGGCGAGGCGGCCGCCGAGTACGCGCGCGATCGCTTCGATCCGGAGACGAACGCGCGGATCGTCGAAGAGGTCTACGACGACTTGCTCGGTCGGCCGACGCGTGCCGCGACGGTGGAAGAGCTCGTCGCCGCCTCGTAGCCGTCCGTGCGTTTCGCGAAGACAACCGGCAGGGCGAGCGCGAGCGCGACGAACGCGTAGAAGTAATAGAACTGCATCGTCAGATAGAAGAAGTTCGACGCAATCGTCCCGGTGAGCGCGGCCGTCAGTCCCCATGCGAGCGGCAGGACGCGACGATCCGCGCGCAGACGCCCGAGCATGCGTGCCGCCTTTAGCCGCAGGTACACGTACCGCAAGAAGACCAGGAACAAGAGCGCGCCGAGCAGTCCCGTCTCGACGATGAGCGCGACCCAGAACGAGTGCGGGCCCCAGTTCGTCTTGCCGGTGACGAACTCGTAGTAGACGGAGAACGTGTTCTGCCCGAGCCCAAGCAGCGGATGCGAATGGATGACGTGCGGAATGAAGCCGTAAACCGAGAAGTGCACCGAAGTTCCCGACGTGCCGCTCGTCTTCAGGCGCGAGTGTATGACCGTCGAGATGAAGTGCCGGCGGGTCTCCGCGAAGTAGCCGAGAACGAGCGCGACACCCGCCAGAGGGACGAGCAGCGCACGCGACCACACAAAGCGCCGATACGGGACGGCGAGAATCAGCAGGCCTACCAGCAGGCCGAGTGCACCGCTGCGCGACAGCGTCGATGCGAGGACGAGCAGCAAGAAGGCGAGCAAAAGGCCGAGCGGCCAGCGAAGCCGATGTCCGCGCCCGAGCCGCAGGTAGACCGGTGTCAGGGCAAGCAGAGGGACGTCGAGCATGATCCCGAGATGATTCGGATCGCCGGTGAGCGCATTCGGGCGATAGACGCTGGCGCCGTTGACGATGCCATAGAGGTTGATCGCGCTCGCGCCGCCCGTGAGCGGCGAGAGAACCGTCGAGTCGAGGTTGTGCCCTGCACGCGCTGCGAGCAGCTGCAGCACGCCGTAGATCGCATTCGCGCCGAACCCGGCCGTGAACCAGCCGACGGTGCGCCAGAAGAAACGCTCGCCGCGCTCGGCAAGATACGTCACCGCGCACGCGAGGAAGAGGAAGTGCAGGACGAACTTCACCATCCCCTTCGTATACTGGCTGAGCGCCTGCTTCGTCTCGAGGTTGAAGAAGCCGAGCAGGTAGAGGAGCAAGAACGCGGCGAGGAACCCGAGCACAATCGTGCTCGTCCGCGGCCAGCGCGTCCGCGCCCGCAGGGCGAACGCGATGAGGAAGAGGATCGTCAGCACGTCGGCGATGCCGACGGTCCCGGCGACGTTCCAGTGGACCTTCTCGAACGTCACGCAGAAGAACGCGGCGAGAAGGAAGAAGTCGGTTGCTCGCCTGAGCGTCTTCATCTACGCCCGTTCGAGGAACGCCTGCGCCCGCACGAGGTCCTCGGGAACGTCGATCGCGATCCCGGGGTTGGAGACCTCGATCATCGCCACGTCCATCCCGAGCTCGAGGAAGCGGAGGATTTCGACGTCCTCGAGCTCCTCGAGCGCTCCACGCTCGGTCGCGGCGTAGCGGCGTAGCGGCTCGGGCCGGAACGCATAGAGCCCGATCTGGCGGACGGCGCGTTCGAACGCCAGCTCCTTGGACGTCGGGATGCCGGCGCGGCTGATGTAGAGCAGGCGGCCGTCGGGCCTGGTGACGACCTTCGGCACGGTCGGGCTGCGAAAGGAGTCTTCGTCCTCGATCGGCGCGCACGCGTTGATCACGTCGGCGTTCGCGGTGGCGCACGCATCGATCACCGCCTGCAGCGCGGACGGCTCGAGAAAGGGCTCGTCGCCCTGGACGTTGACGTACCAGTCTGCGGGAATCGACTCCGCGACCTCGGCGACACGGTCGGTCCCGGTGCGACACGTGTCGCTCGTCATCGCGACGCGTATCCCCGCTGCCTCGCAGTGCTCACGGATGCGGTCGTCGTCGGTCGCGACGACAACCTGCTCGCGGTCGACGACCTCGTAGCAGCGCGCGACCGTGCGCTCGATGACGGTCGAGCCGCCGAGCTCCGCGAGCGCCTTCCCCGGGAAACGGGTCGACGCATACCGCGCGGGGACAACGACAACTACGTCCACGGGGCGTACAGCGACGTCTTCGGAATCGGGTATGTGTTGGGCGTGAGCGCGACGATCTCCGGCCCGTCGGGCAGATCGGAGAAGAGCTTGAATACCTCGACCATCTCGCCGTACCGCGGATCGTTCGGCTCGAAGCCGTCGAAGCCGGTGAGCAACACGCGCCGCGCACCGGACGATGCGGCGATCGCGAGCGCGTAGGGCGCAACGAGCAGCTGCGGGATGACAACCGCCGTGGTCCCGGTCTCGAGCTTCCCGGGCACGACGGAGAAACCCACGTCGAGGACGTTGTCGGGATCGATGCCAAGGCTGTGGAGGAACTCGCGCGGCGCGAAGATCGGTCGCCCGAGCTCGCGGAGCGCGTGCGCGTCCATCACCGCCATGATCGGATGGCACACCGCCACGGCGTCGATCAACTCTGACGCGAGCGGCGCGTGCGCATTGATACCGATCGTCTTCGGCCGGTACTTCCGCACGAACTCCTCGACGTCGGCGCGCTTCTCGTGCCCCTGCTCGCCCGGCCCGACGAGCAGGATGTCCTTGCCCTCGGCCCACCCGGTCACGTCGAAGGAGCCGGGGTAGGACCGGTTCGATCCCGAGACGACACTCGTGAGCTGGTCGCGGCCGTACCTCGTCCCGCCCTCGTCGCGCAGGCCTTGGAGCGCGTGCACGATCTCGAACGAGCTGTAGCGCCCGTCCTTCAGCAGCTCCATGACATACGTCGGGTGAACTCCGTATGTGCCGCTGAGGAAGTAAAAGAGGTTCGAGCCCCACCCGTGCTCGCGCTGCAGGTCGGCGAAGCCGTCCTGCACGAGCTCGACGAGTGCGAGCAGGTCGTAGTTGCCGAGCCCGCGTTGGTTGAGCTCGAGAACGAGGCTCTCGGTCTTCGCGTTGCCCGGGCCGCGCCCCATCCCGCGGATCGTTCCGTCGACCCAGGTGGCGCCGGCGTCGAGTGCGGCCATGGAGTTCGCAAGCGCATACGACATGTTGTCGTGGAAGTGACACCCGACAGGGCCGCCGAACGCGGCGCGCAACGTCGCGATCGTCGCCGGCACCTCGCTCGGCCGCATCCCGCCGAACGAGTCCGCGACATAGGCGACGTCGACGCGCCATTCTGCGCAGCGCTTGCCGAAGTCCTCGAGCTCCTCCGCCGATCGAAGCGAAACCTGCATGAGGTTGACCGCGACCTCATAGCCGAGCTCCTTCAGCAGCGCCAGCGCCGGCTCGAGCTCGAGCGACTCGCCGTATCCGGACGCGATCCGCACGAGGCTCACACGCGACTCCGCCTTCGGCGCGAACAGCTCGCGCACGACCGCGGTCGCGTCGCCGGTCGAGAGGAGCACCTTCGCGTCGACCATCACGGCTACAAGCAGTGACGCTGGAATGTCGAGGCGCGCGAGGAAGCGGTCGTCGGTGAACGCGGTTGGCCCGAGGAAGCGGCCGGGGTCGAGCATGCGGAAGCCCATCTCGACCACGTCGATGCCGGCGGCCGCGATTCCGCGCACGTACCGCTCGATCAGGTCGTGCGCGAAGTCCCACTCGTTGTAGTAGCCGCCGTCGCGGAGCGTGCAGTCGAGCAGCGTCATCGCGTCACCACCGCGTGGAGCTGGTTGCCGAGCGACTGCTCCTCGAGCAGGGTGCGGTAGCGCGCGTCCACGTCGGCCACCAGTTTCGCAACATCGCCTCCGACACGAGCGGCGATCTCCTCCACCAAGCGGTCTCCACCGACGACGCCGGTCGTCCTCGGCGCGTTCGTGAGGAACCAGCTCAGGTGACTGACGAGGCTGTAGCCCTCGACCGTTCGCACCGACGCCGATGCCTCGAGCTGGGCGAGCAGCCGCTCGAGCGCGCGCATGGAGAAGTAGCTGACCGAGAACTCGTTGTGGAAGAACGCGCGGAACGCCTCGTTGCGCCAGATCTCGAGCAGCGGATCGTGCAGGTTCGGTGTCACGACGACGAGCGATCCGCCGTCCTCGAGCAGGTCGACGACACGGCGGAGGTACTCGACCGGCTCGCGCACGTACTCGAGCACCCACAACATGAAGATCGTGCGGAAGCGGAGACCGCGCCTTTCGCAGTCGTCGAGCGAACCGTCGCACGGAATGCCGAGCTCACGTTCCACGTACTCGCGGCGGACGCGGTTGAGCTCGATCCCGTACGGCTGCGCGCCGCGCTCGCGCGCAAGATCGAGCAGGTATCCCCACGAGCAGCCGATCTCGAGCACGTTGCCGGTATCGCCGAGGTACGCATCGAGATACGGAATCGATTGCGCCTTGCCGTTCACGAAGTCCTCTGCGAGGTCCGGAACGGGAAGGCCGGCGCCCGTCAGCCGCGCCGCGTCGAGCTTGTCGTCGGCCAATCCTTCGCTCGGGTCGTGCGCGAAGAACTCGAAGTCGCACGCGTCGCAGCGCCCGAGCTCGAGCGTGCGCCCGCCGCGCACCTGCACGGTCGTGAACGTGACCGGCCCAGCGCAGATCGGGCAGGTCATGACGCCCAGCGGTACATCTGCTCGAGGCCTTGCTCGAGCGGCACGGTCGGCTCGTAGCCGATCGCGGCGCGGATGCGCGTGAGGTCGGCAACGCAGCCGAGCATGTCGCCCGGCGTTCCGGGCAACTCTTCGATCTGCAGCACGTCCGCCTTGCCCATCACCTGCGCGAGCGTGCGGATGAGCTGGCCGAACGTCATCTTCTCGCCGGTGCCGAGGTTGAGCGGCTCGTTCGTCGCCTTCGCGAAGACGCACTTCTCCCACGCCTGAACGACGTCGTCGATGTACACGAGATCGCGGAAGCGCTCGAGGCTGCCCTTCACCTCGATGCGGTCGGACTTCATGAGCTGGCCCATGAAGATGCCGACGACGCCCTGATCCGTCCGGGTGATGTCCTGGCCAGGCCCGTACACGTTGAACATCCTGAGCGCGTTCCAACCGAGGCCCTTCGGGCCGGCGTAGTTCGCGAGCAGGTGCTCCGCTGCGAGCTTCGACGTCGCGTACACCGACTTCGGCCGGCAGCAGGTGTCCTCGGCGTAGCGCTCGAGCTCGGGATGGTCGCCGTACACGTTGAACGTCGACGCGGTGACGATGCGGCCGACCCCGTTGTCGAGACACCAGTTGACGACGCGCAGAGTTCCCAGCGCGTTGATCTGCACGTCCTCCACGGGGATGGAGAACGAGCGGGCGCCGGACGGCTGGCCGGCGAGATGGAGCACGGCGTCGACGCCCCCGACCTTGGCGGCGTCGAGCGATTCGCCGCTCGTGATGTCGGCACGCACGACTTCGACGTCGCGCGAGAACTCGCGCTCGGGCGTTCCTGGATGTTCGAGGACGACGACGTCGACGTCCCGCTCGAAGAGGCGCTCGACGATTCGGCTGCCGATGAAGCCGAAGCCGCCGGTGACGAGGACTTTCGTCATCGCACGCCGGCGGCGACGAACGACTCGACCGCGTTCACGAAGCGGTCCATCGTTTCGATCGGGCCGAGCGTGATCGTGACGTAGCGGCCCCACGGCTCCGCCCACGGGCCTTTCACGTAGATCGTCTTCGCCCGCAGCTCCTCGACGAACGCGGCCGCGCGCTCGGTGCTGCCGAGGTCGAGCAGGAGGAAGTTCGCGGCGAGACCACGCGCAGGGATGCCGCGCTCGCCGAGAACGTCCTTGAGCTGCTCGCGCGACTCGACGACGCGGCCGTTGTAGTCCTCGACGACGTCGAGATGGTCGAGCAGATACTCGGCGACGGCGTTCGTGAGCGAGTTGCTCTCGTGCGCGAACCGCGTCTTCGCGAGCGCCTCGATGTTGCCGGCATTCGAGATGAGGTAGCCGAGACGAATCGACGGGACGCCGAAGCCTTTCGACAACGTGCGCGCGATGACGACGTTCTCGTACCGGCGGATGAGCTCGACAGCGCTCTCGGCGCCGAACATGTGGTACGCCTCGTCGATGACGAAGAGGCAGTTCGCCTCGAGCGTACGGCGCGCAATCTCGGCGAGCTCCTCGACGCCGAAGACGCTCTCGATCGGCTGGTTCGGGTTCGGCAGGAAGAACACGCTCGGCTTCCTCGCTAGCAGCCCATCGATCGACTCGAGCTCGAAGCTCTGCGAGTAGCCGAGCGCATGCGCCTCGACGTCGAAGATCCGTGCGTAGACGGCGTACATTGCGTACGTCGGCGTGACGATGCCGACGGTGTCGCCCGGTGACGTCGCGGCCTCGAACACCGTCTTCAGGCCGCCGTCGATGCCCGAGGTGAGCAGCAGCTCGTCCTCGTTGACGCCGTGGAAGCGCGCGAGCTTCGAATAGAGCGCGCCAGACTCGGGATAGACGCTCAGGAAGTACGGCGGCACCTGCGCGAAGACGTCGGCGAGGAACTCGGCCGGCCAGACGTCGACGCGCTCGTTGCGGTCGAGTCGCAGCCCCTCGTCGAGGTTGCGGCCCTCGGCGACGCGCACGCGCTTCACCGACGCGAGATGGTCTTTCTCCCGGATGAACACGACCGCCCCCACGATAGTGCGCTCAGACGAGCTGCCGGAGGAGGTCCGCAAGCTCCTCGACGCGGCTCGTACGGGACAACCGGTCGCGCCACTCGGCCGAGAGCGGCGTGCCTTCCAGCGCACCGTCGCGCCAGCGGCCGTGTAGGTCCACGAGCGCGCTACGGATCGCGCTCACGTCGTCGGGCGCAGCGACGACCCCCGCGCCCGCGTCGCGGACGAGGTGCGCGGCGGCGCCGTCCGGTGGGACGAGCGCAAGCACCGGCCGCTCGGCGGCGAGGTATTCGAACACCTTTCCGGAGAGGACGCCGCGCCCGCGGCCGTCTGCTTCGGGGATGAGGAGCAACAGCACGTCCGAGTCGCGTTGCAGCTCGAGCGAGCGGCGCCTCGGAACGTAGGGGATCAGCTCGACGCGATCGGCGAGCCCGAGCGACTCCATGAACTCGCGGTCGGCGGGACGGAAGTCGCCGACGAACCGCACCGTGACGTCCTCGAGAGAGGTGTCTGCGAGTGCCTGCAGAAACGGTCGCGGGTCCCGTTTGCCGAAGAAGGATCCGGCATGCGTGATGCGCAGGCGGTCGCCGCGCACGTACGTCATGCCGGCGAAGTCGTCGAAGTCGGAGCCGTTCGCGATCGTCGCGACGCGGCCGCGTGGCTTCAACGCGCGCGCCTCGTCCGCGATCGAGTCTGCGGCGGCGACGATTGCGTTCGCGCGGCGGGCGACGAGGTGTGCGACGCCCTCGCTTGTCTTCTCCTTCATCCGCACGAGTAGTCGATTGGACGCGCGATGCGGATGCGCGCCGAGCGAATCGCGCAGGTCGGCCACCCACCTCGCGCCGGTCGCCGCCTGCACGGCCGCGCCGATGAGATGCACCGACGCGGGCGGCGATGTGGTGAGCACGACGTCGATGCCCTCGCGACGCGTGATCGCGATCGCCTTCGGAATGGCCGTCGCGTTCCACGTGACGTTCTCGTCCGGCACAAGCAGGCGCCGACCGAGAGACGACGCGCGGCGCAGCGCGAGGTCGACGCCGGAGCGGCCGTGCAGCTCGTCGGCGAGGCGGCGTCCCTTCGGCCCGACGTAGCGCGCCCGGTGCACCCATGCCTGCGTCGGCAGCGGAAGCCCGGCGTCGGAGTGCACCCACTTCGGATCGTCCGGCGCGAGCACGTGGGTCTCGATCCCGAACGCCGGCAGCAGGCTCGCGAACTTCAGCGGGCGCTGGACGCCCCCACCGCCCGCGGGCGGAAAGTAGAGGGTTACGAGCAGGACCTTCACGACTCCGATGCTACGGTCTCGTCCGTCGTGGCCAGAATGCTGGCGGTGCTCACGGCAGGCATCGTCGCGCTCCTGGCGCCGGGCTTCGCGCACGCCTATGGCTGGCCGGTGAAGCCGTTCGACGAGCAGCATCCGATCCGCGGCGCATTCGACGATCCCCGCAGCGGCCGCTCGTTTCACTTCGGCGTCGACATCTCGGCGGCGGACGGAACGCCCGTGTACGCCGTCGCGCCCGGCACGGTCTACCGATATGCCGACGCCGTCGCCGTCCGGCAAGCGGACAGTCACGAGTTTGCGTACTGGCACATCGAAGCCGCCGTGCCTGAGCACTCCTTCGTGCGGACGGGCGACCTCATCGGCTACGTGAAGGCGCCCTGGGAGCACGTCCATTTCGCAGAGTGGAACGGAAAGACGTACCTCAATCCGCTGCGCCCCGGTGGGCTCGAGCCGTTCGCCGACGAGACGTCGCCGGTCATCGTCTCGATCGACGTCGACGAGGCGACGAACGGGCACCTCGAGGCGACGGTCGAGGCGTACGACACACCGCCGCTCGCGCCGCCGCCGCCCTGGCAGGACGCGCGTTGGACCCCGGAGATCATTCGCTGGCGCCTCGTGCGCGACGACGTCGCGGTCGCGAACTGGCGCACGGCGGTCGACTTCTCGACCTGGCTCAGGCCGACGGACTTCGACGACGTGTACGCGCCCGGCACGGAGCAGAACGCTCCGGAGCACCCCGGCCGCTACGTCTTCTGGCTCTTTCGCGGGCTCACGCTCGCCGCGGGGCACTACGAGCTACAGGTCGTCGCGTGGGATACACGCGGCAACACGGCCACGAGCTCGAAGAGCTTCGACGTCGTTCAGGATGGCTACGCAGGCGCGCGGCTGCGCATACATATCCGGTAACCGAGCAAATCGATCCGACCACGCGCTAGGCGCTCGAGCGTTCGCAGCAGGGGGAAGAACCCGGGGCGCTTCACGTCGACCTCGACGACGAATCCTGCGTGCTCGAGGTCGGCGCGCAGCTCGCGGCTCGTGCGCAGGCCGATGTGCGTCGGGTTCTGCGCGAGGATGAGGTTTCTGCGTTTCAAGCGCTCGATGATGTGCCCGGGGTTCGGGGTGTGGATGGAGAGCGTGCCTCCGGCAACGAGCACGCGCCGGCATTCCGCGAGCATCGCGTCCAGCGTCGCCGAATCGAGATGCTCGGTCAGGTCGGCGGCCACGATCTTGTCGAACGACGCACCTTCGAACGGCAGAGCAGCGACGTCGGCTGTCTCGAACCGCAGGCCTGGATATCGAGCCCGCGCGTACTCGACTCCGAGCTGGGACGAGTCGACGCCGACCGCAACGCAACCGAACGTGGACAGGTAGTGCGTCATTGCACCGGCGGCGCTGCCGAGGTCGAGCACGCGGTCCCCCGGCTGCGGGTCGACGAGGAAGCGAACGTTCTCGAGCCTCATCACGGTCCACGGCGTTCTCTCCTCGTACTCCGACGCCATCGCGTCCATGAATTCGGCGTCGTACCCCTCACCGGCCGCGGTCTTCACGAGGCCGAGCTTCCTCACGACGGCACAGCCTGTCGGTAGACCTCGACCGTCGCCCAGGCGACGCCGTCCCAGCCGAAGCGCTCGCGGGCGCGCTCGTGCGCCGCGTCGCCGAGGTGCGCGCGACGCGCGGGGTCGGCGAGCAGCGACTCGACGGCACGCCGTAGCGCAGGTGCGTCGCGGGGCGGGACGAAGACGCCGGTGACGTCGTCCTCGACCAGCTCGAGCAGCGCGCCGCCCGCGGCGGCAACGACCGGACGTCCGTGCGCCAGCGCCTCGGCGGCGGCGAGCCCGAACCCTTCCGTGTCGCAGGGAGCGACGAACACGGACGCGCGGTCGAGGAGATGCTCCACCTCCGCCTGCGGGACCGCACCGAGCCCATTCGGCACAAGATCCCGCAACGGGCCGTCGCCAGCGACGACGAGGTTGAGGTCGCCGCACGCCTCGACGAGCGTGCCGATGTTCTTCTCCGGCGAGAGGCGTCCGACATAGAGCACCTCGGGCGGCTCCACCGGGACGGCAACCCTCTCCGGAATGCGAACGCCGTTCGGGATGACGACGACGCTCGCGACGCCGGCAGCACGGATCGCGCGCGCGACCGTCTCCGACACGCAGATTGTCGCGCGCGCCGGCCGCAGCAACCAGCGCACGAATCCCGGACGCCGCCGCGCCAGCTCGACGTCCGAGAAACGGCCCGCCGTTCCCGTGCCGTGCAGCGTGACGACGAACGGCTTGCCACCGAAGCGCGCGACGAGCGCGGCTGCGAGCCAATGGGCGTGCACGAGATCCGCTCGCGCTCGGCGCACGGCACGCAACATTGAGAGGAGCAGGAACGGTGCGACCCACGGCCGCCGCCGGACATTCGCGACGACACCCGCGCCGTACGTCAGCCCGAAGTCGCGATACCGGACGACGTCGACCTCGACGCCGCGCGCGCGCAACTGCTCGACCGCGTCCGCGATGAAGCGCCCGGCATAATCGTCGTCGTCACGCGGATAGGACGTCGTCAGGACGGCAACTCTCACAACGCAAAGACTACGAACGAGGCGTCGCGGTAGCGCGGCCGCAGTCCTTGCGCCTCGACCTTCGACACGTCCTCGTTCGTATGCAGGACGAGCCAGCCGGCGCGGTACCGCCGAGGGATCCCGAGATTGCCGGTCGCCATGAACGTCCGGAGGTCGGCGCGGCGCGCGTACGGACGGTTCGCCTTCGTGTCCGCGACGTGCGCCGGCGGCGAGTTCACGACATACACCGGTGCGTACGCGGCGATGCGGTAGCTCGTCTGAAGGTCCGCGAAGACGACTGCGCGCGCCGGTACATCGTGGCGGAGGAAATGCACGAGTCCCGACGTCAGCGCGTACTGGTCCTGCGTCGGCCCCTCGTCCCAGTGCGAGAACCCGTGCACGGCCACCGGCAGGACGAAGAGCGTCACCGCAAGCGCCGCGAGCGGCCCGGGCGATTCCGCCCGGCCGCGGAGCACCGCTCCTGCTGCGAGCGCAACAACACCGCCGAAGAACGCGATCCACGTCGCAAGCCCCGGTCCTCCCTGTGCGAAATGAAGACCGAAGTCGCCGGGGTACTCGAGCTGCAGCACGATGCCGGCAGCGAGCGCGATCGGAAGCGCGAGCACGCGCACGAGCCTCGTCACCACGGCCGCACCGCCGGCGAGCGCGAACGCGAACGGGACGAATCCCGCCGCGCGCCGCGACTGCGAGAGCGAGACGAGGTCGGAGAAGTGCGGGAAGACGAAGGACATCAGCTCGAGCACGAGCACGACTTCGGTGCCGCCGAGCACGAACGCACTCCAACGCCGCCGTGCGGCGAAGCCCGCGAGCGGCACGAGGACGAGCGCCGCGACCGCAATCGCACCGGTGCGCGCGACGACCCCGGGAGCGAGATGAAAGCTCGACTGCGAGTGGACGACGAGGTCGCTCGCGTATTGCTTTAGCCCGCGCGCGAGCTCGGTGTGCGACGGATTGTGCGACAGCGTCTCGTTGACGAGCGGGCGCAGCCAGAGGAATACGAGCACGACCGGGATGCCGAATGCGAGCAGCGCGCCTGCACTCTCACGAAGGTCGGTGCGCGCGAGCAGCACGCGCGCGAGCGCGAAGCCGACGAGCGGGATGCCCAGGAAGAGCGCGTACGTCGGGTGGACGAACGCGAGGCTCATCCCCGCCGCGGCGAGCGTTAGTGCCGAGCCCCAACCCGGCGCGCGGATGAACACGAAGAAGAGCGCGATCGCGGCGGGCACGAGCAGCTGGCGCGCAGCCGTTCCCGGGAGCTCGAGCATCGTGTAGGAGCCGCCGCCGCCAGCCGCGAGCGCCATGACCCCGACTGAAGCGAGCATCGTCGCGAAGGCAAGGGCCGCGGAGCGGAATACGGCCCGGCCGGCCTCATACGCGAGCACGACTGCGAGCGGCGTGAGGAGGCTCGACTCGTGCACGACGACCTTGCTCGGGTCGACGTCGGCGACCTTGGCGACGAGCGCAAGCCAGCCGTGCCAGAGCGGGAACGCGTAGCCGGGGTGAAGCCCGCCGTCCTTGAACTCGTCCGCCGCGCGCAGTGAGAGCGACCCGAAGTCGTCGAGCTTGCGCATGCGCGCGAGATGGAAGAGCGCGTCGCCGCGGACGATCCCTTCGATGAACCAGAGCGCGCCGCCGAGCGCCAGACCGGCGAGGACCAGCGCGCCGTGCGAGCGGCCCCGCGGCGCGCGCGTGCGCAACGGGAACGCGACCGCACCGGCGCCGAGCACGAGCCCGAGCGTGAGATTCAGCGAGCCGTGCACGGCGAACGTGAACGCGAGCGCGCCCGCGACGACCGCGACCGACCAGGTGAATGCCGCAGCCGCCCCGCGCTGCCCGAACGCGCGCGCGACGAAGAGACCCGGTGCCAGCAGCACGAGGGTCGCGAGCGCAAGACGGAGCCAGAGGATCACAGAGCGCGCACCACGTCGACGCGGCGACGGAGCAGCAGTCCGAGAACGAAGATCAGGCGGGCCGTGCGGGCGTAGCTCGCGCCCCGATGTTTCTCGAGAAAGCGGAGCTGGCTGCGCACGTTCTCCGCAAGCATGCGGCCGCCGTGCGAGGCGCCGTACACGTGCGTCGCGACCGCGTCGGGACAAAAGAGCGACGACCAGCCCGCCTGCCGGAACCGGTAGGCCCAGTCCGTCTCCTCGCTGAAGAGGAAGAAGCCCTCGTCCGCCGGCCCAACCACGTCTATCGCCGCCCGGCGCACGAGCCACACCGCGCCCATGATCCAGTCGACCTCGCGCACCTCGTCGTGCGCGAAGCCGGCGCCGTAGAACGCGTTGAACGCGTGCGAGTGCGGCGCGAGCTTGCGCAGGAAGACGTACTCGGTCGCAATCCGCCAGAGTGTCGGGAAGCCGCGCACGGAGCGCTGCAGCGTCCCGTCCGTGTTCAACAGCCGCGGCGACACAACCGCTGCCTCGGGATGCTCGTCCGCGCACTGCACGAGCGCGTCCAGCGCGCCTTCGTGCAGCCACGCATCGGAGTTGAGCAGCAGCACGTAGCGGCTCGACGTGCGCGCGATCCCCGCGTTCCATCCGGCCGCGAGACCGCGGTTCTCCTGCTCGACGACCGTGACCTCCGGAAAGCGCTCACGTACGAACGCGACCGTCCCGTCGCTCGAGCCGTGATCGACGACCACCAGCTCGTTGCCGCGCACGCTCTCGAGGCACGGCTCGAGCCACGGGAGCGCGTTGTACGTCACGACGACCACAGAGGCTTCGCTCATCGCCGGCGCACCGCCTCCCACGCAACGATGCCCGCGCCGGGCAGCGAGACCGCGAGCGTGACGGCGAAGTAGAGGAAGCCGGCGGAGAACGCGCGATCGGCGGGCACGCCGAGCTGCCCGAGAAAGGAGACGAAGAACGACTCGCGTACCGCGAACCCGTTCACGGTGAAGGGGACGAGCGCGACGAGGAACAGCAGCGGCCCCATGACGTAATACGGGCGCGGAGAGAGATCGACGCCGACCGCTTTCGCGGCGAACCAGATGGCAAGCACGCGCGCCGCCTGCACGACGAGCGTGAGTGCGAACATCGACCACAACAGTCCCGCCTCGTCGCGGAACGAGTGCATTGCCGTGTACACCTCACGCACGATGCGCACGCGCAGCAGCACATGCGCCTGCGCCGCGATGCGGCGCGAGAACAGCACGAGGCCGCCGGCCGCCGTCACGACGACGAACGCGAGCTCGACCCAGAGATAGCCGCCGACGTCGTAGCGGCCGACCGCGAGCGCAAAGCCCGCAGCTGCGAGGACGAGCGTCGCCGCCGCGCCGAGCGCGCGCTCGAGCAGCACCGTGCCGGCCGCCGCGCCGCCGACTCCTTCGTGCCTGCGCGTCGTCTCGTAGATGCGCGACGCGTCGCCGCCGAGCGCGGTCGGCAGAACTTGTCCAGCCGCATAGCCGACGAAGTACGTGCGCACTAGGCGTCCGAGCGACTCGTGCACGCCGCGCGCGGCGAGCAGCCGCTGCCAACGCCACGCCATCGGCCAGACCGAGCCGGCCATGATCGCGACCGAGCCGACGAGCCACGCGACACGCGCATGCGCGATGACGTGCGCAGTGCGCCCGACGTCGATCTTCCAGAGGATGTACGCGACGCAGAGGCCGGTGATCGCGAGCGTCGCAAGGACGCGCACGGTCCGTATCAAGCGGCAGCCTCCAAGCCGAGACGCTCGGAGATCCGGGCGGCGATCGCCGCCGGCCGTCCGCCGCCCGGCGCGACGATCCGGTCGACCCCTTCGGCGCGCGCGAGCCGCTCGATGGCGGGCTCGTCCTCGATCGAGATGATCGCCCGCCGGTCGGCGTACCGGAATCCGGGCGCCGAGGGGTCACGGTCGGCGGCGACGACGGTCAGGCCCCGGCGCCGGGCGGCCGCGAGGACGCCCAGCTGCGCGGGGCCCGCCCCGAGAACGAGGACGCGCGCCACACGGCCATTCTGGCCGTAGGACCGGCTATGCGGCCTCCGCCAGCGATGCGGCAGCCTCAATCGGCTTCGCTCGCGGCCGGATGAGCGCGGCCGCGACTGCCGCGAGCGCGACGACGCCACCGCCGACGTAGACGGCGGTCGTCGTCCCGTGCACGAACGTCTCT
>DASSXM010000025.1:0-70764 GCA_035703805.1 Gaiellaceae bacterium | reverse complement strand
TCCTCGACGATTGCACCGACGCCTGCGATGCGAGCAGCGTGCGTGCACGCGCCAGATCGTCGACCTCGACGATCGCGCGCGGATGGCCGGCGTCGCGGAGCTCGGCGATCGAGCCCTGCGTGACGACGCGTCCTCCGTCGACGATCGCGACGTGGTCGCAGGTCTTCTCGACTTCGTCGAGGAGGTGCGACGACAGGACGATCGTCCGTCCCTCGTCGACGAACGAGCGCACGAAGCCGCGGAACTCCTGGATGCCCGCGGGATCGAGCCCGTTCATCGGCTCGTCGAGGATCAGCAGTTCCGGATCGGCGAGCAGACAGCGCGCGATGCCGAGGCGCTGCTTCATGCCGAGGGAGTACGTCTTGACGCGGTCGTCCGCGCGCGCCGCGAGGCCGACCTGCTCGAGCGCGGGAGCAATGCGGTCGTACGCTTCACGGCCGCGGGCGGCGGCGACGACGCGGAGGTTCTCCCGGCCGGTGAGATGGCCGTGAAAGTTCGGCTCCTCGACGATTGCACCGACGCGCGCGAGCGCCTCGGCGCGCTTCTCGGGGACCGGCAGGCCGAGCAGGCTCATCGAGCCGGCGGTCGCCGGTGTCAGGCCGAGCAGCATGCGGATCAGGGTCGTCTTGCCGGCGCCGTTCGGGCCGAGGTAGCCGAAGGCAGAGCCGCGCGGGACGCGAAGGTCGACGTCGCGGACGACCGTCCGCTCGCCGAAGCGCTTCGAGAGCCCCGAGGTCTCGACGACGTTGGGGGTGATCGATGTCGTTGTCATGCCTCCATCGAAGCGGCCGAGCCGTCGCCGCGCATCGGCGCGAGGGACGGTTCGCCCTCCTCCGAAGGGATGAACCCGGCTACAGACTTTCGGTGATGCGCGCGCCGGCCCAGACCCCGGCGACGCCGCCGGCGAGGCCGAAGACGAGCGACTGCAGCGAGAACGAGCTCGCGCCCCAGAGCACCGGCAGGTAGCCGCCGATGAAGAGGCCGGCGGTCGCGCAGATGCCGATCACGGAACGACTCATGCCTTGGTGATCGGCACGGACGACCGCCGTCGTTAGAGTCACGCGCCGGTGGACCTCTACGAGTACCAAGGCAAGGAGCTGTTTCGGCGCGTCGGCATTCCCGTCTCGGCCGGGCGGCTCGCAGAGTCGCCGCAGGAGGCGCGCGCCGCGGCCCAGGAGCTGGGCGGCCCGGTCGTCGTCAAGGCGCAGGTGCTCACCGGCGGTCGCGGCAAGGCCGGTGGGATCAAGCTCGCGAGCGACCCCGCGGACGCGGAGCAGAAGGCGAAGGAGATCCTCGGTCTCGACATCCGCGGCCACGTCGTGCGCCGGCTGTGGATCGAGCAGGCGTCCGACATCGCGCGCGAGTACTACCTCTCGATCACGTTCGATCGCGGCGCGAAGAAGCCGCTGTTCATGTTCACGACGCAGGGCGGCGTCGAGATCGAGCAGGTCGCCGAGGAGAATCCCGACGCGCTCCTGCGCCTGCACGTCGATCCGTCCGAGGGGTACCAGCCGTGGGTCGCGCGGCGGCTCATCTACGGCGCGGGCGTCGATGATCCGGGCGAGCAGAAGCAGATCGCCGCGATCGTCGAGAAGCTGTATCGCGCATTCATCGAGTTCGACGCGATGCTCTGCGAGATCAACCCGCTCATCGTCACGCCCGACGGAACGGTGAAGGCGCTCGACTCGAAGTTCACCGTCGACGACAACTCGCTCTTCCGCCATCCGGACATCGCCGAGATGCGCGACACGACCGCGGTCGACCCGATCGAGACATTTGCTCGCCAGAAGGGCGTCACGTACGTGAAGCTTGACGGCAACGTCGGCATCTGCGGCAACGGGGCCGGCCTCGCGATGTCGACCGTCGACGTCGTCGCGCACGTCGGCGGGAAGCCGGCGAACTTCTGCGACCTCGGCGGCGGCGGCTCCGCGGAGGGCGTCGTCGATGCGCTCGAGGTGATCACCCGCGATCCGCAGGTGAAGTCGATCTTCTTCAACATCTTCGGCGGCATCACGCGCTGCGACGAGGTCGCGCGCGGGATCCTCGAGGCGCTCGACCGGCTCGACATGTCGACGTACGCGATCGTCGTTCGCCTCGACGGCACGAATGCGGTCGAAGGCCGGCAGATCCTCGCCGACGCCGGCAAGTCGAACATCTATCCCGAAGCGACGATGCTCGACGGCGCGCGGAAGGCGGTGGAGCTCGCGAAATGACGGATCTCTGGAACGAGCGCGCCGCGGCGTACCGCGAGAGCCCGACGCACGCCTCCGGCGACGACCTCGACCTCGTCGTCGAGTGGTGCGAGCCGGCGCCCGGCGTCACCGTGCTCGACGTCGCGACCGGCGGCGGTCACGTCGCGCGCCGCCTGCGCGAGGCCGGGGCGACGGTCGTCACGACGGATGCCGCGCCCGGAATGGCCGCCGATACAACGGCGCCGGCGGAGGATCTCCCGTTCGCAGACGCGAGCTTCGACGCCGTCGCGTGCCGGATCGCCGCCCATCACTTCGCGGACGTCCTCGCCGCAGTGAAGGAGATGGCGCGCGTCGCGCGCGACCGCGTCGTGATCTGCGACAACGTCTTCGTCAGCGAGACCTCGGAGGAGGCCGACCGCCTCCGCGACCCGAGCCATGTGCGGAACTACTCCGCGCCCGAGTGGCACAGCTTCTTCGAGCTCGCAGGCATGAAGGTGGAGGACGAGCGCCACTTCGCGCGCGAGACCGACTTCGGCAGCTGGCTCGCGCGGGTGAACTGCACCGGTGACACGGCCGAGCGCGTACGCGCGCTGCTCGGCGACCGCGTGGTCGACGGGCGCCTGAGCCTGCCGACCGTCGTCATCAAGGCGGTGAAGTGATGGCGATCGTCGTCGACAACGACACGCGGCTCGTCGTCGCCGGTCTCACGGGCAGCGAAGGACGCTTCCACGGCCTGCGGAACCGCGGCTACGGGACGAACGTCGTCGCCGGTGTGACGCCCGGCAAGGGCGGCCAGGACGTCGAGGGCGTTCCCGTGTTCAACACGATGGCGGACGCGGTCGACAAGACCGGTGCGAACACGACGCTCATCTTCGTTCCCGCGCGCGCGGCGGTCGATGCGATCTTCGAGTCGGTCGACGCCGGCATCGGGACCATCATCTGCATCACCGAGCACGTTCCCGTGCACGACATGCTCAACGCGTACACGTACTTCCGCACGAAGGGCGTGACGATGATCGGCCCGAACTGTCCCGGCGTGCTTTCGCCCGGCAAGGCGAACGTCGGGATCATCCCCGCCGAGATCTTCAGCGAAGGCTCCGTCGGCCTCGTCTCCCGCTCCGGCACGCTGACGTATCAGATCGGGCACGAGCTGACGCAGCTCGGGCTCGGCAACTCGACCATCGTCGGGATCGGCGGCGACCCCGTCGTCGGCTCCTCGTTCATCGACGTGCTCGGCAAGTTCGAGGCCGATCCGCAGACGGAGCTCATCGTGCTCGTCGGCGAGATCGGTGGCGACGAGGAGGAGAAGGCGGCCGAGTACATCGGCGCGCACGTGACGAAGCCGGTGCTGTCGTACATCGCCGGTTTCTCGGCGCCGCCCGGCAAGGCGATGGGGCACGCCGGCGCGATCATCTCCGGCTCGTCGGGCACCGCGCAGGCGAAGAAGGACGCGCTCGAGGCGCGCGGCATCACGGTCGGGACGACGCCGACCGAGGTCGCGCAGCTCGTCGCCGACCGACTGCGCTAGTCCGCAACCTGGTTTCAACCAGGTTGCGAGACGTGCGCTCCTGAGACACGTCCCGCGACCAGGTCGCGACCTGGTCGCTGCCGTTCGTCAAAGCCGGCTGATAACGCGCTTCGCGAGCTTCTCGGTGTCGGCGATCGTCTTGCCGGGCCCGTTGACGAAGAACGTCGCCTCGGTGCCGTTGCGCCAGACGAGCAGCACGACGTACGCAGCCGAGTAGGCGATCGTCCCGGCACCGAGCCCGGAAACGGCCTTCACCGGGCGCATGTTCGACTTCGCGCTCTGGACGAAGTCGGCCTTCGAGATCGTCCGCGTCTCGACTTGCACGAACGACGTCGCGCCGTGCCTATACATGCACGACTGGAAGAGCCCGATCGTCTCGGCCTTCTGCTTCAGGGAGAGAACCGATGCGCCCAGCGCCGCCGCCGCCTCGGTCTTCGTCACGAGCTTGCACGGCGCGACCGGCGCCGCCGCCGCCGGTGCAGCGGTGACGAGGGCGACGACGAGCGCGAGAAGCAGGTAGCGCATGCCGGCGCGAACGATAACCTGCATTCGTGGCTCCAATCTCCTTCGCGCGCGGAATCCCGGCGCCAGAATGCCTCCCGATCGAAGAGCTGGCGGACTGCGCGAAGGCCGCGATCGAGCGTGACGGGAAGTCCGTTCTCTCCTATGGACCGGGCGGGGGCTACGGCCCCCTGCGTGAGTGGATCGCCGAGCGGCACGGTGTCGACCCGGCGCGCATCGTCGTCACGAGCGGCTCGCTACAGGGCTTCGTCTTCCTCGCGGAGCAGCTCGTCCGCCCCGGCGCGCGCGTCCTCGTCGAAGCGCCGACGTACGACCGGCCGCTGAAGATCCTCGCTCGGCTCGGCGCCGAAGTCGTCGGCCTGCCGATGGACGACGACGGGCTTCAGCCGGAGGCGCTCGAGCAGGCGCTCGCCGCGGGCGAGAAGCCGGCCTTCCTGTACACGATCGCGACGTTCCAGAACCCGAGCGGGCGCACGCTCTCGGCCGAGCGCCGGGCGCGCGTCGTCGAGATCGCGCGGGCGCACGAGCTGCTCGTGCTCGAGGACGACCCCTACGGGCTCGTGCGCTACGAAGGCGAGGCGTTGCCGACGATGTTCGAGCTCGACGGCGGCACGACCGTGGCATACGCCTCGTCGTTCTCGAAGACGATCGCGCCCGGAGTGCGGGTCGGCTACTTCGTGCTGCCCGCGGACCTCGCCGCGCAGATCGAGGCGCTGGCCGTCTCGACCTACATTTCTCCGCCGTTCATGACGCAGGCGACCGTGCACGAGTTCCTGCGGCGCGGGAACTTCGAGCCGAATCTCGGGCGGGTGCAGGGGCTGCTTCGGGTCCGGCGAGACGCGATGCTCGAGGCGCTCGAGGAGCAGATGCCCGACGGCGCGATATGGAGCCGGCCGCAGGGCGGCTACTTCGTCTGGCTCGACCTCCCACATGCGGCGCCGGAGCTTGCGCGCGCGGAAGAGGCGGGCGTCACGTTCGTGCGCGGGCAGGACTTCTTCGCCGGCGGGCGCGGCGGCGAGAGCTCGCTCCGCCTCGCATTCAGCTTCGTCTCGCCGGACGAGATCGCCGAGGGCGTCGCGCGGCTTGCACTGGTACTACAGGGCGCGGCGGCGCCTGCGTCTGCGCTCTAGCTGCGCGAGCAGAATCCCGCCGACCGCGCCGAGGACGAGGTTGAGCAGGATGAGCCAGACGATCGACACGTGCGTCGTGAAGAGCACGAAGTGCACCGCGACGTGCTTCGTGTTCTCGAAGATGAACGCGACGACGTAGGCGATGAGCAGCGCGAGCAGGATCAGCCGGCCGTAGACGCGCGGCTGCCAATCCTCGTTGATCCGGCCGGCGGCCTCACGGGGGCGGCGCAGGAAGCGCATGCCGCCGATCCTACGCTGCTGTAAGCGTGCGCGGCACGAGCCGCGGCTGCACGGGCGGCACGAGCCGGCCCGCGGCCTGCAGTCGGAACGTCGGGCACACGGTCTCGCCGGGGAGGGCGCAGAGACCGGCGTGCCGGAAGTAGCAATCGCTGCAGGTTGCTTTGGAGATTTTGCTCATCGGTTTGGACACTTTGCGTGAGAACCTGTGGTTCGAGGAGCGATCATAGGGCTGAGCCTCGCGCGCGCAAGCGTTGCCGGAGACGAAAACTGACGAATTTCCGCGCGATTCCAACCCGCCGAAATCGGTGCGTTTCTACCCTTTCGGCGGCAAGGTTGCCAGCGCGCGCAACGCCTGGGGAAAACTCTGCACAGCGATGATCCGTAGGCCGTGCGCATAGTGCCGCGCTTCGGTCGCGTTGTCCCCAGCCGGGACGAGAAAGACGTCGGCATTTGCGTCACGCGCGCCGATCGTCTTCTGCTTCACGCCGCCAATCGGCGCGACAGTGCCGTCGAGCTCCATCTCGCCCGTCGCGACGACGCGGTAGCCGCGATCGATATTGCGGCCGAGCTTCTCCATCACCTCGAGCGCAAACGCGAGGCCGGCGGAAGGGCCGCCGATGTCGCCCGACGAGATCTCGACGCGCAGCGGCAGATGGATGTCGGCGGCCTGCGCGGGCTGAAAGCCGATGATCGCGCGCCGCGGCTCGCTCGGGTCGGCGATCGTCTTCACTGTGAAGACAATCGTCCTGGCTCCGCGACGGACCCGAAGCGTCACCGACCCGCCCGGGTGAATGCGCGCGAGCTGTGCGCGCAACGCCGCGATCGTCAGCGTCGATCTGTCGTTCACCGCGACGATGACGTCCGTCGGCTGCAGCTTGCCTGCCGCGTGGCTGCCGAGATCAATGGCGTCCACGCTGACCCCACTCGGCTTGGCAACGACGTGATAGCCGAGTTGACGCTCCGCGACAGCAGCCGCAACGCGCTGCGAGATCGACATCTGGCGCAGGTCGGCGCGCCGGAGCGCGGCGTCGCTGACGCCCGGCGGGACGATGCTGCTCGCAGGGACGAGCGTCGAGCCGTCGCGGATCGACGGGAAGAGCGACTCGAGCATGTTGGCGCGGCGCTCGAAGACGTCGACGAAGTAGATGCCGCCCGGGCCGGTGGGGTTGTGGCCGCCCTGCACGCGCATGAGCGGCGCGACGGGGTGGGCGCGGTCGGGCAGGAAGAGATAGTCGTTCGACGGGATGAGGTAAAGCGCGATGGCGACGGCGACGACGAGGCCGGCGACGCTGCCGACGACTCGGAGTGGTGTGAGGCGAACGTTCAGAAGAGCGCCTTCTGAAGGCCGCCGTCGACGGCGAGCGTCTGCCCCGTCACATATGACGCGCGCGAGGATGCGAGGAAGCAGACGACGTCGCCGAGCTCGGGCGGCTCGCCCCAGCGGCCGACCGGGATCTCGGCGAGCGACTCCTCGCTCGGGCCTCCTGGATAGAGCTCGTCGAGTCGTGCGGTTGCGATGCGGCCTGGTGCGACGCAGTTGACGGTGACGCCGCGTCCTCCAACTTCGGCCGAAAGCGTCTTGAGCCAGCCGGTGAGCGCCGGCCGCAGCATGTTCGAGAGAGCAAGGTGACGCGTCGGCTCCATCGCGGCGAGCGAGGTGATCGCGACGATGCGGCCGGCTCCGCTCCGTTCGAGGTGCGGGAGGCAGAGCTCGACGAGCCGCACCGCCGGCTCGACGAGCAGCGCGACCGCCTGCTCCACCGATTCCGGGGTGACGTCGAGCGCACCTCCGGGCGGCGGCCCGCCGGCGTTCCACACGAGCACGTCGAGGCCGCCGAATGCGGCGAGGGTCGTCTCCACCGCGCGCTCGAGATCGTGGGGGATGGTGACGTCTCCGCGGATGGCGAGCGCGCTGAGCCGGTCCGCCTCGCGCTCGAGCTGGTCGCGGCGGCGGGCGAACATCGCGACGTTCGCGCCCTCGCCCGCGAGCGCCTCGGCGCTCGCGAGGCCGAGCCCGGACGACGCCCCGGTGACGAGCGCGGTGCGGCCGGTCAGTCCGAGATCCACGATTCCGGAACGTCGCCGGAGCTCGCGACGACACGCGTCGTCATCCCGCCACGTGCCGTGAACACGCCTTCGACCTCGACGAAGCGCGGCGCCCCGTCGGCGACGAGCCGCTCGAGGACCTCGTTCACGACTTCCTCCTGCAAGATCGCGCGCTCGCGGTAGCCACCGAGGAAGTCGCGCAACGACTTGAGCTCGAAGAGCTTTTCGTTCGGGACATAGCGGATCGTCAGCTCGCCGAAATCGGGCGCGCCCGTCAGCGGGCAGATGGAGGTGAACTCGGGGGCGCCGAGCTCGACGAGGTAGTCGCGGTCGCTGAAGCGGTTGTCGAGTGTGTCCAGCATGCGACGTTATCCCTACGTCGTGAGAACGCTGACGACGTCGCGGACGGCCTCTGCGCTCGTGCCGAGCGCGCTTCGCTCCTCGTCCGTGAGGTCGAGCTCGACGATCTGCTCGATGCCGGACGCGCCGAGCTTCACGGGAACGCCCATGTAGAGGCCGTCGATCCCGTACTCGCCGTCGAGGTAGGCGGTGCACGGGAGGACGCGCTTCTCGTCGAGCATGATCGAGTCGACCATCTGCGCGGCTGCGGCGCCCGGCGCGTACCACGCGGAAGTGCCGAGCAGGTTGACGAGCTCACCGCCGCCCTTCGCGGTGCGCGCGACCATCGCGTCGATCGCCGTCTCCTTCGCGAGCTTGCGCAGCGGGATGCCGCCGACCGTCGTCGCGGAGACGACGGGGACCATCTGGTCGCCGTGGCCGCCGAGCACGGTCGCCTGCACATCCTTCACCGACGAGCCTGTCTCCCACGCGATGAACGTCGAGAACCGCGCGGTGTCGAGGATGCCCGCCATGCCGAAGACGCGTTCCTTGGGCCACTTCGAGACGTTCTTGGCGACGTGGCACATCGCGTCGAGCGGATTCGAGACGACGATGAGGATCGCGTCGGGGCTCTGCCCGATCACCTTCTCGGTGACGTCCTTCACGATCTTCTCGTTCGTCGAGACGAGGTCGTCGCGCGACATGCCGGGCGAGCGGGGGAGGCCGGCGGTGATGACGACGACCGCCGAGCCGGCGCTCTCTTCGTAGCCGTTGGAACCGACGACGTTCGGCTCGTAGCCGAGGACGGCGCCCATCTGGTTGATGTCGAGGGCCTTGCCCTGCGGGAGCCCTTCCTTGATGTCGACGAGGACGACGTCGGAATAGTCGCGCGTCGCCAGCACCTGCGCGCACGTCGCGCCGACGTTCCCGGCGCCGACGACGGTGACCTTCCGCCGCTCGCTCATGCGGGGACGGCGGCTTCGAGCTTCTCGACGATCGCGTCCGCGACCTCGCTCGTCCCGACCGCGGTCGGGTCGTCGCGTGTCGGCTTCATGTCGTAGGTGACGCTTGCGCCTTCTGAGATGACGTCGGCGATCGCGCGCTCGAGACGCTGCGCGGGGAGCATTTCGCCCAGATGGCGGAGCAAGAGCATTCCGGAGAGCATCTGCGCGATCGGGTTCACCTTGTTCTGGCCCGCGTACTTCGGTGCCGAGCCGTGCGTCGGTTCGAAGACTGCGACGTGGTCGCCGTAGTTCGCGCCGGGCGCGACGCCGAGCCCGCCGATCATTCCCGCGCAGAGGTCGGAGAGAACGTCGCCGTACAGGTTCGGCAGCACGAGCACGTCGTACTCTTCCGGCCGCTGCACGAGCTGCATGCACATGTTGTCGACTATGCGGTCGTCGAACTGGATGTCCTCGTTCTCGGCGGCGACCTCGCGCGCGACGCGCAGCCAGAGGCCGTCGCTGAATTTCATGATGTTCGCCTTGTGCACGCAAGTGATCTTCTTGCGCCCGTTCTTGCGTGCATAGTCGAACGCGAACTCGAAGATGCGGCGCGTGCCGGTGATCGAGATCGGCTTGATCGAGATGCCTGCGTCGTTGTGGCGGAGCTTGCCGCCATGCGACTCGATGAAGCGGATGAGCTCCTCGACTTCAGGCGTGCCCTGCTCGTACTCGATTCCGGCGTAGAGGTCCTCCGTGTTCTCGCGCACGATGATCAGGTCGACGTCCTGGAAGCGCGAGCGCACTCCCGGATAGCTCTTACAAGGGCGCACCTGCGCATACATGTCGAGCTCCTTGCGCAGTGCGACGTTCACCGAGCGGAAGCCGCCGCCGATCGGTGTCGTGATCGGGCCCTTGAGCGCGACGCCGGTCTCGCGGATCGCCTCGAGCACGTCCGGCGGGAGCGGGTTGCCGCCGTACTGCTCCATCACGTCGGCGCCTGCCTCGCGGACGTCCCAGTCGAATTCGACTCCGGTCGCCTCGAGGACGCGCCGAGTCGCTTCGGTCAGCTCAGGGCCCGTGCCATCGCCTGGAATCAGTACGACTTTGTGCGCCACGGGAGCTCACTCTATTTAAGGTGCCTGCAATGTCGTTGCAAGAAGCCGCTGCGCAAGCGGACGCGCTGGCGCAGGAGGGGAAGGAGCGCGAGCTCGCGGACCTGCGCGGCGAGTGGGGCGACGAGCTCGAGGCGTCGGCGCGCAGCGCCGACTTCCGTGAGCGGGCAGTCGCCTTCCGCGCCATCGGCCAGTTCCGCTGGCGCGCGAAGGAAGAGCTTTTGCGCCGCGGCCTCGACGACGAGAGCCCGGCGTGCCGTGGCTCTGCGCTTCTCAGCATCGAGCTCCTGTCGCGCGATCACCCGAGCACGGTGAACGGCGTGCGCTCGCTGCTGCACAAGCTCGCGTCCGGCGACGGCAACGCGGCAGTGCGGCGACTCGCCGTGCTGGCGCTGAACAACGGCTCGCCGCAGCGCGAGACGATCGTGCTGCTCGAAGGAATGAGCGAGGACGACGAAGCGCCGGCCGAGCTGCGCCAGACGGCCGCGAAGGTCGCGCAGCAGTTGAAGCGGCGGCAGCCGCGTAAGACCTAGTTACAAGAGCAGGTGTGGTGCTCGATGATGCGTCCGCAGGACGGGCACTTCCTGCGCCGCTGTCGCCGCTCGAGCACGCTCTTCTGCAGGCCGGACAGGGTCATCAGCCAGCCCGCCGCGAGCGTTGCCACTACCAGTATCGCCATGTGAGGATCGAGCATTGGGAGCCTTCTTCCGCGCGTGGGGATGCGCCCGGAAATACAACTCCCGACGCCGCCGATCGGATACGTGGGTGTAGAGCTCAGTCGTCGACAGGTCGGCGTGTCCCAGCATTTCCTGGACGGAGCGGAGGTCGGCGCCGCCCTCGAGCAAGTGTGTCGCAAACGAGTGCCGCAGCAGATGCGGATGGACACGGTTTGGCTCGAGCCCCGCGGCGTCCGCCAGCTTGCGCAGGATGAGGAACGCGCCCGCACGCGTGAGCCCGCCGCCCTGCGCGTTGAGGAAGAGCTCTGGGCGGTGGCGCTTGTCGAGGTACGGACGGCCGCGCGCGAGGTAGCGGCGCAGGGCCTCGACCGCCTCGCGGCCGATCGGAACGACGCGTTCCTTCGAGCCCTTGCCGATGCAGCGCACGAGCCGCCCTTCGAGATCGACCGCGCCGCGCTCGAGCCCGACCGCTTCGCTCACGCGCAGACCGGCGCCGTACAGGAGCTCGACGAGCGCACGGTCGCGCAGCGAGCGCGGCGTCGTTCCCTTCGCTGCCTCGATCAGCCGCTCGGCTTCGCCCGCGGACAGCGTGCGCGGCAACGTGCGGCGCCGCCGCGGCAGCTCGAGCTCTGCGGCGGGGTTGTCCATGCGCGCGCCGATGAGCACCTGATGGCGATAGAACGAGCGGATTGCAGCGATCCGGCGCGCGATTGTCGTCGCGGCGAGACCTTTCGCGCGCAGTGTCGCGACGTACTCGGCGAGCTTGTCGGTGTCGGCGCGGTCCGGCGGTGACCCGAGCCACCCGCTGAGATCGGCGAGGTCGCGCCGGTACGCCTCGATCGTGCGCGGCGCAAGCCGCGTCGACGACAGCGCGAGAAACGACTCGACGGGGTCAGGAGCGCGGGTGGGCACTGTCGTACACCTTTCGCAGCCGGCGGGCGTCGACGTGCGAGTACATCTGTGTCGTCGACAAGGAGTTGTGTCCGAGCAGCTCCTGGATGGTGCGCAAGTCGGCGCCGCCCTCGAGGAGATGCGTCGCAAACGCATGGCGGAGGCGATGCGGATGCGGCGCGAGTCGCCGGAGCGTGCTTGTGTCAAGCCGCTTGCCGCGCGCCGAGATGAAGAGCGCATCGTTCGCGCCGTTGGCAAGCGCAGGTCGCGCCTCGCGGATGTAGCGCGCGACCCAGTGCGCGGCCTCCTCGCCGAGCGGCACGACGCGCTCCTTGCCGCCTTTGCCGCGGCGTACGTGCACGAGCTCCTGTTCGAAGTCGACGTCGCCGAGGTCGAGGCCGATCGCCTCCGCACTCCGCAGCCCTGCCGAGTAGACGAGCTCGACGAGCGCGCGGTTCCGCAGCGGAAGTGGGCCTTCGCCCTCGAGCGCCGTCAGCTCGCGCTCGAGATCCTGCTGGCGCGGCGCCTGCGGGAGACGGCGCCCGCGCCGGGGCGCAAGCCGCGCGTCGGGCACCCGCGACGGCCCGAGCGAATGGCGCAGGAAGGCGCGGACGGCCGCGAGCTTGCGCGCGATCGTCGCCGGCGCGAGCTTGCTGGGCTTGCGGCCGGGGCGCGCCGCTCCCAGCATCCCGACGTACTCGACGAGCACGCGCACATCGACCTCGTCGAGATCGGTTCCGTTCTTATCGAGCCAGCGGCAGAACTCCTCGACATCGACGCGGTACGCGCGCCGCGTCCCCTCGGCGAGGGCGGGCGAGTCGAGAAAGCGTGCGGCGGCCGCGTGGGAATCCACCCGACATGAGTTCGACGCCTACCGGCACAGTGCCTGCATGAGCCACAAGGGCAAGGTCTGGGTCGCACTCGGGACCGTCTACCTCATCTGGGGCTCGACGTACCTCGGGATCGAGCTCGCGGGCGAGACGATTCCGCCGCTCTTCGCCGTCGGGGTGCGTTTTGTCATGGCGGGCGCGCTCATGGCGGGCTTGACGGCGCTGTGGCGCGGCCGAGGTGCGTTCCGCGTCACGCGCGCGCAGCTCAGCTCGGCGGTCTTGGTCGGTGCACTCCTGCCGGGTGCGAATGCCGTGCTCTTCGTCGCCGAGCGGCACGTGCCGACCGGACTCGCGTCGCTCATCATCGGCTCGGTGCCGCTGTGGATCGTCGTCATGCGCACGGCGACAGGCGACCGGCCGCAGCGCGCCGCGCTGCTCGCGGTCGCCGCCGGCTTCGGCGGGCTCGTGCTCCTCGTGCGCCCGAGCGGTGGCGCGACCCTCTCCGGCCTGCTGCTCGTGCTCCTCTCCGCGCTCATGTGGGCCGCAGGCTCGTTCATCTCGAGCCGCCTGCCGATGCCGCCCGACGCGTTCGCAGCCGCAGCGCTCGAGATGCTCGCCGGCGGAGCGATCCTGCTCCCGATCGGCCTCGCAACGACGCACCCCCACTTCTCCGAGTTCTCCGCACGGTCGATCTTCGGCTTCTTCTACCTCGTCACGTTCGGGTCGATCGTCGGCTACACCGCATACGTCTGGCTGCTCGACAATGCGCCGATCGGCACGGTCGCCACGTATGCGTACGTCAATCCGATCGTCGCCATCGCTCTCGGTGCGATCGTGCTGCATGAGTCGCTGACGTGGACGATCGGCATCGGCGCTCTGCTCGTGCTCGCGTGCGTCGCGATCGTCGTGCGGCAGGAATCGACTACGCGTCGTCCCGAAGTAGCGAGTACATCGCCCAGTCCAGCCGTCGTTGCAGCCGCGGGCTCCAGTGCGCCGAACGCAGCACCCCCTCTAGCCTGAAGCCACCCTTCTCGGCCACCCGCCGCGACGCGTCGTTGCCGACTGCCGCGCGCAGCTGCACGCGCGCGGCGCCTTCCCCGAACGCGATCTTCGTCACGAGCCGAAGTGCGCGCGTGGTGATGCCGCGGCCGCGCGCTGCGCTCCGCAGCCAGTAGCCGACCTCAGCGACGTCGTGGTCGTCGTTCCAGCGCAGCGCGATCGAGCCGAGGACAGTGCCGTCGCCGGCGTCGGTGACCGCGAAGGCCTGCTCGCCGACGCCGCCGATGTACGCGAACGCATCGGCGAGCGTGTACGGCTGCGGGATCCGGTCGAGCCACTCGGTGATCGCCTCGTCGCCGTCGACACAGTCGACGAGTGCCGGCGCGTCGGCCGCCGTCCAGGGGCGGAGCGCTACGACGCCATCGGAACGCGGCTGCTCGCTCATCGGGCATACGATAGGAGGCCATGACCGCCATGGATGTCCGCGGGCGCGTCGATCTCTCAACGCACGGGATCGCGTCCAGCGGCAAGGTCATCTGGAATCCGTCGACCGCGCTCCTCTACGAGCACGCGGTCGCGCGCGGCGAAGCGCGGATCGCCGAGGGCGGACCGCTCGCCGTCGACACTGGCAGCCATACCGGCCGCTCACCGAAGGACAAGTTCATCGTCCGCGAGCCCGGCTCCGAGGACCGGATCTGGTGGGCCGGCAACAAGGAATTATCCGAGGACGGCTTCGAGCGCCTGCGCGACAAAGTGACCGACCACCTCGGCCGCGAGGCGACGCTCTACGTCTTGGACGCCTTCGCGGGCGCGGATCCCGCGCATCGCATCGCCGTCCGCGTCGTCACCGCGTACCCGTACCACGCGCTGTTCGCGCGCACGATGTTCATCGACCCGACTCCGGGCGAGTTGCGCAACTTCTCGCCGCAGGCGCTCGCCCTGCACACCCCTGCGCTCGAGGCGAAGCCCGAAGAGGACGGAACGCGCACGGAGACGTTCATCGTGCTGCATCCGTCGCGCGGCGAGGTGCTGATCGGCGGCACGTTCTACGCCGGAGAGATCAAGAAGTCGATCTTCACGGTGATGAATGACCGTCTTCCGCTGGAGGGCGTTCTGCCGATGCACTGCTCGGCAAACGTCGGCGCGGACGGACGTTCGGCGATCTTCTTCGGGCTCTCGGGAACCGGCAAGACGACGCTCTCCGCCGATCCGTCGCGCGCGCTCATCGGCGACGACGAGCACGGCTGGGGCAAGCAGGGCGTCTTCAACTTCGAGGGCGGGTGCTATGCAAAGGTCATCCGCCTCTCCGCCGAGGCCGAGCCGGAGATCTACAGGACGACGCGCACGTTCGGGACGATCCTCGAAAACGTCGTACTCGACGACATGGGCGTCGTCGACCTGAACGACGGGTCGAAGACGGAGAACACCCGCGCGGCGTACAAGCTCGAGCAGATCTCGAACGCGCACCTCGACAAGCGCGCCGGCCATCCGAGCTCGGTGATCATGCTTACCGCCGACGCGTTCGGGATCCTGCCGCCGATCGCGCGTCTCGATCGCAGGCAGGCGCTCTACTACTTCCTGTCCGGCTTCACCGCGAAGCTCGCCGGGACGGAGATCGGCGTGTCCGAGCCGCAACCGACCTTCTCGACGTGCTTCGGCGCTCCCTTCCTGCCGCAGCCCCCCGCGGTGTACGCGGAGCTGCTCGGCCGCAAGCTCGACGAGCACCGCGCCGCCGTCTGGCTCGTCAACACCGGCTGGACCGGCGGCCCGTACGGCGTTGGAGAGCGGATGCCCATCGCCGCGACGCGCACGCTCTTGCACGCGGCGCTCGAGGGCCGGCTCGACGACGTCGAGTGCCGAACGGATGAGGTCTTCGGCTTCCAGGTTCCCGTCGATGTTCCGGGCGTCGAGACTCGCTTGCTCGACCCGCGCGCGACGTGGAGCGATCCCGCCGCGTACGACCGCAAGGCGCACGAGCTCGCCGGGATGTTCCGCGCGAACTTCGAGCAGTTCAACTCGGAGCTCGCCACTGCCGGGCCGCTAGGCTGACTTCTCGGTGATCGCCAAACACGACGTCCTCGTGGTCGGCGCCGGCCTCGCCGGCATGCGCGCAGCCATCGAGGCATTCGATGCCGGCGCGGACGTCGCGATGATCTCGAAGATCCATCCGACGCGCTCCCATTCCGGAGCCGCGGAAGGCGGCATCAACGCGGCGCTCGGCAACGCGTCGGAGGACAACCCGGAGATCCACGCCTTCGACACGGTGAAGGGCTCCGACTACCTCGGCGACCAGGACGCAATCGAGATCCTCTGCAACGAGGCGCCCGGCGACGTCTATCAGCTCGAGCACTGGGGCGCGGTTTTCTCGCGCACCGAGGACGGGCGGATCGCGCAGCGGCCCTTTGGCGCGGCGGGCGCGCCGCGTACCGCGTACGCCGCCGACATCACTGGTCACGTCCTCATCCAGGTGCTGTACGAGCAGGTGTGCAAGCGCGACATCAAGGTCTACGAGGAGTTCTTCGCGTGGCAACTCGTGGTCGACGAGGATCGCTGCCAGGGCGTCATCTGCTGGGACCTCCTCAACGGCGGCCTGAAGACGATCGGCGCCAAGACGGTGATCCTTGCCACGGGCGGCGCCGGTCGCCTCTACATCGGGACGACGAACGCGTACTCGTGCACCGGTGACGGAATGGCGATGGCGCTGCGTGCAGGCGTCGCGCTGAAGGACATGGAGATGATGCAGTTCCATCCGACGACGCTCGCGCCGACCGGTGTCCTCATCACCGAGGGCTGCCGTGGCGAAGGCGCGTTCCTCGTCAACAAGAGCGGCGAGCGCTTCCTCAAGCGCTACGCGCCGAACGCGATGGAGCTTGCGTCGCGTGACGTCATCTCGCGCGCCGAGCAGACCGAGATCGACGAGGGGCGCGGGATCGACGGCAACGTGCTCCTCGACCTGCGCCATCTCGGTGCCGAGCGAATCATCGAACGGTTGCCGGGGACGCGCGAGCTGTCGATGACGTTCGTCGGCATCGATCCGATCTTCGAGCTGATCCCCGTGCGGCCCGGCGCGCATTACCACATGGGCGGCGTCGAGACCGACGTCTGGGGCAAGACAGATCTCGAAGGGCTCTACGCCGCCGGCGAGTGCGCGTGCGTGTCGGTGCACGGCGCGAACCGGCTCGGCGGCAACGCGCTCATGGAGACGATCACGTACGGCAAGCGGGCCGGCCGGCATGCCGCGGATTGGGCTCTGTCCAACACGACGGTCACGGTTCCGGAGTCCTTCGAGCGCGATGCCGAGCGCGAGCTGCGCGAACTGCTCGACCGCAGCGAAGGCGAACGTCCGTGGAAGATTCGCGACGAGCTCGCCTCGACGATGCACGTGAACTTCGGCGTGTTCCGCCGCGAGGCGCAGATGCAGGAAGAGGGGAAGATCATCGCCGGCCTTCGTGAGCGGTACGAGCGTGTCGTCGTCGACGACAAGGGCCAGCTCTTCAACAGCGACCTCACGCAGGCGCTCGAGCTCGGCTTCCTGCTCGAGCTCGCGGAGTGCATGGTCGTCGCAGGCCTCGCGCGCAAGGAGAGCCGCGGCGCGCACGCGCGGCCGTATGACTATCCGACGCGCGACGACGAGAACTTCCTCCATCACACGATCGTCCACTGGCGCGACGGCGCGCCCGAGTTGTCGGCCGCGCCGGTCCGCATGACCAAGTGGGAACCGAAGGAGAGGACGTACTGATGCGCCGCGCTGTGCTCGTCCTCTTCGTCGTACCGCTCGCCCTCGTCGCGTGCGGCGGCTCGAAGAAGTCCGCGAGCTCGAGCTCGGCGCTCGCAGCGGTCGAGGCCGCCGCGCTGAAAACGGCGAACGCGGGCAGTGAGCACGTCACCCTCATCGCGTCGGCGGCGTCGGGTGGACAGAACATCGCGCTCACCGGCAACGGCGCGTTCGACACGAAGAACCGGCGCGGCACGATGCACGTCGATCTGAGCGCGGGCTCGATCACCGCCGCGCTCGACGAGGTGCTCGTCGGCACGAGTGCGTACATCCGCTCTCCGCTGCTCACCGCCGCGCTCCCGCCCGGCAAAAAGTGGCTGAAGATCGACCTCGCGAAGGCTGGCAAGGCGGCGGGTTTCAACCTCTCGCTGCTCGCCTCGCAGGATCCCGGGCAGGCGCTCAGCTACCTCCGCAGCCTGAAAAGCGTCACCGTCGTCGGAAAGGAGACGGTCGGCGGCGTCTCGACGACGCACTACCACGCAGTCGCGCCCGGCGCGACGTCGTATGACGCGTGGGTCGGCGACGACGGCTACGTTCACCAGGTGCGGGTGGTGACGACGTCCGGAGCGAAGGTGACCGCAACCACCGGGCTCTCCGACTTCGGTGCAGCGGTGAGCGTGAAGGTTCCGCCGGCCGCGCAGTCGTATGCGACCAACTCGATTCCGGGATTGGGAGGGTGATGTGCAGGTTGCTCTGAAGATCTGGCGCTACGACTCGTCCACGGGTGAGCGCGCGCTGAAGGAGTACGAACTCGACGCACCTGACTGGGCGACGCTGCTCGACTGCCTCGACATCCTCAAGGACACGCAGGACGGGACGCTGTCGTTCCGTAAGAGCTGCCGGATGATGATCTGCGGCTCGTGCGGCATGCGCATGGACGGCGCCGCCGTGCTGGCCTGCAAGACACGGATGTACGACATCGCTCAGGCCGGGCGCATCCCGACGATCTCTGCGATGGGCAACCTGCCGGTCGTCAAGGACCTCGTCGTCGACATGGAGCCGTTCTGGCAGAAGTTCAAGGCGATGAAGCCCTACCTGCAGCCCGGCTACGAGCGCCCCGAGGACGGCAAGGAGTACCGCATCTCGCAGGAGCGCATGAACGTCGTGCACAAGGAGTCGCTCTGCATCAACTGCGGCTGCTGCGTCTCCGAGTGCAACGCGATGGAGTCCGATCCCGAGTTCCTCGGCCCGCAGGCGCTCGCGAAGGGCATGCGCTTCGTCGGCGACCCGCGTGACGGCCAGACCGTCGAGCGGCTCGAGGAGTACGGCGGCCAGCACGGGATCTGGGAGTGCACGCGCTGCTACTTCTGCACCGAGCGCTGCCCGAAGGGCGTCGACCCGCGCGAGGCGATCGCGAAGCTCGGCGCGGAGTCGATCGCGAACGGCATCGACCGCGACATGGGCGCAAAGCACGCGAAGTGGTTCATCCGCTCGACCGAGACGACCGGCTGGCTGCGCGAGACGGAGCTCGTGCCGAAGACGCAAGGCGTCGTCTCTTCGATCAAGCAGATGAAGTTCGCGATGAACCTCATCAAGCACAACAAGGCAGGCCTCGCGTTCCCGCCGCACGTCGCAAAGGACGTCGGTGAGGCGCGCAACCTCCACAAGCTCGTGCACGCGCAGGGCCGGCTCGGTGCGCTCGGCCAGGTGCAGGGCGAGCACGCGCTCGCCAAGCTCGAGCACAAGGTCGAGGAAGGCCGTGATCCCTACGGGCCGGGTTCGTTCCCGCGTCCGTACCTACCGGAGGAAACTGCGTGAAGAGAGTTGCGTACTACAAGGGCTGCCTCGCGTCCCTGTCGGCGAAGGAGCTCGACACGTCGACGCAGGCGCTTGCGCCTCGCGTCGGGCTCGAGCTCGTTGAGCTCGAGTCGGTGACCTGCTGCGGCGCCGGCGACATCCACGAGGCCGAGCCCGACTACTACCTCCACCTGAACGCGCGCATCCTCGCGTACGCGGAGGCGACGGGGAGCGACACGCTCATGACCGTCTGCAACGTCTGCACGCTCAATCTCCGTCAGGCGAACTTCATGCTGAAGGGCGACGAGGCGCTGCTCGCGCGCGTGAACGAGAACCTCGCTGCGGTCGGCGTGCCCGCGTACAGCGGCAGCGTCGACGTGCGCCACCTCCTGTGGGAGATCGCGGAGGGCGAGGGTTACGAACAGCTCAAGGTCGCGGCGCACAAGGGCCTCAAGGGATTGAAGGTGGCGCCGTTCTACGGCTGCCAGATCCTGCGCCCGTCGAAGATCCTCGGCTTCGAGGACCCGGACCGCCCCTGGTCGCTCGAGCGGATCATCGAAGCGTGCGGCGGGGAGGCGATCGACTATCCCGCGAAGATCAAGTGCTGCGGCTTCCCGATCATCCAGGCGCGTGAGGAGACGGCGATGGGTGAGCTCATCCAGCCGGTCGAGCAGGCGCTCGAGGCGGGCGCCGACGTCATGGTCACGCCGTGCCCGCTCTGCCATCTCTCGCTCGACGCGTGGCAGCAGAAGCTCGAGAAGGCGACCGGGCGGAGCTTCAACCTGCCGATCCTCCACCTCGCGCAGCTCGTCGGGGTCGCGGCCGGGCTCGAGGACTCAGAGCTGAAGTTCAAGCGGCACATCGTTGATCCCAGGCCGGCGCTGGAGCGGCTGGAGGTCTGAGAGGCACGCCGCAAGGTTCGGCCCAAGGGCGGGATCTATATGGGTAACGGAGGGGCGGATTCCGGCGTGGCAGCCTTCGGGCGCCGCGCCGGATCCATTTTCGGGGGCGCTCTCGCGTGGGGATGGTTCGAGGCCGGCTGGCCACGTTTGCGCGAGCTCGAGGTCGAGCTGCCCGGACTGCCGGCGGAGCTCGACGGTCTCCGCATCGCCCATCTCTCGGACTTCCACCTCGGCATCCCCTCGCGCGGCGTGCACGCCGTCGAGGCCGCGGTCGACTGGGTGGTGGAGCGTCGGCCCGACCTCGTCGTCGTCACCGGGGACCTGCTGACGCATCCGCGCGGCGAGCCGCTGTTGCGCTCGCTCGTGCGTCGGCTGCCGCAGCCCGTGTACGCCGTGCTCGGCAACCATGACTTTGCGATCTCGCGCGACCCGCAGGCGCGTCCGTCGAACATCACGGAGCTCGAGCCGGCGATGCTGCTCCGCGACGAAGGCGCGAAGCTCGAACTGCGCGGCCGCACCGTGTGGATCGCCGGCCTGCATCCGCGCCTGATCGTCCGCCGCCAGGTGCGCGTCGATCCGAACTCGCTCTCGCGGGACGCGGACCTCCGGATTCTCCTGTCGCACTTTCCGCGCGTCTTCGACCGGCTCGAGCCCGGCCGCTTCGACCTCGTACTTGCCGGACACATGCACGACGGGCAGATCACCCTTCCGTATCCCGGTGGAAAGGTGCGCTTCGCGCATCTCGGCGCACGCTATGTACGCGGCCTCTACCGCGGTCCCGCAGGCGTCATGCACGTCTCGCCGGGGCTCGGAACGACGTTTGTCCCATTCCGCTTCGCCGCGCGCCCGGAGGCGACGGAACTGGTGCTACGTTCGCTGCGTGGTTGAGATCTCGACGGGCATTCTCGAGCGCTATGCCGCTGATGTCGCGCGCGAGATCGGCGGCGTGCGATCTGTCTCGAAGGTGAAGGTCGCGAGCGAGAATGGAGCCGTGCGCGTTGAGCTCCGCGTCGCCGTCGCGTGGGGCGCGTCGATTCCAGCGCTCGGGCGCGACGTGCAGACGCGCGTGCGCGAGTACCTACTGCACATGGCCGACGTCGAGCAGGCGACCGTCGACGTGATCGTCGACGAGATCGGACCGGCGTGACGCGGTTCGCCGGGCTCACGGGCGCGACGCTCGAGACGACTCCGGCGGTGTGTCACGAGTGCATCTGGTGGCAGTCCCGCCACGGCCGGAGCATCGACAAGCGGCGGTGGATCCGCGGGACGGAGGAGGAGTGGGGCGCCTGGGGGACGGTGTACTACGACGACGACGGCCGCCTGCTCGGTTCGATGGTGTTCGGACCGTCGGGACTGTTCCCGCGCGCGTCTGAGCTACCGGCGGGGCCGGCGAGCGACGATGCAGTGCTCGTGACGTGCGCGTATCTCACCGATTCGTCGAAGCCGTGGGTCATGCAATCGCTCTTCCTCACGGCGATCGGCGAGGCGCGCGAGCGCGGCGGCCGCGCGCTCGAGGCGTTTGCGTATCGCTACGGCGAGAACGCAACCGGGTTCGAGCGGTTCAACCTGCACAAGACGATCTTCCCGAGCGACTTCCTCGCCGACTTCGGCTTCACGACCGTCCGCGCACACGGCCGAGTCGAGCTCGCGCGGCTCGAGCTCGGCGGACTGCAGCCCGCAGCCGAAGGAACGCGCGAGAAGGTCCTCCGCGTCGTCCGCGACGCGTTTGTGCCGGCCCCCGCGCCGCAGCGGCCGTAAGGACACGTCCCGCGACCAGGTCGCGACCTAGTCGCCGCCTCTTCAGGCAGCGACGCGCTGGCGCGCGAGCAGGAGCTCGGCGATCTGGATCGCGTTGAGCGCGGCGCCTTTGTTCAGGTTGTCGCACGCGAGGAACAGGACGAGGCCGTTGTCGGACGCGCGGTCGGGGCGGATGCGGCCGACGAGCACGTTGTCGGTCTTCGCCGCGGCCTGCGGCGTCGGCACCTTGACGACCTGCACCGACGGCGCGGCTCGCAGCAACTCCTCGGCCTCCGCCGGCGTCAGCGGCTGATCGGTTTCGAGCCACACCGCCTCGGCGTGGCCGACGAGAACCGGCACCCGTACGGTCGTGGCGCTGATCGGCAGGTCGGGCAGCTCGAGGATCTTGCGCGTCTCCGCGCGGAGCTTCGCCTCCTCGTCGGTCTCTTCGCCCTCCCAGCTCCAGTTCATGTCCAGGTCGTGCTCGGCCTGCGGCTCCGCGAGGAGCTTCTCCATGCGCGCTGCGCCGGCGCCCGACACCGACTGATACGTCGACACGCGCACGCGGCGCAGGCCGGCAGCGTCGTGCAGCGGCTTCAGCACGCACGTGAGCGGGATCGTGCAGCAGTTCGGGTTCGCGACGATCCCGTCGTGCTCGAGCGCACGCTCGCCGTTCACCTCTGGGACGACGAGCGGGACGCCGTCCTGCAGCCGGTATGCGGCGGACTTGTCGACCGCCACAGCGCCACCGCGCACAGCATGCGGGACGAGCTCGCGCGACGCCGGCGTGCCGACGGAGAAGAGGGCGAGGTCGAGACCGCCCGCGGCGAGCGCGTCCGGCGTCGCCTCCTCGACGACGATACCGCCCTCGAGCTCTCGGCCGGCGGAACGTGCCGACGCGAACGCGCGCACCTTCGAGTAGCCGCGCTCGCGCAGCAGGCGCATCGTCACCGCGCCGACGGCGCCCGTTGCGCCGACGACGCCGATGCGGGCTTCAGCCGGCAACGCGCTCCTCGGCGAAGAGCTGGAACCGCTCGTGCACGGCGCGAACGGCACGCTCGACGTCGTCCGCGCGGACGACGCAGGACACACGAATGCTCGACGTGGAGATGATCTCGATGTTGATTCCGGCGTCCGCGAGCGCCTCGAACATGTCGGCCGCGACGCCCGGGTGACTCTTCATTCCCGCGCCGATGAGCGACACCTTCCCGATGTTCGAGTCGAACGTGAGCTCCTGCGCGCCAACTTCCTTGCAGACGCGCTCGAGGATCGGCTGTGCGGTCGCGAGGTCCGTCTTCGGCAGCGTGAACGAGATGTCGGTCGCGCCGCCGGCGGCAACGATCATGTCGATGTTCACGCCGGCGTCTGCGAGCGCACGGAAGATCGACGCTGCGACGCCGGGGCGGTCGGGCATGCCGGTGACCGTGGCCTTGGCCTCGGTCGTGTCGTGCGTCACTCCTGAGACGATCGCCTTCTCGAGCATGAGCTGGTCCTCCGCGCAGATCCACGTGCCCTCGGCGTCGCTGAACGTCGAGCGCACGTGCAGGGGAACACCGTATCTGCGTGCGATCTCGATCGAGCGCGCCATCATCACGCGGGCGCCGGTCGCCGCCATCTCGAGCATCTCCTCGTAGCTCACCTTCGGCAGCTTGAGCGCCTCGGGGACGAGCCGTGGGTCGGCGCTGAACACGCCTTCGACGTCGGTGAAGATCTCGCACGCGCCTCCGAGCGCGGCCGCGAGTGCGACTGCCGTTGCGTCGGATCCGCCGCGGCCGAGTGTTGTCACCTCGTGCTCTGCCGATACACCTTGGAAGCCCGCGACGAGGACGATCTTCTCGTCGTCGAGCGCCTCGTTGATGCGCTGTGCGCGGACTTCGACGATCTTCGCCTTGCCGTGCGACGTGTCGGTGAGGATCCCCGCTTGCGAGCCGGTGAGCGAAATCGCCTCGTGGCCGAGGTCGTGGATCGCCATTGCACACAGCGCATTCGAGATCCGCTCGCCGACCGAGACGAGCATGTCGTACTCGCGGGGATGCGGATGCGGCGAGATCTCGAACGCGAGCCGGATCAAGTCGTCCGTGCTGTCGCCCATCGCGGAGAGGACGCCGACGACGCGGCTTCCGCCTTCGCGCGCGGCGACGAGGCGGCGGGCGACGTCCTTGATCTTCGCCGTGTCGCCGACCGAGCTGCCGCCGAACTTCATCACGACGAGGTCGCCGCCGCGCGCGACGGCGTCGGCAGCGAGCTGCGGGATCTCCTCGTGCTGGGTGGTAGTCACCCCAAAAGTGTAGGGCTACATCTCTCGGCGGCCCGAGAGCGCGCGGCCGAGCGTCACTTCGTCTGCGTACTCGAGGTCGCCGCCGACGGGCAGACCGCTCGCGAGGCGCGTCACGCGCACGCGGCCGCGCAGGCGATCGGCGAGATATGCCGCGGTCGCCTCGCCGGTCATGTTCGGGTTCGTCGCGAGCACGACCTCCTGTACGCCATTCCGCTCGACGCGGCGCATGAGCTCGTCGATGCGCAGGTGCGACGGCTCGACGCCGTCGAGCGGGGACAGCGCCCCGCCCAGCACGTGGTAGAGCCCGCGGTACTCCGCCGTCCGCTCGACGGAGACGAGATCGACGGGCTGCTCGACGACGCAGATAATCGCGTGGTCGCGCCGCTCGTCGCGGCAGATCGCGCAGACCTCCTCTTCGGTGAGGTTGCCGCATTCGTTGCAGAAGCGGACGCGCTCCTTCACGTCGTCGATCGCCGCTGAGAGCGCTTGCGCCTCGTTCTTCGGCACCTGGAGGAGATGGAACGCGAGCCGCTGCGCCGTCCTGCTCCCGATCCCGGGCAGACGCGTCAACTGCGCGACGAGGTTGTCGACGCTCGGGCTCAGCACTTATGGAGCGTAGCCGTCCGAATCGGACGAGCTAGGCGCCGCTCAGTGCACGAAATCCCAGGCCCAGCCCCAGACGACGATCCCGATGAGCGCGAGCACGAGCGCCGCCCAGAACCAGTTCGCGCCGCGCAAGGACCCTAGGAGTCCTCGCGCTCGCGGGCGCCGAGATCGTTCTTCAGGAGCTCGAGGATCTGCTCCTCGCCGGCGGGGCCTTCCGCCTCCATATCCTCGACCTCGCCCTCGCCGACGGCGAACGCGAGCGCGAGCCGGCGGCCCGTGACTTCGTACAGCGCGTCGGCGAGAAGCGTCGCATTCTTCGGCTCCTCGGCGAGCTGGCGGTGGAACGATGCGCTCGCGGGAAACTCGATGGTGAGCGTGTCCTCGGTGAGCAGCGCGGGATGCGCTTCGCCGAGCACGGTTGAGATCGGGATCGAGCGCTCCGCGACGGCAGGGACGACCGTGCGCGCCCACGCCTCCTGCAGCTGCTCGAGCTCGAGGTCGGGCGGCGCAGCAGCCGGAGTCGATGTCTCAACGGGACGAGTCTCACTACCTGGTTGCGGGACCTGTCCCACCGGGCCGCGCTGCTCGAGCTGCTCGAGGCGGTACGCGACCGATTCGCGCGAGAGGTCGGCGGCGGGGCGCGTCACCTTCACGAGCGCGAGCTCGAGCGGCAGCCGCGGATCCCCGCCCTGCCGCATGTCGTCGACGGCGAGCGCGAGCAGGTCGAGCAGCCGGATGACCGTCGCCTCCCCGAGCTGGTTCGCCTGCGCGCGGAGTCGCTCGCGCGTCTCCTCGGTCACGGGCAAAGACTCGGGCACCTCGTTCATGTGCTGCACGAGCAGCAGGTGGCGAAGGTGCTCGATGAGATCGGAGACAAGTCGCCCGAGATCGTGCCCCTGCTCCGACAGCTCCTCGACGAACGTGAGCGCGCCGGCGGTGTCACGGTCGACCACGAGGTCGCACAACCGGAAGAGCGCGTCCTCTTCGACGGTGCCGAGCAGCTGCAGCACCGACTGCACCGTCACCTTGTTCTCGGTCGCAGCGGCGAGCTGGTCGAGCGTCGACGTCGCGTCGCGGAACGAGCCGCGCGCGGCGCGCGCGACGAGCGAGAGCGCCTGCGGCGGCGCGTCGATGCCCTCTCCCTCGGCCACGCGGCCGAGCACGGTGACGAGCTCCTGCAGCCGCGGCCGCTGGAACACGAACGTCTGGCAGCGCGAGCGCACGGTCGGCAACACCTTCGACAGGTCGGTCGTGCAGAAGACGAAGACGAGGTGCGGCGGCGGCTCCTCGATGAGCTTCAGCAACGCGTTCCAGGCGGCATCGGTGAGCTGATGCGCCTCGTCGAGGATGTAGACCTTGTACCGCCCTTCGACCGGCTGGAGGACGACACGGTCGCGGATCTCGCGGATGTCGTCGATGCCGCGCTGCGACGCCGCGTCCATCTCGATGACGTCGAGCGACGTGCCGGCGGTGATCGTGCGACATGCGTTGCATGTGCCATCCGGTGTGATGGTCGGCCCCTGCGCGCAGTTGAGGCTCTTCGCAAGGATGCGCGCCATCGACGTCTTGCCGGTGCCACGCGGGCCGGCGAAGAGGTACGCCTGCCGCACCTGTCCCGCGCCGATCGCGTTCTTCAGCGTCCGGACGACCGCCTCCTGCCCGACGACCTCGTCGAAGCTCTGCGGGCGGTATTTGCGATAGAGCGCAGCCACTGTGTCGATCATATGGGCCGGGCTGATCGCGCACCTGGGAGGGAATGCTTAGCGCTGCTTCCTCCCGGATCTGACGCGGTTCACATGCTCCCACTGCGCGGAGCCCGACCCGGGAGGAGTGTAGCTTTGCCCGTCGTGGACGCCCGCCGCGCGCTGCTCACCGGCCTCTTCGACCACGCGCCGATGTTCCCACCGGCGAGCATGTCGCTCCCGGACGCGCTCGCGGAGGACATGCGCGCGCAGGAGAGCGACTACGCGTGGATGCTCGGGCGCTTCGTCGTCCCCGAGGGAACCGATGTCGAAGGGCGTGAGCTCGCGGTCGTCTCGGGCGGTACGGAGACGCAAGGAGAGCGCGTCTTTGTCGAAGGCATCTCGAAGATCCGCTGCGGCGGCGCGAGGATCCCATCTGTCGAAGAGCTCGCCGCGTTCATCCGCGGCTGCCGCGAGCGCGGCGTCCTCTTCAAGGCGACCGCCGGACTCCACCACGCGTATCCGACCGCGGCGGGCGAGCATGGTTTCCTCAACGTCCTTGCCGCGTCGGTCTTCGGCGACGACGAGGAGGCGCTGTCCGCGCGGCGCGACACGTTCGCGCTCGATGCCGACTCGTTCCGTTGGAACGGACGCGCCGCGGATGCTGCGGTCCTCGCGCGCGCGCGCGAGAGACACATCCACTCGATCGGCAGCTGCTCGTTCTTCGAGCCGGCCGGCGAGCTCGCCGCGCTGGGGATGGTGTGAGCTTCGGCGTCCGCGCGGGCGGCGGGCTCGTCTGGCGCGACGGCGGCGACGCCGTCGACCTCGCGAGCCTCGGCGACGTCTTTGCGCAGCCCTCGCTGAACGCGCTCATGGCGCAAGGCCCGTCCGCCTGGCGCGAGGCAGTCGCGGCAGCGCAGTGGCATGACGGCCCGCGCAAGGCCATCTCCGAGACGCGGTTGCGGCTTCCGTTCGAGGTCGCCGACTACGTCGATTTCTTCTCGTCGCGTGAACACGTCGAGAACATGGCGCGGATGTTCCGGCCCGGCGCGGATCCGTTGCCGCCGAGCTGGCTCTCGCTGCCGATCGCCTACCACGGCCGCGCGGGAACGGTCGCAGTGAGCGGCACCGACGTGAAGCGGCCGCGCGGAATCCTCGGCCCCGGCGAGTTCGGGCCGTCGCAGCGGCTCGATGTCGAGCTCGAGCTCGGCTTCGTCGTCGGCGTCCCGAGCGCGGAGCCCATCCCGACGTCCGCCTTCGCCGAGCACGTCTTCGGCGTTGTCCTCGTGAACGACTGGAGCGCCCGCGACATCCAGCTGTTCGAGTACGTGCCGCTCGGCCCGTTCCTCGGCAAGTCGTTCCTCACCTCGATCTCTGCGTGGGTGACGCCGCTCTCGCTGCTCGCGTCGCGCCGCGTCGAAGGGCCGGCGCAGGACCCGCCGCCGCTCGCGCATCTCTCAGGCGGCCGCGACTGGGCGCTCGACCTCGACCTCTCGATCGAGCTGAACGGCGAGACGATCTCGCGCGGCAACGCGCGCGGGCTGTACTGGACGATGCCGCAGCAGCTCGCGCACGCAACGTCGAACGGCGCGACCGTGCGCACAGGCGACCTGATGGCGTCGGGCACGATCTCCGGGTCCGATCCCGGCACGGAGGGGTCGCTCATCGAGCTGACGAACAACGAGCGCTTTCTCGCGAATGGCGACGAGGTCGTGCTGCGCGCCCGCGGCGGCCACGTCGAGCTCGGCGAAGTGCGCGGGCGCGTGCTTCCTCCCGACTGATTCGTCAGTCAGGTTTCTCCTGCAAATCGCCGCGGTATACCCGGGCACCCATCGCCCAGGAGGAAACATGAGGTTCAGCCGCTTCCTCGTGTTGACGCTCGGGCTCGCCGCGCTACTGGGCGCGTCGAGATCCGCCAGCGGCAGCACGTCGCTCGGTCCGACGACGACGCTGTCCAGTGACGTCGTCCACTATCTCTCTGCCGCCACGCTTCTCGGCGCCGTGCCTGCGACGCAGCAGGTCACGGTCGGCGTGGTGCTGAATAACCCGAACCAGGCTGCCGAGGACGCATATCTCGTGCAGCTGTACGACCCGAGCAGCGCGAACTACCAGCAGTTCCTCGATCCCGATCAGTTCAACGCACAGTTCGGCGTGCCTTCGACGACGGTGTCGGCGGCCACGAGTTGGCTCACGGGCGGTGGGCTCTCGGTCAGCCAGCCGGAAGGCGCTACGACGTATTTGCAGGCGAGCGGCACCGTGGCACAGGTGTCGGCGCTCTTCGGAACGCCGCTGAACACCTATGCCGCCGGCGGCCGCACGTTCTATGCGAACGCGGTCGCGCCGGCCGTTCCGTCGGCGCTACCGATCGCGACCGTGCTCGGATTGAACGACTACGCGTACTTCGTCACGCCGCGCCGCGGCGCGACGGGGCCGCAGACGTACTCGGTGACGTCGGCCGGCGTCCCACAGACGGCGCTGCTGTCGCCGAAGACGTTGTGGTCGATCTACGACCAGCCGAGCACCAATCTCGGCAACGGCCAGACGATGGCGATCCTCGGCTGGGGCGTCACGACGGGTGTCGTGAACGATCTCCGTAGCTTCGAGGCGGAGAACGAGCTGCCGCAGGTCCCCATCACGACGAAGTACTACGGCTCGACCAGCACGCCCGACACGGTTGACGGCGCGACCGTCGAGTGGGAGCTCGACACGCAGGCGTCGACCGGCATGGCACCGAACGTGCTCGGCGAGACGCTCTACTTCGCGCACCACAACTCGGACGCGGACGTCTTCGCGTCGTGGGTCGGCTGGGTCAATGACCGGCATGGCCCGCTGCAGGCGAGCGCCTCGTACGGCGAGTGCGAGAACATTCCGCAGGGCGAAGCCGCGATCGGCGTCGACGGGCTCGAAGGCCCGGGCGACAAGGTGCTGAAGCAGGCGGCGATCGAAGGGCGGACGCTTTTCTCGTCGACCGGCGACACCGGCTCGTCGTGCCCGATCATCGCCGTGCCCGTCGTCGGCTCGACGAACGGCGTCGCGTCGCAGGGCTATCCCGCCCTCAACTATCCGTCGGCGAGTCCGTACGCGGTCGCCGTCGGCGGCACCGTGCTCTCGAGCGACGGCGGCAACCCGCCGAAGCGCTTCAGCGAGATCGCGTGGGAATACGGCGGTGGAGGCAACAGCATCGCCGAGCCCGCAGGCACCTACCAGCAGGGCGTCGCGAAGGTCAACTGCGTCGAGGACCAGTCGGGCAACCCTTATACGCCCGGGAGCGCACCGCTCTGCCGTTCGACGCCGGACGTCGCTGCCATCTCGGGTGACGTCGGCACGAACAACGGCATGCTCATCACCGATGACAACGGCGCCGACCAGCAGGGCGCCGGAACGAGCCTCTCGTCACCGCTGTGGCTCGGCATGTGGACACGTATCCAGGCGGCGGCGAAGAAGAAGGGGCTCGGCTTCGCGAACTACTCGCTCTACAAGATCGGCAAGAGCGCGAGCTACGCGAACGACTTCTACGACGTCACGGTCGGAGACAACCAGCCGTATCCGGCAACGCCCGGGTACGACAACGCGACCGGCTGGGGAGCGCCCGACGTCGCGAACTTGATGCAGGACCTCACCGGGCGTGTCACTCCGACGAACAACGTTGCGCCACCGGTGGCCGCGCAGCCGATCCCGCAGGTGAGCGGCTGCGGCACGCTGTTCACCGACGTCACCGGTGACGACCACTACCTGTTGTCGTCGCAGGGTGCGAACCCGCAGCTCGACATCACGAGCGGGCAGATGTGCCTCACGCCCGACGGTAAGACGTTGCGGACGATTCTCACGATCAACAACCTGACGACTGCGGTGCCAACCGGCGGCGCGGAGAACGACTACAACTTCGTGTGGTCGTTCAACGGCGTGACGTATTTCACCCAGCTGGCGGTCGAGCAGACAGGGACAGTGCTCGCGTACGACGGGCAGGCGATCCACGCCTCGCTCGAGACGCGCTTCCAGCAGCTGCACGTCGATACGGGGATCATCACGCCGGGGCGGAATGGCACCGTGGAGGTGGACGTGCCGCTCGCGAACGTCGGAAGTCCCGCATCGGGAGCCGTTCTGTCGCTGCCGAGTGCGCAGTCGTACGTGCGTGAGGGAGTGCTCGCCGGCTCACTCGAGCCCGTCGACTCAGCAGGTCCGTCGGCGGACTTCCTCATTCCCTAGGCGTCAAGGGGCCGAGCTCGGAGGGGCCGTCGCGGTGCGGCCCCTCCGAGGTATACGTGCCGACCGTGAAGCGAACCGCGCTCCTCATCGTCCTAGCTGTCGTCGCCGGCGGCTGCGGCGGTGTTCGCCACCCGCGGCGATCGTTGCCGCCGCGCGCGCGGACTGCGCCTCACGACGTGCTCGCCCGCTCGAGCGACGGCGGGCGGACGTTCGTGACCGGCGCCGGCCCGTGCTACTCCGACCTCGGCGGCGGTCTGGAGGCGTCGTCGAGCTCGGTCGTCTGGTCGATCTGCGCAACCGGGCTGATGGCGCGCGCCTTCCGGTCGACGGACGGCGGAGCGACATTCGTGCCGCTGCGAACGCCGCCGCTCGTCAACTCGGCAGCGCTTGCCCCCGCCTCCGATCGCGTCGCCGTGCTTGCCGCCAACGGCGCCGGCCGTCCGCTCTATCGCACAACAGACGGAGGGGCGACTTGGCGTCCCCTCGCTCCGGTCGCGAAGGACGACTACTGGTATGACGTCGGCTTCACCGATGCGAGCACGGGCTATGCGCTCGTCCAGGTCGGTGGCCGAGCGGCAGCGCTCAGGCGCACGGCCGACGGCGGCGCGACGTGGTCTCGCTAGGCGGCTGAATAACCCTCGCGCCGCAGGAGGTTGCGCGCGAGCTCGGCGTTGTCGGCGCCGGATATGAGGATGACGAGCACGCCGCCGTACTCGGGCGACACGTGCCGTAGCTCGAAGTCCTCGATGTTGATGCCGGCGGCACCGAGCGTCTGCGTGATCCGCGCGAGCACGCCGGGCGTGTCGGGGATGCGAACGCGGATTCGGTTGAGCTGCTTCGCCTCGGTGCGGTACGCGTAGCCGAGCATTCGATCGCGCGCGGCCGCCGCCTCCGCGATCCAACGCTCGAAGAAGTCGCGATCACCGCTGCGCAACGCGCGCTCGACTTCCGCGAGCTCGCTGCCGTGCGCGGCGAGCGCGTCGGCGATCAAGTCTCCGTTCTCGACGAAGACGTCGGTCCACACCGCCGCGTTCGCGCCCGCTACACGGGTCATCTCGCGCAGCGACGCTCCGGCATAGCCGAGCGCGTTCTCGCCCGCGCCCGCGACGGCGCGCATGAGGAGGTTCGCGAGCGCGTGGGGGAGATGGCTCGTCAACGCGAGCAGACGATCGTGCTCGTCGGCTTCGAGACGCACCGGGTGCGCGCCGAGAGAGCCGACGAACCGCTCGACGAGCTGGACGGACGCCTCGGCCGTCGTCGGCAGCGGCGTCAGGAACCACGTCGCACCGTCGAACAGGTCGGCGGCGGCGCGCGCCGGGCCGCCAGTCGAGCCGCCCGCAAGCGGATGGCCCGGCACGAGCCGGAGGTCAGATATCTCGGCGAGTGCGCGTTTCGTCGAGCCGACGTCGGTCACGATCCCACTCGTTGCCGCGAGCACGTCGCGAGTCGTCTCGAAGAGCGCGCTCACGGGAACGGCGACAACAACGAGCTCGGCGTCGGCGACAGCGGCTTCGAGCGACGGCGCGTCGGCGTGCGCGGGGTCGGCATCCCAGCTTCGCACGCTCCGTACTCCCGAGCGCCTGGCCGCAAGGGCGACCGACGTGCCTACGAGCCCGGCACCGACGATCGCCAGCCGCTCGACCGCCGCGGACGCGGGCGCGGAGGGCAATGTCTCGCGCCGCGGAGCCTGCGTCTCCCGCTTCATCACGTCGAGGACGGCGGTGAAGACCGCCTGCACCGCGCTCTCGGACAGCGGCCCCGCGTTCGAGGCCAGCAGCTCCTTGAGGAGCTCGGCCTCTCGCTTCGCGTCGATCGTCGGCTGCCCGGTCTCCTGCTTGTGCGCCTGGACGCGGCGCACGAGCTCGAGCCGCTTGTTCAGCGCCTGCAATACCTCACGGTCGGTCGCCGCGATCTGATCGCGCAGTCTGTCGAGGTCGCTCAGAGCTCTCTCAGTCTACGAGCAGAGCGAGGAGCGCCTTCTGCACGTGCAGACGGTTCTCCGCTTGCTGCCACACGGCCGATTGGCTGCCGTACAAGACGTCGTGCGTGATCTCCTCGCCGGTGTGGGCGGGCAGGCAGTGGAGCACGACTGCGTCCGGCCGCGCCTGTGCGAGGAGCTCCGCGTCGACGCCGAAGCCGGCAAAGTCGGCGACACGCTTGTCGTGCTCGGCCTCCTCGCCCATGCTCGTCCAGACGTCGGTGTAGACGACCTGCGCATCGGCGACCGCTTCGTGCGGGTCGCGTGTGAGCGTGATCTTGCCGCCGAACGAACAAGCCGCCCCGATGGCGCCAGGCCCCGGCTCGTAGCCGGCCGGTGTCGCGCAGACGACTTCCGCGCCGAGTGCGGAGCATGCGACGAGCAGCGAGCCGCAGACGTTGTTTCCGTCGCCGACGTATGCGACGCGCACGCCCTCGACGTCGCCGAAGCGCTCCTTGATCGTCAGCACGTCCGCGAGTGCCTGGCATGGATGCTCCGCGTCGGTCAGTGCGTTGATGACGGGGATGTTCGTGTGCGCCGCGAGCGTCTCGAGATCGGCTTGTGACGGCCAGCGCACCGTGAGGGCGTCGAGGTAGCCGGACAGGATGCGTGCGGTGTCCTCGATCGGCTCGCCGCGCGAGAGCTGCAGCTCGTCGACATTCAGCGTGATCGCGGAACCGCCGAGCTGCTCCATCGCGACGGCGAAGGAGACGCGCGTCCGCGTTGACGGTCGCGCGAACAGCAGGCCGAGCGTGCGGCCCGGCAGGAAGCGATGAGGAATGCCCTGCTCCTGTGCGGCCTTCAGCTGTTCGGCGAGGTCGAGCACGAGGCGGAGCTCGACCGCCGTCCACGTCGTCAGCGTCGTCAGGTCGCGGCCGACGAGCGAGCGCGGGAGGTCGGAGAGCGTTTGCGCTTCGAGCCTGCGCCGCGCGGCGCGCAACGCCTTCGTCACGCCGCCGGGGCCGGGAGCCGCGCGGGGAGCGGCTCGCTCCTGCGCGACGAACGTCCCGTTGCGAACCGCGGCCGCGACGTGCTCGTGCGCGTCGCGGAATGGCATGCCCTCGCGCACGAGCGCCTCGGCGGCGTCGGTCGCGCGCAGCAGCGGGTCCGCGACCGCTTCGGCGAGCCGCTCGGTGTCGAGCTCGACGCCGGCGATCATCACGCCCAGCGCCGCGAGTGCGGTGCGGACGTCGCGGCGCGTGGCGAAGAGCGGCGTCTTGTCCTCCTGCAGGTCCTTGTCGTACGCCAGCGGCAGGCCCTTGACGACCGCAAGCATGCCGGTGAGGCGCCCGATCGCCGTCCCCGCCTTGCCGCGCGCGAGCTCGGCGACATCGGGGTTCAGCTTCTGCGGCATCATCGACGAGCCCGTCGCTGCATTTGCCGGCAGGTGCACGAAGCCGAACTCCGGCGTGCACCACAGCACGAGCTCTTCGCCGATGCGGGAGAGGTGTGTGAACAGCACCGACGCGGCGTAGAGATAGTCGAGCGCGAAGTCGCGGTCGGCGACAGCGTCGAGCGAGTTGCGCATCGAGTTGTCGGGGAGAGGCAGAAGCAGCGTCGAGCCGGCGAGCGCGCCGGCGCCGAGCGGGCTCGGCTCCGCGGCGATCCGCGCCCGCTCGAAGCGCGAGCGGTCGCGCTCGAGCATCTCGATCCACGCGTGCAGGTGATGGCCGACCGTGACGGGCTGCGCGCGCTGCAGGTGCGTGTAGCCCGGCATCGGCGTCGTCGCCTCGCGCTCTGCGACGTCGAGGATCGTCGTGACGAGCGCAGCGATTCCCGTGTCGGCTTCCCGGCAAGCGTCCTGGACGTAGAGCCGTGCGGCGGCGGCGACCTGGTCGTTGCGCGATCGGCCGGCGTGGATCTTCCGCCCGACGTCGCCGAGCAGGCCTTCGATGGCGGAGTGCACGTCCTCGTACTCGCCCAGGAACGCGGCGCCTTCGTCGACGACCGTCGCGAGCCGCGTCTCGACATCGGCGAGCTCCGCCTCGGTGAGCAAGCCCGCGCTGTGCAGCCGCTGCGCGTGCAGCGCAGTTGCGGCGCAGTCGTACGGGAGCAGCTCCGCGTCGTCGGCGCGGAGGAACTCGTCGACGTCCGGGTCGAGCGCGACGCCGGTCCGTGCTGCCCACACGGTCATGCCGGCACCTCGAGGAGCGGATGGCCGAATGCGTCGAGGAAGCGGCGCGTGTCCGCGATGTCGTTCGACTGCAACGCGAGCTGGCCGATGCGGTCGGCGGCGGTGAACGCGGTCGCGCTTCGCTCCATGCTCAGCCGCTCGGGGTCGTACGTGAGCTCGCCGCGCGTGTCGAGGATCGTGTAGTCGTCACCGCGCCGCAGCTCGATCGTCACCTCACCGGTGACGGGGCGCGCGACGAAGCGCTGCAGCGCGTCGCGCAGCATGAGCGCCTGCGGGTCGAACCAGCGGCCTTCGTACAGCAGCCGGCCGAGGCGGCGGCCGTCGATCGCGTAGCGCTCGAGCGTTGCCTCGTTGTGGATCGCGCTCAACAGCCGCTCGTACGCGAGGTGCAGGAGCGCCATGCCCGGCGCCTCGTAGATGCCGCGGCTCTTTGCCTCGATGATGCGGTTCTCGATCTGGTCGGACATCCCGAGCCCGTGCCGTCCGCCGATCGCGTTCATCTCGAGAATGACGTCGACGGGATCGCCGACCGGCACGCCCTCTTCGAACGCGATCGTGACGATCTCCGGCTCGATCTCGACGTCTGCGTCCCAGTGCGCGACGCCCATGATCGGCTCGACGATCTTCATGTTCGTCTGCAGGTGCTCGAGGTCTTTCGCCTCGTGCGTCGAGCCGAGCACGTTCGCGTCGGTCGAGTACGCCGTCTCGGCGGACGTGCCGTGCGGGAGATCGCGGGCGGCGAGCCATTCGCTCATCTCGGTGCGGCCGCCCAGCTCGGTGACGAACGCGGCGTCGAGCCACGGCTTGTAGATGCGCAGCTGCGCGTTCGCGAGCAGGCCGTAGCGGTAGAAGCGCTCGATGTCGTTGCCCTTGTACGTCGAGCCGTCGCCCCAGATGTCGACGCCGAGCTCCTGCATCGCGTGCACGAGGAGCGTTCCGGTGACGGCGCGACCGAGAGGCGTCGTGTTGAAGTAGCGCTTGCCGGCGGTCTGCACGTGGAACGCGCCGCACTGCAGCGCGGCGATGCCTTCACGCGCGAGCGCGTCCTTGCAGTCGACGAGCACTGCGTCCTCGGCGCCGTACCGGAGTGCGCGCGCCGGAATCGACGCGACGTCCGGCTCGTCCGGTTGGCCGAGGTCGGCGGTGAACGCGTACGGCATCGCGCCGTGCTCGCGCATCCACGCGAGCGCGCAGCACGTGTCGAGCCCTCCGGAGAAGGCGATGCCGACGTTCTCGCCGACCGGAAGCGACGCGAGGATCACGCGGCCCCCGCAAGCATGTAGCCGCGCAGTTCTTCGGCGAGCTTCGCGCCCGTCGTCGGCTCGCGCGCGACGAGGAGCACGGTGTTCTCGCCGGCGATCGTGCCGGCGATCCGCGGATGGCGCGCGAGGTCGATTGCCTGCGCGAGCGGGTTCGTGAATCCGTTCGGCGTCTGCACGACGACGAGCTGGCCGCTCGACTCGATGTTCAGCGCCCAGCGCGCGAATGCCGTCTCGACTGCCTCTACGCGCGCAGGCTCCGCCGCTTCCGGCGGTGCATAGATGAGCCGGCCCTGGTCGTCGCGCACCTTCACGAGCCCGAGCTCGTGGATGTCGCGCGAGATCGTCGTCTGCACGACCTCGTGGCCGGCGGCGTGCAGCGCCTCTGCGAGCTCGGCCTGCGTGCCGATCGGATGGTCGTGAAGCAGCCGCAGGATCGCGGCGTGGCGCTGGCGGCGGTTCATCGGGTCACCTCCGTGAGGATCGCGAGAGCGAGCTCGACGTCAGCCTCGGTGACGACGAGGGGGGGAGCGAGGCGCAAGACGTTCTCGCCGGCGCTGAGGCAGACGAGGCCCGCGTCGAGCGCGGCATTGACGATCTCCTTCGCCGGGCGGTCCACGACCGCACCGAGTAGCAGGCCGGCGCCGCGCACGTCGGTGACGCCGGGCAGCGTGCGCAGCCCTGCAGCGAGCTGTGTGCCGCGTGCGGTGACGTTCGCGAGCAGGTCGTCGTCGATCTCCCCGCACACGGCGGCTGCTGCTGCGCACGCGACGGGGTTGCCGCCGAACGTCGAGCCGTGATCGCCGGTCGCGAGTCCCTGCGGTGCGTCGTCGGCGACGAGCAGGCAGCCGATCGGCAGCCCGTTCGCGAGCGCCTTCGCGAGCGTGAGGAGGTGAGGCTTGACGCCGAGCTGCTCGAACGCGAAGAACGTGCCCGTGCGGCCGACGCCCGTCTGCACCTCGTCGAACGCGAGGAGCGCGCCGAGCTCGTCCGCGAGCTGCGCCGCCGCGGCAACGAACTCCGCGTCGAGAGGAATGACGCCGCCCTCGCCGAGCACCGGTTCGAGCAGCAGGAGCCCGATGTCTTCGGAGGCCTCGGCGTGCAGTGAGTCGACGTCGTTCGGCAGCGCGAAGCTCGCCGGGCCGAGCGGCTCGAACGCCGCGCGCTTCGAGGGCTGGCCCGTAACGGCGAGCGCGCCGAGCGTCCGGCCGTGGAACGAGCCTTCGAGCGCGATGACGCCGGCCTTGCCCGTCGCCTTGCGCGCGTACTTGAGTGCGGCCTCGTTCGCCTCGGTGCCGGAGTTGCAGAAGAAGGCGTGCGCGCCGCCGAAGCGGTCGGAGAGGATCTGCGCGAGCTCGGCGTCCGGCTCGGTCGCGAAGAGGTTCGACGCGTGCCACAGACGGTCGAGCTGCGCGTGCGCAGCTGCGAGCGGCGCGGGATGGCGGTGGCCGAGCGAGACGACCGCGATGCCCGCGGCGAAGTCGAGATAGCGCCGCCCGTCGCTGCCGGTGAGCCACATGCCGTCGCCCTCGACGAAGCCGGCATGCGGAGCCGGGTACGTCGCGAGCAGCGCGTTGTCCAGCATCGTGCTCACGCAGTCACCGCGGTGAGCCCGATGTCCGCCTGCAACCCGTTGCGCGCCGCGCCTGCGGCCGCGAGCAGCTTCGGAACGATGCCGCCGTCGAAGCTGCCGGCGCCGATGAGCTCTTCCGCCTCGGCGGCGGGGATCGACTGGAGTAGGCGTCCCTCGTGGTACACGCCGGGAACGTCGGTGAGGAAGAGGATGCGCGCCGCCCCGAGGCCGACTGCGAGCGCGGCCGCCATCTCGTCGGCGTTCACGTTGAGCGGGCCGCGCGCGAGCGGCGACACGACGGACACCTGCCCGGCCGCAAGCGCAGCGAGGATCGCCGCCGGCCGCGAGGGAATGGGCTCACCGACGAGCCCGAGCTCGGGGACCTGCACCGCTTCGAGGCCGATCTCGTCGCCTGCGAGGCCGACGGCGTCGGGACCGATCTCCGCGCAGAGCGTCGCGTTCACGGTCCGGAAGCTCTCGCGCACGACTGCGAGAGCCTCCGGAGTCGTCACCCGTCGCCCGCTGACGAAGCGCACCTTCAGCCCGCGCCTTGCCATCTCGTCCGAGATCTGTGGCCCCGCGCCGTGCACGACGCAGACCGCGTTGCCCTGCGCGCGCAGCTCCGCGACCGCTGCCGCTGCGCCGCCCGCAGATGCACCGCCGACCTTCAGCACGACGGCTTTTCCAGGGGCCCCCGAAAAGTGCGGAGCACTTTTCGGGGTTCTCATGAGCGGTACTCCGCGTTGATCCGGACGTAATCGTAAGAGAGGTCAGTCGTGAGATACGTCGCGCTGCCGTCCCCGAGCGCAAGCTCGAGCTCGATCGCGCAATGGCCGTTCGTGAGCGCCGGCTCGTCGCCCGAGGGGCTGCCGTCGACGAGCACCGGCACGCCGTCGATGACGATCGTGAGCTTCTCGGGATCGAGCGCCGCGAAGCCGCCGTCGAACCTCGCGGATCCGGCCGCGCTCGCGATCCGGCCCCAGTTCGCGTCGTGGCCGAAGAGCGCGGTCTTGACGAGCGGGGAGGTGGCGACGCGCTCGGCGATCGCGCGCGCCTGCGCGTCGTCGGCGGCGCCGCGCACGGCGATCTCGGCGAGCACCGTCGCGCCTTCGCCGTCGGCGACGATCTGCTTCGCGAGCTCGCCGCAGACCGTGAGCAGCATGGCGGCAAACTCTGCGTCGGTCTGAGGCGTACGTTCGATCCCGCTCGCGCCGTTCGCGAGCAGCAGGACGGTGTCGTTCGTCGAGCACTCGCCGTCGACCGAGATCGCGTTGAAGCTCGCGTCGACCGCAGGCCGGAGGAACGCGATCGCTTCTCCGACATCGAGCGGATAGTCGGTCGTGACGACGGCGAGCATCGTCGCCATCGTCGGGTGGATCATCCCGGAGCCTTTCGCCATCCCGCCGACGGTGAAGCCGCGCGAAGACCGGGCGACCTGCTTGGAGCTCGTATCCGTCGTCAGGATCGCCTCGGCGGCGTCGTTGCCGCCGTACTCGCTCACCGAGATCGCGTCGATGCCCGCGAGCACCTTGTCCATCGGGAGCGGCTCTCCGATGACGCCGGTGGAGAGGACGAGCACCTGCTCGGGCGCGATGCCGAGCTTCGCCGCCGAGGCGGCCGCCATCGCGCGGGCGTCGGCGATGCCCTGCTCGCCCGTCGCGGCGTTCGCGCCGCCGGAGTTCGCGACGATCGCCTGCGGCTGCGCGAGCTCGAGATGCTCCTTGCACACGGTGACCGGCGCCGCCTGCACGCGGTTGACCGTGAACATGCCCGCGCCGGTCGCCGGCACGGTCGAGTGCACGAGCGCGAGGTCGAGGCGGTCCTGCTTGCGGATGCCCGCCTGCGTCGCGCCGGCGACGAATCCCTTCGCAGCGGTGACGCTCATACCAGGACTCCGCTCAGCCGCAAGCCAGCGGTCTCGTCGATGCCGAGCGCGAGGTTCGCGCTCTGCACCGCCTGACCCGCGGCGCCCTTGCCGAGGTTGTCGATTGCGCAGATCACAATCGCGCGGCCGCTCGACGGGTCGTCGTACAGCGCGATCTCCGCGTCGTCGGTGTGTTGCACGCGTGCGAGCTCGGGGTTCGCTCCTTCAGGGAGTACGCGTACGACGTTGCTCTCCGCATACGCAGCTTCTAGGAGCGCGCGCAGGTTGTCGCCGAGCGGCTGCACGTAGCACGTCGCGAGCAGGCCGCGGCGTACGGGGAGGAGATGCGGCACGAAGCAGACGGGGAAGCCGAGCGCCTGCGCGATCTCGGGCGCGTGCTGGTGCTTGCCGACGCGATACGGCGATACGTTCTCGAGGACGAAGCCCGCATGCGAGCTCGGCTTCAGCTCGCGGCCGGCGCCGGACACGCCCGACTTGCCGTCGACGACGACGGACATCGTGTCGATCGCCGCGGCGATCGGCGCGAGCGCGAGGAGCGCGGCGGTCGCGTAGCAGCCGGGGTTCGCGATGAGGTTGCCGGTGGGCAGGAAGAGCTCCGGAATGGAGTAGCTCCACGCCCCCGCCTCTGAATCGGCGAGGCGGTGCGCGCCGGAGAGGTCGACGACGACCGTGTCCGCCGGCGGCTCGACGGCGGCCGCGCGGTCGTTCGAGACGCAGAGAAAGACGACGTCGGCGCCGGCCGCGAGCGCCTCGTCGTTCGTGACGAACGCAGGCAGCGAGCCGTTCAGGCGGAGGTCGAGGGCGGAGGCGGCCTCGCCGGCGAGCGAGTCCGAGCCGAGGGCGACGACCTCGAGCTCCGGGTGCCTCAGGACGCGGTCGAGCGTCTCCTGTCCGGAGTAGCCGGACGCACCGATGATCGCGGCGGTCGCCACCTCTGCATCTTATGCAAAAAAGTGCTTGTTATGCAAGTCAGTCGCAGAGATTCACGCCCTGGCGCTCCACCCTGTTCCGGTCTGCCGTCCCGGCCCGGACGACGAAGAAGACCGCCTGGCTCGAGTGCAGGAGCGGCGTCGTGAAGCCGACTGACCGCGTGACGTAGGTGGGCTTGGCGAAGCTCTCCCTACCGGCGGCGCTCGCCTGGTAGATGCGGTAGACGACCCCGGTCACACCGGTCGCGGCCTTCCAGCGCAGGTCGTAGCTCGTCATCCGGTTGCCGCCGATCGGGCCAGGCACGCAGGTCGTCGCGGACGTCAGTCCGGCGAAGTGCACGGCGGTCGCCGCAACGAGCGCGGCCAGCAACATTTCTCGACGGTAGCGCGATATCGTCGAGATTGCGGATGGATCTCGACCAGACGTACGTGTGGATCACGACGCGCAGGCTCAAGCCGGGCACGTATGAGGAGTTCAGCCGCGCGTGGAAGCCGAGCGGATTCCCCGACGGGATGCTCCGCGCGTACGAGTGCTATTCGCCGGACGGGAACGAGGTCGTCGGCATCTCGATCTGGGAGTCGCCCGAGGCACGCGACCAGTACCGCCTTTCGGCCGTCGAGTCGCAACGGCGCGAGGCAATGGCTCCGTTCGTCGTCGAGGAGCGTTCCGGCTTCTACACCGGGCGCGAGCTGAAGATCCCGCGCTGACGGGGTTGTTGACGGCCGGAAACGCGGCGAAGCTCTACTGCCTGCGCCTGCTCGACGAAGCGGCGGCGCGGGCGGGCGGCGAGTTCCGCATCCTCGACCTCGGCTGCGGCGACGGAGGCGACTTCGTCGAGCTCGTTCGGCGGCGCGAGAACGTCAGCTACGTCGGTGTCGAGCCGTCACAGCGCGCGGCCGCGGCCGCTGCACGCGCGTTGCCCTCGGCGCGCATCGTCAATGCGCCGGCATACGACATTCGAGACGAGGCGGCCGACGTTGTCGTGTCGTTCAGCGTGCTCGAACACGTCGTCGACAGGGCGCGGTACTTCGACGCCGTCGTCGCGAACCTCGCTCCCGGCGGCCGCGTGTACCTCAACTACGACAGCGGCCACTTCTACAGCGATGCGAATCCGGTTGAGCGCGCTCGCGCGATCGTCGGAAGCTTGCTCGCGCGCGCGGGAGACGAATCGCACTACCGCGCGGTGGTCACGGACTCCGAGCTCGAAGCTCAGGTCGCGCGCACCGGTCTCCACGTCGTCGACGACAAGGGCTTCAACACCGAGCTGAAAGTCGCGTGGCGCCACGTGCCGGCCGAGCAGCGCGAAGCGTTCATGAAGTCGTGGCTCGCCTTCGAGCTCGACCTGAATGCGGCCGGCATCGGCTACCGGCCGTACCTGTACCGCACTCGCAATGTCATTCTCGAAGGATGAGTCTCCCCGAGCTTCGCATCGACGACTGGCGCCCGACGAAGGACACGCTGCACCTGTATGCGCAGATCGTGGGAAAGGTGCGACTCGCGACGACGCCGCCTCGCAACCACTGGTGGCACGTTCCGCTGTATGTCGACGTGCGGGGGCTGACGACGGGCCCGCTTCGCCGGGGCGACACGACGTTCGAGATCACGCTCGACTTCGTCGACCACGAGCTCGTCGTACGGACCAGCGACGGGAAAAACCGCGCGTTCCCGCTCGTGGACGGTCTCTCGGTCGCCGAATTCGACGCGCAGCTGCACTCGGCGCTCGTAGAGCTCGGCGTCGACGTCGCGATCCAGGAGCAGCCGTTCGGCGTCCCGATGAAGACGCCGTTCCCCGAGGACACCGAGCGCGCGTCCTGGGATCGCGACGCGGTCGAGCGTTTCCACCGCGCTCTCGACTGGTCGAGCTCGGTGTTCGAGGAGTTCAGCGGCTGGTTCGTCGGCAAGCAGAGTTCCGTCCAGCTCTTCTGGCACAGCTTCGACCTCTCGTTGACGCGCTTCTCCGGCCGCCCCGGCCTCGTCATCGAAAGCGATGCGGTCAATCGAGAGGCGTACACGCACGAGGTGATGCTCTTCGGCTTCTGGATGGGCGACGAGCAGACGTTCCCGGACGCGTCGTTCTACGCGTTCATGTCTCCGGAGCCGGCCGGATGGCGAGATGCGTCGATCGCCGGCGGCGAGTGGGCGAAGAGCTTCGGTCTCACCGTGCTCCCGTGGGAGAAGGTGCGCGGCGCACCCGATCCGCGAGCGCTTGTGCTCGCCTTCTTCCAATCGGCGTACGAGGAAGCTGCAGGACTCGCGGGCTGGGACCTGGCCGCCTTCCAGTCCGCTTAGTACCCGCCGTCCCGGTGGTGAAAAATGTCAGCCGATGCCTCCCGCATACCGCTTCGTCGACCGCTGGGTCGTGCGCGCGCCGATCGAAGACGTCTACGACACGATCGGCGACGTCCTCGGTTACAAGCGCTGGTGGACCGACTTCGTCCTCCGCGCAACCGGTGATGAACCGCCGCCGGCGCCGGGAAAGCGCAACGAACTGCTCGTGAAGGCATACCTGCCGTACAAGGTCAACTTCGGCCTCGAGGTGATCGAAGCCGAGCGTCCACTGCGAATCCTCTCGCGCCTCTCCAAGGACTTCGACGGCAGCGGCGAATGGACACTCGAGGAAACAGCCGACACCACCGTCGCGACGCTCGACTGGCGCCCCTCCGTGAACCACCCGCTGATTCGATATCTGACGCCTGCGCTGCGCCCACTCTTCCGGTCCAACCACAACTGGGCGATGCGTCGCGGCGAGCGGCAGATCCGCGAGTACCTCCACGCGAGGTAGGCGGGCGAAGCTCAGACACTTGCGCGGGCAAGAGTCCGCCGCCCGAACCGAACGGGCTCGCGCACCGGGCGTGCATGGGCGGAACTACGCTGTGCGCAAACCAAGTGGAGCTGCCAGGAGAACCGCTGTCGGTCTCCTAAGCCCCTCTCGCATTCTGCGGCCCGCGTTGGGCCGCTCGAGCGGCGCGAGTTGACGGCCTCGAGTCCGTCCGCCGTCCCGAGGTCGGCACGCCGTTTGTCGGCGCTCGCCTACTTCCCGAAGTAGTAGGCGTGCGGCCGACACGCGCAATCCCGAGGGTTCCAAGCCAAGGGGTGAGGAGCCGGCCGCAACGCCGCGTTGAAGCATACGTTCGTGACCGCGTGTCACAAAGTTGACACCGGGCAACCCCGCTGCTTGAGTCTCGTTTGGTTCCAAGCCAAAGCGGGGGTGGATGGAGTCGACACGTGACTCCTGCGGCGTCGAAGTCGGGCTCGCCCGTCGCGCGCGTCGAGTGCCCGTTGGGCTCGAACGTCCCTCTCTGCCGTCCTCTTTAGTCGCTCGGCATGTTGAGCGACTGCGGACCGAGACGGGATCATGCCGAACCAACCTACTCGCCCTTCAAGGGAGGGGTTTCATGTGACTTCAGAGCACGCGATTAGCAGACGGCGCTTCGTCGCCGGCTCGCTCGGAGTAGTAGCCGGAGGCCTTATCGGGTCATCCGGTGCGCTCGCCAACGCCGGATCCGGGTCGGACGGTCCGTTCAGAGGGGAGGCGGCGGACGGAAGGAAGCTTTTGATTGGGACGATCAGCGACCCGCCGAACGCGTTGCGCATCCAACTGGAGGGCGACATAGGAGCCATCCTCATCGCGCCGAGTGCGCAGCTCTGGCGAGACCGACCTTCAGATGTTGCCGACTTTGCTGTCGGCGATGAGATCGTGGCTTACGGTGAGGCTGTCGGGAACGATTTCCTTGCGGATCGAGTCGAGCCGGTATACCACCCACTCGCCGGCATGGTCGTCGCGGTTGAGGGTGAGGAGCTGGCGACGACGGGTGGTCGCGTCCGCTTCGTGTCGACGAGCGTTGAGGTAACGACGCAGGGGGAGCAAGCTCCGATCCGAGCAACTGACTTCCGGCGGGGCGACTCGATCACTCTTGCAGGTCGAAGGGTCCGTGGCAGCGACGTGCTTCTCGTGAGTCGAGTGCTTCGGTAGGCGAAGTGGCCGCTGTCGTCGCCATCTGCGTTTTCACCCTGGCACTCATCTTCCTCTGGAGCGGACTTGCGAAAGTCGTTCGACCGGAAGCGGCGGCTCAAGCGATTGTCTTCTTCGGCGTCGCACGCGGGACAAACATCCCCCTCGCACGAGCTTTGGCGACGGTTGAGTTAGCGGTGGCCCTCTCTCTCACAGCCGCGATCTCCAACGACAGGTCGTCGTTACTGGTTGCTTCGCTGGCTGTCGCCGCGACACTCTTTGCAGTGTTTTCGTTGCTGATTGCGAGGAGCTTGCGTCGAGGCGATCGGTTCGCCTGCAGTTGCTTCGGCGCAGCTGCCGAGCCACTCTCAATCGTCACGTTCGCTCGAGCGGTAGTCCTGCTGGCGCTTGCGGTAGCAGCGCTGCTGACCGCACCGTCCGTTGACTTTCACGCTGGGCGGGACGAGCTCGGTATCGATGGAGCTGCGGCCTTGGCTCTGCTTGGAACCGTCGTCGTACTGGACATCGGTCGGCGAATGCTCGCGTATTCGATTGTTCTCTCTCATCAAGGAGCGTTCCATGACAGGCGTTGAAGTCACGACTGTCGCGCTCGTGGCTGCGTGGCTTGCGATCCTGACGCTGATGCTGCTCATCCTCGTACGTCATGTTGGTCTCCTGACGCTTGCAGCTGGGTCACGAGATTCAAGCGCTGTGGAAGGCGTGCTCGTCGGTTCGCCACTTACGGCCGACGCCATTGAGCTGCGGCCGGAGCTCGACAAGGAGCTCCGCTACTTGATCTTCCTCTCGGGCAATTGCGCGTCCTGCGCCGAACTCGCGCCTCGTCTCGATCAGGTGCCGGAACCGGAGCGGCTGATTGTCCTTGTCGCCGGTAGCAACGAGCGCGCAAACCGGCGCGTCGCTGAACGGATTCCCATCCGCATCGAGACGATCATCGAGCCGGAAGCCGGAAAGCTTGCTACTTCGTTCCAGATCCACTCGACACCACAGGCGCTTCAGACCGAGAACGGCATCGTCACCGGCAAGGCTGCCATCCGAAGCCTGGACGATCTTCGCCGGTTCATCGCTGCATACGAAACCTCGGACGCAAGAGAAATCGCGATCACGGCGAGGGAGGCGGCTGCAAATGCTGGCTGAGCTAGAAAGAGTGAGAACGCTGTCGGATGTCCCGTTTGGCCGAAATAAGCTGCTGGCTGGTGCAGGCGCAGCGCTCTTCGCGGCAACCGCGAAGTTAGTGGCACCCGACATTGCGCGCGCGGATCCGTTCTGCTGCAGCGGTGGCGCATGCGCCTGTTGTAATGGCACCAGTTGCTGCAACTCCGGATGTCATGCGCGTAGCGACCTGTGCTTCTCGGGCTGGCAGTGCTGGGTCTGCTGCCTTTGTCTCACGAGCTACCAGTGCTGCGACTATTACCCAGGGTCGGCCGATACGGGCCTCTGCGTTTGCGCGGCCACGGCCGGTGGCTGCGGGTGCTGACCGCAGAGTCGGCCCACCGATCGTTGCACCTGGAACCGAGACCCGCCCTGCTGACCGTTGCAGTATCTCTGGCTGTGGGCGGGTTGATGGCGGGGGCCGCGATGGGGTCACAGGTGACAGCAACTGCCTTCATCGCCGGCGCCGTCATCGCGGCGCTCGCCCAACAGACGCTCCCCTGAGGGCCAAACGTGGTCTACGTGATCACGTACCCGGCCGTGAAGCCGGGTCAGCGCAACTCGAAGTGGTGGTTCCGCGGAGCGGCCTTCACGGTAGGCGCGGTGCTTGCCGGCGCCACTCTTGGGAGCGGGCTTGGCGCTGTGGGATCGCTCTTCGGTGACGGTCCCCGCGCTATAGCGACGTTGGTGCTGGGTTCGATCGGAATCTTCGCTGGCGCTCGCGAACTCGCCGGCCGCACCTTCGGTCTGAAGCAGTTCAATAGGGAGACATCCAGGAGGCGACGGCCGCAACCGCTCCTCTGGGCTCTCTATAACGGCGTGGCGCTGGGCGCCGGATTTCGCACGCGGTTGGGCTTCGTGATCTGGTACGCGGTTCCCGGCGCATCAATCGCATCTGGTTCATGGCTCGCTGGAGCAATTGTCTATGGCAGTTACGGCGCTGCACGCGGGTTGGCGCCCTGGCTCCTTCTGGCGCACGGCCACCTCAGCGGTTTCGCCGCCCGGGATCTCCTGCTCCGTCAGCGCGGATTGGCGTCCTCGGTCTCTGCCCTTGCCCTGATAACGTTGTGTGCCACCGTAATCGGTAGGACTGCTTCAAGTTTCGTGTCGTGAAGCTCGCTCGAATCTCGTCGATCGCGTTGGTTCTCATCCTCAGCGAGGTCGCGTTTTCGGCACCGTCTCTTGCACGACCGAACCGAGCCGCGGCTTATCCGGTTCCTCCAGCGTGGAACGACGGCAGATTCTCTGTCACTCGGTCCGCGCCCCTTCGTTCCGGCTGCGATGTTGGCCGAGTTGCCGGAACGATCCAACGGGCCTGGACCACATTCAATCGTGGAAACATCAAAGGGATGATGACCTACTTCGCGCCTCAAGCGGGCGCGGGGCTTCGAGGATTCAGCGTCTTTTCAAGTGGCGAGTCGACCGGACGGGTCACCGTGCACACGCGTACTGAAGCAGCGCGCTACCTGGCTGCTCGATACGAGCGAACCGACCGCTTCCACCTCGTTCTCCTCCAAGCGACACCGGACAGAGGCTCGACCGTTTCGATCTATTTCACGTTCGCCGTTGCCAGCCGGCCCAGCGTCAGCGATGCGCCGGAGTTGTACCGCGTCGACGGCAAGGCCTCAATCAACTGCCCCAGCCGAAGTATCTATCTCTGGGTGATGACGCCGGAGAAGGTATTTCCGGACAACCCTGACACGGTTGCGACCAATGTTTGCCCGCTGCCAGACAATTGGCAGTTGGGGAACGGCGCGATCGTTTGCACCCGCGGCGGCTGACTTCCGCAGCAAAGCGGATCATCACTATTCGCCCCGCTCGCAACCTGATGATCTGAATTCGCGCTCGGGATCGAAGTGTTGCAGCGGTTCGGTCCGGGCGCACCACGCCGGCCGTCCACAGTTGCGGTCTCTTGGGTTCTCGCAGTCGAGAACGAACCCGTCGATCTCCGCCTACAGATCGGAGAGGCTCGAGAACCCGCTTGGAAGGCGGCGTGGCAGCTTCGCCGGCAAAGGCTTTTCGAGTCGTACGGCAACTGAGAAGCCGAGCATGACCGCGATCCCCGCATAAGCCGAGGGCTGGAACCACCGGCGTCGGACCTGGATGCTGTCGGCGATCCCGCTCATGCACCAGGTCGCGACGTGTTCCAGATGGGTTACGGCCGGCAGAGCATGCAGATCAGCGACAGTCAGCGCCTTCGTCATTTGGAGTGCCGCCGACAGGAATCGAACCCGCGACCTCCGGGATGCGGCACTCTGGTTCACGGCCAAGAGTCCCGTAACCCGGCGCTCTATCCACTGAGCTACGACGGCGCCACATCCACCGTAGCGCGTCGATTCCCTGATCACATTTCGGCGCCGCTGACCGGGAGTACCGCAGTCGGTAGGCCTAGTTTGGCGTTGTCAACGCGGCGAAGTCCCGCCAGACCTGATCGGCGAAATAGAAGCCGAACCGCCGGAAGCGGTTGAAGACAGGCAGCGCAGCGGCGGCCACGATCGCAGCGGCCGCCCCCAGCGCGCGAGGGCAAGGCGGACTTGCGTCTGTCTGGCACGGATGGTCTCATGCCAGACCCCGACGAGGAGGAGGGGTCGTTGCAATGACAACACGCATTAGTTCCATCCGTTCACTCCATGCGTTCACTCATGGAGTAAACGGTCGTAGCTGGCGCAACCGCGCATCGCTACGCGGATTGTCGGATCCGTCTGGACGCCGACTTCATAACCCCATTCCTCCGAGTACGTCAACGCTCGGCTTCGCCGTGGACGGCGCGCGTCGCGCGCGCCTCGTCGGCGCCAACCGCGCAAAGAAGGGAGAGCTATGGAAGTGACAAGAGTGTGCATCTACACGCGCATCTCGACCGACGAGGAGAACCAGCCGACCTCGCTTCACACCCAGCGCGAGCGTCTGAAGGCGTTCTGCAAAGCGCAGGAGGGATGGTCGATCGTCGCCCATCACGAAGACCAGTCGACCGGCGCGAAGCTCGACCGGCCCGGCCTCCAGGCCGCGCTCGATCTTGCCCGGAGACAGGAGATCGACCAGCTCCTCGTCTACCGCGTCGATCGGCTCTCGCGGAAGGTTCGGCAGCTTGCGCAGCTGGCCGAGGAACTCGACGCGCTGAACGTCGTGCTGCGCTCGGCAACCGAGCCGTTCGACACCGGCTCCGCGGCGGGACGGATGATGCTGCAAATGTTGGCCGTGTTCGCCGAGTTCGAACACGCCACGATCGTCGACCGCGTCACCGCCGGAATCGAACGCCGCGCAAGGGAAGGCAAATGGGCGACCGGGCGGCTGCCGTTCGGCTACCAGCGAAACGAGCGCAAAGAAGTCGAGCCGGATGAGCGCACCGCGCCGACGGTGAAGCGCATCTTCGATCTGTACACGCGCGAGCAGCTCGGGACCGCCGCGGTCGCGCGCGTGCTCACGGACGAGCATGCACCCGCGCCCGCCGCGGGCTGGCAGCCCGCGGTCGTGCAATGGGTGCTGGAGAACGAGGCCTACCTCGGTCGCGTCATCTGGCGCGGCGAAGGTCTGCCCGGCCTGCACGAAGCACTGGTCGATGAGTTCACCTTCGCTCGCGCGCAGCGGCTGCTGCGCGAGCGCGGTGACGATATGGCCCTGCGCCGCAGCAACCCGGCTGACTACTTGCTCTCCGGCCTTCTGCGCTGCGGCCGCTGCAAGCGCGCCTATGTCGGCATGAGCGCCAAAGGTAACCGCGGCACCTACCACTACTACGTCTGCTCCGGCCGACAGAAGCTCGGACCGAAAGGCTGCGACGGCGAGCGCATCCCGCGCGACAAACTCGAAGCCGCCGTCGTCGGACAACTCACCTCGCTCTATCGCGACGGAGACGTGATCCGCGACGCGATCGACGCCGCCGCCGAGCAACGGCAATCGGACGGCGCGGCGCTCGAAGAACAGCGCCGCGCACTCGCCGAGGAGATCCGGCGGGCCGAACGCGCGCTCGACCGCTACTACGCCGCCTTCGAGACCGGCGACCTCGATGCAAAGCGATTCCAGACGCGCATCGCCGGGCTCGAAACGCGCCTCGCCGACCTGCGCGAGCAAGACCTCGCCCTCGCCGCCCGGCTCGCCCCACAAGCGCCCACAACCCCTGACGCGGCCAACCTCGCCGCCGTCGCCGACCAACTCGAAGACCTGGTGAGCACCGGCGACCCGAAGCAGGCAAAGGCGCTCCTCCGCCTGCTCGTCAAAGACCTCCGCGTAAACGGCCGCAGCGAGATCCTGCCGACTTACCGCGTCGTCACGGACGCGGTTTGCGCACTGCCTAGTTCAGTGGGCGCGGCTGGGATCGAACCAGCGACACCCCCGTGTGTGAATCGCACGCGACGTTCGCCATCAGTCGTCACGGTGGCCAGGTTTCGGCACCCAACCATGCGGTAACCGCGTAGTGACCTGAATCGGACTTCGCCTCCTTGCGCCGCCAATAGCTCGCATGAATCTTGCCGAGATGTCATGTGCAGGGTGGGGCGTGGCGCGCGTGTGCCTGAGTTTGCCAAGGTGCTCGAGTCACCTCCAGAGCGATGTTGGTGCGACCTAAGCGATCGCAAACTGCAGCCGAGCGCGTTACTTCCCTTGTGGGAGCAGGCGTGCGGAGGTGAGGGAGAACGTGTTCGCTTTCGTCAGATAGTCGTCGTATCCCGTCATCAGCTTCGCCAGCGCGAGCCTGAGCGCTCGTGCTGCCGGCTTTGACCCCCGCGACGCCATCCGATCCAGCGCTGTTGCTCGGATCGCCAAGGACAAGACGTTCGCTTGCGAGCGACGCACGCTTGCGGCAGCCCGCGAGACAGCAGGGAATCGCTTTGCTACTGAGGCCGTGTAAAGGACTCCGATTGTCTTGCCTGAGCTCTTCGCGAGGCTCAACAACTTGCTGAGGGAAGCCTTGGTTGCCCCGTAGTCCTTCCCGCCGACGGTAGCGATGAAAACCTTCAGCTGCTCGGCCGTCGTTGGCCAGATGCTTGTGGCTTGCTTGCTCGCACGCGCGACCGGCGCGACGACGAGTGCCGCCTGCAGCGCACCGCTCAATTGATCTGGATTTTTCGGGAACGAAGCGTGTCCGCCGACTGCTGAGGCGAAGCTCGATATCTGCGCCCGGTCGGGCGTCGAGACGTCGACGCCGATGATCCAGAACTCAAGGACAATGTGCCGCCCCTTCAACTCCTGTAGTCGCAGTTTCACGTCGGCCTCCGAACTTGGATCACAGTCATCTGCGCCGCCGGTGACGACGACGATCTCGGCGTTCAGTGAGGTGGGGATGAGGGAAACGTTCTCGAAGTCGCCTGCCGCGCCGATGATCGCCGAGGCGAGCGCGGATGCGCCTGCCGCCTGCTGGCGGGCGACCGACTCTGAGATTCGCTGCGCGTTACCAGTTGCGAAGTCGATGAGCAGGCGCGTGCCCGGCTTGCACGGGCCGCCGAACGTGCGAAAGGCGAGATCGTCCTTGTTCCGGTCGCCGATGTATTTGTCGATCATCCGAGCCGCGATACTCAGCTTTGTCCTACCGTCAAACGGTGCTGACATCTTCGCCGAGGTGTCAAGAACGATTTCGGTGTTGTCCAACGTGAACGTGACGTGACGGGTGGTTGGTGAGACTGCGCGTGTCTCATACACCGTGATCGGCACAGCTACCGCAGCCGTAACTACCGCTACGCCGATGATCTTGAAGAGACTCTTTAGCCACCGCGGCAGATTGTGGAGCATCGTGCACGAGGTTACGCCGCTACACCGGCAACGCAGTCTGGACGTGGCTTGGCGAGCATCGGCTAGGGCCTCGGCCGCGAGGTCACTGATCGGATGCCCTGACTCGCCTTGCAACTGACCGGGCAGTCGGCTGTGGCTGCGAGCGGCATGTCCCACGCCGGCCTCTCACCAGCAAGGTTGAACGGATAAGCAAGCGTTTGCGACGGCAGCGCAGTACTGGCCGCCGCTCGAAGGAGGCGGTATGCGACCAGGAACCCGGCCATTGAAGAGACGAACGACACGGTCGGGATCTCATCAGCTGCGAGCGGCTCGTCGTTCCGCGGGTGGAGGCAACCCGCGCACGGCGAGTCCGGTGTGTGCTCGGAGACAACGGCTTCAAAGTGACTGGTGGCTGCAATGCCGACCCAGCTCGGTGCGATCCTCTGCACCCGCCATCTGGAAGGAATCTCGTCGACACCAACGAGGACGCGACCAGCGAGGGGCACGAGCAGGTCTACGCTCTCTTCGTCGAAGCGGCGGGGTACCGAGTCGATCTGGATCGCGTCTGTTTGGTAGCTCGACAGTGCCTCCGTCTTCGCAATGTGGAGCAACTCTTTGCGCAGCAACAGGTAACGGTTGAGGTTGCTGAGCGCTCCATGGTCGCCATCGATCAGACGGAGTTGCATAGCGAGTTCCGGAACACGCAGTAACAGATAGAGCGCTGCAGTCACCAAGGCTCCGGCACTGATCGAGTCCGCTTGGCCAAGATCGGTGGGCATCCAGTCGAACGAGTCGAGCCGGTAGGCGCTCGGACGAGGAAACCGGATCGGATGCTCGCGGCTGGGCTCGACACCCGCGTTCTCGCCGAGCATCAGCATCTGGTGGCGAAAGACCTCGGCTGAGGCGGCGACCGCACCGAGCACGGGGCCGAAGGGCAGCTGGCCCGTGATGCCGCCAGGCACCCCGCCGGTCACGAGATTGAATCCCCAGTCGTCTGCGCCAAACGCGATGCCGTGTCCGCCGGCTTCGTTTCCGACTGCGATCGTGAACTCGCAGTCCACACCCGGCACAGCAGGCGTTATCAGGTCGTTGCAGTGCTCGATCAAAGACTCACGCAGACCTTCCCCTCGCAGCGGTGGCTGCGGTGCGACGAGTTCGACTTCGTTGAAGTCGAGTTGCAGCTCGGCTCCGAGTTGCGCGGTCAGAATCGCCGCCGTGACGACCGCCGTCTGGCCGTTCGCGTTCGCTAGCACCTGATCACTCGCGGTGAGCCGAACGCGCGTTGATGCGAGCGCCTCGGCGATTACGACGTCGTCGAGGTCGGGGTAGATGTCTCGTCGCACGAGCAGGGTCGTGCGAGCGAGCGACTCGATCACATCTCGGTGGAGCGGCATCGGCCCACCTCCAGAACGAGGCTCGGATCGAGCTCCGCCCAAGTTCCGCCTGCATGCAGTTCGGCCAGATAGGTGCCCTCGAGCCCAACCGGCCCTTCGGCGAAAGACGGAATGACGAGTGAGAGGAAGCCGTCCGTCTGCATCAACGGGAACCGGTCGTCGAGCGGCGAGTGGAACGCGAGCCCGTGGTGCGTATGCACCTGCACACGAATGTCGATCTTCTCGGCGTTCAACTTGAACCAGATTCGGTTCAGCCAGTCCTGGTCGATCTCGTAGAACCCGGGCTCGCCGAGGTGGTCAGGATGAATCACGCGGTCGACGACGTCGGGCTCGTTGACCGACCCGGCCCAGTAGGCGACGCACTCGTTTCGTCCGCGGCCGCACTCGCGAAAGATGGTGAAGGTCTCCGCGAGGAGACCTTCACCGACCTTGAGCGGCATCTCAGCCACCCTTGACCTCGGACTGCCGGAGGATGAGCGTCTCGCCCGGTTTCACGCCCGCGTCCTCCACCGAGACGTTGTCAGGAAGCTCCTGACCGCTCTCGGTGAAGAGGGACATGAGGTGCTGGTTCGAGGTGACGTGGAACGCGGCGATCGCCCGTTCCAGGAGCGCCTTGACCGCTTCGTGCGGGCTGTAGTCGAAAGGCTTCGACTCGGCCCCGTAGAAGATGGTCACGACGGTCTTGCTTGGAGCTGCAGCAATCATGCTGTAGCCTCCTCTGGCTCACGGCGCTGTCTTTGCTTTCCAAGGGCTCGACGGTCGCCTGGGTGGTCGGCGGGGCTTCGGCCCCGCCTCTTTATTTCAAGCCGCTTTGGCCTACCGGCCGTGGCGCGCGAGGGCATTATACACACGACGTACGTATCGGCCACGCCTGTAAGACACGTTTTTTACTTGACTAGTGAGGGTTAATAGATTATATTAGGGGCACGCAAGGGGATGCTCGCCACGTTCCCGCACCTCATGAGCACGTGCCCGGCCCAGCGGTCGGGAGAAAGGAGGGCCTTGGTGGCCACAGTCCACCGCGTGAATGTCAATTTCTCTCAAGGGGCCTATCAGACGCTCGAAGAACTCGCGGAGACAAAGGGCAAGACGATGTCGGAGGTTCTCCGCGACGCTGTCCAACTGGAGAAGTGGGTCACGGAGACGTACGCCAACGGCGGTCGCGTTTTGCTTGAGCAGGACGGCAACCAGCGGGAGATCTTGGTGCGCTAGGCGTACCCCACGCACGTTGACCGACGAAGCCGCCCCGGAGGCGGCTTCGTCGTTGAGATCAGTCCGACTTTTCGATCTGAATCCCTCCGACCAACTCTTCGGCGAGGTCGGAAGCATCTGCATCGGGCTCGCGCCAGAAGTCTCTCCATAAGTCGCCCTCCTGCTCCTTCAGTCCGTTCAGCGTGAGATGAATAACCTTTAGCTCTTCGTCACTAACGATCTGAACGCCGTTCGCGCGCACCTCGTAGATCTGAACGGGGATGCCGATGTTTCCGGTGCCGTCGACGGCGATCGCGCTCATCACGATCCGGTAGGCGGCGAGTCTCACCTGCTGCATCGGGCGTTTGTCGAGCCCGAGGTGCTGGTTGTAGAGCATCCCGTGGATCGCGTAGTGCCGCGAGACGCCGATCGCTTCCGCCGGATCGTGTTCCTCGTCCTTACCGTCGGCGGACACCTCGTATATCCACGGCCGACCACCGGTGACTGCCGCAAAGAGGGTCGCGAGGCACGCTGGCTCGGTTCCGTCGAGAGGGACGTGCTCGGCGCGAGCTTGCTGCTGAATCGGATTGATGATGTCGCGAATGCGCGGCCGCAGTTCTTCGAGGGGAGCTGCGCAATCGAGTTCCGTCAGCCGTGCGCGCAACTCGGAGACAACGCGCTGTCGAAGTCCTGAGTCACCAGAGCAGCCGAACGCGATGCTGCCGTGTAGATCGTCGAGCTTCCGGGCGGCGCCGCGCGTCCGAACGGTCTCTGCGCCGGAGGTCGCCTGGCTGTCCGACGCGAGAACAACGCCGTCCGTTGCCTTGATAGCGAGAACGAGTGTCATCCGCTGAAGACGCTGTTCTTGGCGTAGTCGGGATAGCGGCGGTAGACGTAGCGCAGGAGCTGATTGAACGAGCGGGCAAGCACGTTCGCTTTCATGTCGATGAGGTAGTGCACGCTGCGGAGATGGGCTTCATCGAGATCATCGACAACCGCTTGCGCGCGTTCGACTCCGGCGCGCGTCAGTCGATAGCGGCTCCAGGTGTAACCGGGAACCGGATGTCGGTCGATGAGCCTTTCATCGACGAGCGCGTCGAGGTCGTCGTAGATACGCGAGCTGAACGGCCCGTAGTCATAGGGTCGGAAGAGATAGCGCTCGTTCGAGGGGATGCCGCCTTCCCGGGCTAGCAGGAACATGCCCTTTTGAATCCTGATCGGGTCGAGGCCGCGGGCATCGCCGACACCGAGTAGGAGCAACAGCCAGTCCTGCTGCGCTAACTCACTCATTGCGGTGGTAGGTACCGAGCCATTAGCCGGACGCTAGCGCTTGCCGCCGCGAGACGAAACATGCGGGAAGTTGGGCGTGGCCAAGTGGCGCCTGAGTGGTCGTATGAAAAGCTGGAACCCGGCCGGTTCTGCTCTCAATCTCGGACGAATCTCGCACGTCATAACTTGCGCGCATCTCTGTAAATTCTCCGAGCTGAAGGAGCGTCGTTTAGCAGGGTCTTTGTAGTGGGCGGAACTTGGCGGTGCGCAAACCAGGTTGTGTTCAAGGCCGACCCGCTCCGAATCGACTGATCCACTGCCCGCTTCACCCGGATAGCGGCGCCTCTTCCCGGATCCGAGCTAATGCCTCTTGTAGCGGACGGACCCGCTGAACGTAGAAGTCGCGCCCAAGGAGGTCGGCAAACGCGTCTCCCACGACGATGACGACTTCTTCGAGAAGCTCTCCTGCATACTCCACGTGACTTGCTCTGTTGCGGGCGTCCGGGTGAGGGCCGTAGGTGAAGCGTCGCAGCGCCGGCGCCATCGACTCAGCCATCACTGAGCGCTGATGGTGGCTTCCCTCCGAGAGCAAGCCGTAGATCTCTCGACCGAGCGCCACGACATCGCCCCCTTCGGGCGCGATCCCAGCTTTGGCCATTCGAGCCAAAGCCAATTCCTGTTTGCGGCGCTGAACCTCGCGCGCCTCACGAGGCCGGACAAACTCACCTTTGAGCCAGCGTCGGACAACCTCGTCTTCTTCGTGAAATGACAGTGCCGAGAGAAGCTGTGATGCCTCGTGAAGTGACCGAAGCGAGCCGATGGCTTCTGACGCAAAGCCGCCGCGGAGATCGTGCAAGAGGACGTTACCGATCGCGAGACAGCGGCCGCTCATCTCCCAGATCGCGGCCCAGCGAGTGTCTGTTCCGAGTTCGATGTCCGTTTCGTCGGCGAGCGCTCGATGCGCGCCAATCAGAGTGTTCACCGCTTCCTGATAGACGGCGATGTGCCGGTCGATGCGCGGTTGAAGCTCGGCGTCGAAGTGCCGCGCCTGGGCGTCGGCAATCGCTCGCAGCGCAACAACATCAGCGGGGAGCGGCCTGGCGTTGATCGGCGGTTCCAAGGGCGTCGCCGTATCGCGTCCTTCGGTTTTGTCTTGCATCATCGTCCGAGCATAGGGCGAACCGTCCACACCATTCGTTTCGCCCTGAGAGGTCAGCCGACGGCGACCACGACTCCCATGGGGGTATCTGGTGGCATGTACGACATCAGCTGGGGGCGCACATCGCCGCGGCCGAGCGTGTAGTCCAGCAGGCGCGAGTAAAAGATGAACAAGCTGTTCTCGGCCTCCACTGCCAAGCGTTGCTGTTCGAGCGGCGGCGCGTCGGGTACAAGCGGCTGTCCCGCCATCGTCGTCGCGTATAGAAGCGAGCTACCGATAACGAGCCCCTTCCCGAGGACGCAAATTGCATCGAGTCGATCGCGCATCTCAGCACCGAGTTCCTCCTCCACCGTCTTCATCTCGTGGAGCGTGCTCGTAATCGACAGCCCCCGCATGTTGAACGCGAATAGAGCGACGAGGGCCTCGGTTCGCGGCGGTTGTGGGTGATGCGCGAAAGACTCTCGTAGGCTCTGCTTGAGCTTCTGAGTCTTCACGATTGTTCTCCGGAGCTCAGTCTTAGTCAGCGTCGACTTCACCTCGATGAGGGCGGCGAGAGCGCTGGGTGGGAAGAGTGGGGCGACGGTCTCAGGAAAGAGGACAGGGTTCGTGAGGACGTCGTACACGACAACGTCCTGCTGAGTTGACACGTTCTCATCGAACAGTGCAAAGCCGGTGCCGACTCCGAAGCGTTGCGGAAGATATGACCTGAGGAAGCGCTGCAGTAAGGCTTCGCGGTTCTCGCCGAGCTTGCCGCGATGCTTATAGATCTTGGCGAGGAGCTGCGACTCAGCCGCCATTACTTCGCTGAGCGTTTGGAAGTACGCCTCAAGCATGATCTGAGTGGCCTACTTGACCTTCCACCAAGGCTTCTTCTGCTTGATCCATCCTGCGTCGCGCATTCGCTTGTCAGCTCTCTTGCCGAAGTCCGGATCGTTCCGCGTTGCGTCCTGAAGCGCCTTCTTGATTCGATCGCGCGGGGCTCCAGTCATGTGTTGGACGAGATCGAAGTGACTGAGGGCAAGCCTGATTGCATCCTTCCCTTTGCCGAGCAACGGAATGAAGACCTTGTCGGCAAGAAGACGTTGCGCAGTGGCGGCGGGAGGTCTGGCGGTCGACCAAAGTTGGAGCACGCGCTCCCGCTCATCGTTGTTCCCGCTTGCTTCGAACAGCTGCTGGAGAACGGCAGCGACTCGGGTCGCGTCTGCCTCCTGCGCGTGACCGACTCGTAGTAGCGCATCACCGGCTTCACCTGAGTGGTAGAGCGGCGCGAGGCGCTCGAAAAGAGCGGCCTTCTCGCCGGCGTTCCAGCTGTCGGCAACTTCGCCAACGGCAGCTCGCACCGCCGCGTTGATCGCCGTCCGAGACCGGGTCTCGGTTTCGAAGAGGTCGATGATGACCTCAGGGTCGGGCTTGAAAGTACGCAGCCAGTCTCCAAGTGCGGCGAAACCTTCGGCAGTTCCCTGATTCTTCAACTCGATCAGTTCCTCACCAGCCAAGTTGTCGCTCGTCTCTAGTCCGAGACGCGTTTCGGCGATTGCAAGTCTCGCACGCAAGATCAACTTGTTCGACTCGTCGAGCCAGGGCGATGTGCCGATGGCCTCCGCGAGATCACCGAGCTCGTCCGCGTCGCGTAGGGCGCGCGTTGCCTCTCCAACGACATACGTGCCGACAGCCGGCGCGTAAGGCGCGGGCACCACGGCCCCTAGAGTTCCCTCAAGATCGGCGAGCACCAGCGAGCCGACTCGGACGGGGTTGAGGAGCTGTTGCCCCGCGAGCGACCAAAGGGCTGCTATCTGTTCCTCTCGCTCGCTCAGCTCCGCTTGAGTTGTCACTGAAGTCGGGGACAGGGAGGCGAGAAGCTTCTCCGAGTTTTCCGCCGAGACCTGAAGACCATTGGGAGCTAGCCGAGCGATCGAGTCGGCGGCGGCCTCGAACTCCTCGTCTGTCGCAGCCGTCTGGTCGGCGCCCGGGTTGAATCGCTTCTGCCAGAGCGCGGTAACGAACCCGGTGAGGCTCTGTTGGGAACCGGGCTGAGCAGCTGCCTCTGCGTCGATCGGATCGAGCCAAGAAGGCCACGCACCGACGACACGGCGTCGGCCACCGGTAAGCACGGCCTCGATCGTGGCCGGAGTCGAGATTGGCGCAAACTCTGCGAGGACATCCTGTGCCGCGTGCCGGGCTTCTTGCGGGCTAAGTCCAATCAGCGTTCTGAGCAGTAGCTCACCTAGCTCCTCATGGCCGTCGGCGCGCGCTTGCGCTGCCGTCCGAGCGAGCACGGCGTAAGCGGTCTCGGCGAATTCGTCACCGTCGAGTTCGCCACAGATCGCTTCGACGGTGTCGAGTGGGAGCGCGGCAAGGAGTTCGCTGAGCGCGCCTTCGTCGGCATCCGCCAGTTGTGTCGTTAAGACCTCGGCCACCCGTGTCAAGTGGGTGTCGATCAGAGCCGGAGCGTTGCGAAGAATCAGCTCGCGAAGCCCTGCATTGGCTACAGCTTCGGGCCGTTCGAGCACAGTGGTGCGCACTTCGAGTGCCGCTTCGGTCCCGCGCTCAAGCGACAGGCGTAACGCGCCCTCTAGATCGCCCGGTTTGAACTCGTAACCGCTTCGATAGCTGGCGACGGCGGTGAGCAGTTCGTCGACGACTGGGTCGAGGGGTCGCTCGGCGCTCCCAACGGCAGCGAACAGGGAGGTCAGGACGTTGTGCGCGTCGATGCCGATTGCCTCGACGACGAGCCGCGCTAGGAGTCGGAGCGCGGCGTAGTACTGATTGTCGTCTGCGACTGCGTTAATCGCCGCCGCGACGCTATTCGCCTGACCGTCGAGAGCATCGGTTTCGATTTGCTCGGCGAGCTCGCCAGGAAGACCGAAGGCTGCGCCGGAGCTCTCGAGGAAGACCAGATCGCGATCTGGCCCCGGGATGTCTTTCGTGCGTTCCAGGTAGCGGATCAGTTGGCGAGCGTGGTTCGTCTCGACGCGTTGCCGGTAGTCGCCTGTCGGCTCTTCCTCGTCCGCGTCACTGTCATCGTCATCCTCGGGTTCCGGAGGCGTGGCTGGGTTAGCTACGGCCTGCGCCGGAGCTTCGACTTCACTGTCCCTTGGTTTCGCGATCACCTCGTCGACTGGCAGTTCTTCTTTCGCATACGCACGTGCTCGTGAGAACGCTTCGGGTGCGACTCCGTGTAGGCCGCATTTGTCGAGCGTTAGCTCCGGGTTTTCACGCAACATCAGCGTCAGCTGCGGGAGTCGTGCGTCCAACTGGAGATCGGCGGCGAAGAGAGGGAACTCGGTTCGAAGACACACGAGCTTCGCGACTTCTGAGGCTCGTTCCTCGACTCCTGAGTCGAGCGTTCCCTCGGCCGACCGCATCAGAGCCATGCGGAACGAGAGCGCGAAGCTATTGAGGAGCGCCTTGACCCGACGCGGGCTTCGGACGTGAGTCGGAATGAGGACGCTTACGAGCTCTGGCCGGTTGGGGATTTCTTGCCATACGCCAGGGCGACCGTCAGTGAGGTCAAGGGCAAAGCGAGACAGCCGCCGTGGGAGAAGCGGCGGCATCGGGAATTGGTACTGGAAGATCTTGTCGAGGTATGCGCTGCCTGCGCTGTAGTACGGGTTGCCCGGGTTAACCGGCGTCGCCTGTCTGGCTGCGTCTGTTGCCGCTCTTTCAAGAGCTTGCTGGTCGGCGGCGACGATGAAGACGCAGCTCTTAACCTCCAGAAACGTCCGAAGGGTTTCCAGCACTGAGACGACCTGATCCGGCGAGCAACGATCAAGTTCATCTATGAAGATGACGAGCCGCTTGCACTTCTTCTCTTCAAGTGCGTCCTCTACAAGCTCTTTGAAGAGCCGTTCGAACTCCTCACTGCTTGACGGCGCTTCCGTCGAGGTGTCAACACTCAGACTCTGACTGACGAGGGCAAGGATTGCCGCAAGCGCCGTTGCCGAGAGGATTACGGCACCGGCACTGTTGCGTAGCGTCTCGCCGAAGCTATGCCAGTAGGTGTGCTTGATAGCGAACGCCGATGCGATCAATGCGTAGCTGACAATCACTGCAAGAACGGCGCCGATCGCTACGGCTACGACGCCAACGAGGCGTCCGACCCTGGCCGGCGTGACCGTGAAGTCCGTTCCCTTGATCGAGCGGTAGAGATCCTTACCGTACTTCGAGTCGTTGATGCCGAAGCCGGTTGCCACCTGAGATAGGAAGTGACGGCGTAGCGGTGTCTCGGCGTACTTCAGCGCGTCGAAGCGTGTGTAAGCGATCTCCTTGTCATTTCTGAACTCCGCTTCGAGGATCCGGCCGAGGCTCGACTTCCCCGATCCCCAGGAGGCATAGAGGGCGATGGTCGCCGGGGTCGGCGCGTGCCGACAGATCCCTAGCAGCTCATCGGCGATGTCGCTGAGCCGGAAGGCATCCTCCTCGCGGGACTCCAGTGCGCGGTCATCGATCAGCTCGCCGTCGGCCAGCGGCGTCACGCCGTCGGGTTTCGCTTGTTCGCTCACTAGTCGCTGCCCTCGTCTCAGGAGACGCCTGATCAGATGACGATCGTGGCAGCGACGCCGCCTCTAGGCAACTCCGTCGAGCCGACTGGCCCTTCAGCGCCTACGCGAGGTCGTCCGGGTAGAGGTCGCGGACGCCGTGTGTCGAGCACTGGATGACCTGGGGCGGGTCGTCCATTTGCGCAACGCGCTCTACTTCGGTGCGGCCCTCGGACTCGATTGCGGCGGCAGTCTCGGCGGACGGAAGGTGCGCCGAGGCGAGTGCTGAGCCGGAGACCTCGACCAGAACGCGCCGAGCCTCGACATCCGGCTCCTGGCCACGATGCAGCTCCCACAGCCAACCGGAGCCGTCGACGCCCGAGCGTGAGTGGGGGCCGAGCTGTCCAGCGATCTCCCAGGCCACAAGCCGAGGATAGTGGGTGGCCGCCGTGGCAGGGTCGCCGCGGCGGCCACGCGCTTCACCAACGCAGCTTCCCGGCGTCGAGATCACCAAGGAAGGTAGCGATGGTCGCCATTGCGAGTAGCGCAAAGACGAGCCTCAGCCAGCCGTTCGACCCTCTGTACATCGGTCCACCTCCTTTCATTAGTCGCTTCCGGAGACAGGTAACCAATGGCCGATTCGGCTTCATGCACCGGTTCGCGTAGCTTGTAAGCAGTGCCTGCCGAGAAGCAGCCCGAGTCGAAGCAAGAGGTGCTGGAAGCGGTTGCGGCCGCGAGCTATTCGCTGAGTGCTTCGCAGCTTGCGCGGATGCATCGGGCGGGCGTCATTGGCGAGCCGCAGGTTCGGTCGCTTGGACGAAAGCGTGGACGTGTCTCGCTCTATCCACACGGAACTTCGTCCACGGTTATCCGTGCCGCCTCACTCGCTAGTGTCGAGCGGCGGCTCCCTCAGCGCGCGTGGCTCATGTGGTGGCTGGATGGCGGGCCGATGTCACGTGCTGCGCGACAGTTCCTAGAGGACACCGCGTCTAACCTCGATCGCGAGCTCGACCTTGTCCGGCAGCTCGCCGCCGGGGAGGGCATCACGCTCGACGGTCAATCGTTCGACCTCGACAGGCTCTATCAAGCGGTCGAGACCGGGCGGCTTGATGGGCCGCTCGCCAAAGCTCGCCGCCGGGTGGGGAAGGACAAGATGTCGTCGCTGTTCCGGTTCCTCGTCGAGTTTGGCACGGGAAAGTTCACCGCGTTCCCAATCGATCAGCTTCTCCAGACGACCGCGCCCGAGGAGGAGCTGATCGAAGTTGGCCTCGGGTTCGCGCGTGCGCGTCGCGACTCGCTTGCGGGTGCAGCCCCTTGGTTGCAGGGCGACCTAGAAGCCGATTTCAAACGCATCGCGTCGATGATTGCGGGCCTATCGCTGCAAGCATCAGCCGAGTCGAACGACGTGTTTCTGAACATCGCGCGCTTCGAGCTACGAACGCTCGCCCGGACGGTTTCCCAAGCGGCCGACTGTCTTGATGCGGTCTTCGGCCGCGGCGCGTTTGGGTACCGAGATCTCGCTGACATCCTTTCAGCGCAGACCTACGAACATCAGGTCGGGTCGGTATTGATGTGGTCACATGTGCGCCGTCACGACACGGGGCTCCGTCAAGGGATGGAAGAGATCAACGCCGTTGCCGGACAAGTCAAGGTCATGACTTATGCGCTGAGCACCCTCGCGCTGCTCCGCGAGAGGATCCCGGCGTACGAGAACCTGCTGACCCCCGGCCGCCTTGGCGCGGCGCTTCGAAATCCAGCAGTGGGCGAGCTTTACAGCGCAGAGCTCGCCGAGGTGCGTGAGAGGCATCTCGCCGAGGTCACGGAAGTGCTCGCGACTCAAGCAGGCGCCGCGTACGCGGAGTCCGCGACGACGTAGATCCCCACGTCGGCCGTGTCGGAGCTATGTCGGTGATTTGTCGGGTCCGGGTCAGCGCCGTGGCGCCATGATCGGTGCCGTTGTGCACAGCCTGATTTGTGACTTTTCGGCCCTCAAAAGGGCGTCTCTGTTGGGAGAGACCATTTCGGCCTCTTCTGCGTTGATCTGAGTTCTGGCTCCTCTGCCGGCCCCGCAGTGACTGACCAAGAAAACTGACTTCAAGCTGTTGCCGCCGCGTCTTGTGCGGCTGAGCGAGGAGCAGCGCCGCGACGCGGTGGCGCTGCTTGCGGATCTGCTGCTGGAGGCGGCTCGGAAACGGGCTGGCGTTTCCGGTGGCGCTTCGGATGGCGTTAGCGGCGGCGCTTCCGGCGGCGTCGCCGAGTTCCCCGATCGGCGCGGGAAGGCGCGCCGTTGCGCGTGATGCGGCCGATCGGGGACGCCGACATAAGAGGGTCGATTCGTGATTCTTCGTCGTCTGCGCGTGAGGCGCGGCCGGTGCGGGTGAGCGCGGAGCGGGTGTTCGAGCTGGCTCGACATCTGACGGAGCGTGACCGGGAGATCGCGACGGTGCTGTTCGAGCAGCAGGTGCTCACGACGGATCAGCTGACGCTGTTGTTCTTCTCGTCGACGCGTCGGGCGCAGGATCGGCTCCTGATTCTCTATCGCCATCGCGTGCTCGATCGCTTCTACCCGCCGGCCCCGTTCGGGCTGGGGAAGCCGCAGGCGCACTGGCTCCTTGACGAGGCGGGTGCGATCCTCGTCGCCGCCCGGCTCGGCATCGAGCGGAAGAAGCTGGGCTGGCAGCGCCGCGACGACTGGGGCTCCCATCCGCAGCTCGCGCACCGCCTGGAGGCCAACCGCTTCATCACCGACCTGATCGCCGCCACCCTTCCGGACCCGACCCTGGGCGTGACCTGGTGGGCGGGACCGGCGAGGGCGGCCCGCTGTCTCGACGTTCATCAGGATCTTCCGACGCCGAGGCCCGACGCCGGCTTCGAGCTCGCCTGCCCTGACGGGCAGGTCGAGTGCTTCCTGGAGTGGGATCGGGCGACCGAGACGAAGCAGCGGCTGCGGGACAAGCTGCGCGCCTACCTGCAAGTGCACGAGGTCTGGGAGTACAGCGAGTGGCCGCCGCTCAACCTGCTGATCGTCGTCCCGACCGCCGCCCGGCTCCACACCCTCGAGGCGGCGCTCTCCGAGCTGCGCGACGTCCCCAAAGTGGCGCGCTACTCGTTCTTCACTTCCTGGGGTCTGTACGCGACGACGACGGAGGACCTCGCGCGGCAGGGTCCGCACGCCCCGGTCTGGTGGCCGCTCGCCGATCGCGGCCCGGCGCGCGCGCTCACCCAGCTCACGCCTCGGAGCACGGCCGCCTATCCCGCCGCGGCGCTCGGGCGGCGCTGGCGCCACGACCGCCCCGACTTCTGGCCACGGCTCTCGCCGCTCGGCCGCACAGCCGCGGCCGAAGCCGGAGCCGACTTGCGTCCGTCCGGGATCGCTGGCTTCATGGACGACCCAGAGCCCAACGAGGAGGGGTGATGGCAATAACCAGGGTCTGCATCTACACGAGGATCTCGACCGACGAGGAGAACCAGCCGACCTCGCTGCACACGCAACGCGAACGCCTCGAAGCCTTCTGCACGGCGCAAGAGGAATGGCGGATCGTCGCGCACGAGCAGGACCAGTCGACCGGCGCGAAGCTCGACCGGCCCGGCCTGCAAGCGGCACTCGACCTCGCGAGAGGCGGCGCGATCGACCTGCTGCTCGTCTACCGCGTCGACCGGCTGAGCAGGAAGGTCCGCCAGCTCGCGCAGCTCACAGAAGAACTCGATGCGCTCGGTGTCGTCTTGAAGTCGGCGACCGAGCCGTTCGACACCGGCGCCGCAGCGGGACGGATGATGCTGCAGATGCTCGCCGTCTTCGCCGAGTTCGAGCATGCAACGATCGTCGACCGCGTCACCGCTGGCATCGAGCGCCGAGCCAAAGAAGGCAAGTGGGCAACCGGCAGGCTCCCGTTCGGCTACGCCCGCAACGAGCGCAAGGAAGTCGTGCCCGACGAGCGCACCGCCCCGACCGTCAGGCGCATCTTCGACCTCTACACCCGCGACCAGCTCGGCACCGCCGCCATCGCGCGCGTGCTCACCGACGAGCACGCACCCGCGCCCGCCGCCGGTTGGCAACCCGCCGTCGTGCAATGGGCGCTCGAAAACGAGGCGTACCTCGGTCGTGTCATCTGGCGCGGCGAGAGCTTGCCCGGCCTGCACGAACCACTCATCGACGAGGTCACGTTCGCGCGTGCGCAACGGCTGCTGCGCGAGCGCGGCGAGGACATGGCACTGCGGCGCAGCAACCCCGGCGACTACCTGCTCTCCGGCCTCCTGCGCTGTGGCCGCTGCAAACGCGCCTACGTCGGCATGAGCGCCAAAGGCAACGGCGGCACCTACCACTACTACGCCTGCTCCGGCCGCCAAAAGCTCGGACCGAAGGGCTGCGACGGCGAGCGCATCCCGCGCGACAAACTCGAAGCAGCCGTCGTCCGCCAGCTCGCGTCGCTCTACCGCGACGGCGCCGAGATTCGCGACGCGATCGAGGCCGCGGGCGAGCAGCAACGCGCAGACGGCCCGGCACTCGAAGAACAGCGACACGCGCTCAGCGAGGAAATCCGCCGCGCGGAGCGCGCGCTCAACCGCTACTACACCGGCTTCGAGACCGGCGACCTCGACGCGAAACGATTCCAGACTCGCGTCTCCGCGCTCGAAACGCGCCTCACCGGCCTACGCGAACAAGACCTCGACCTCGCCGCCCAGTTAGGCACACAGGCGCCCACAACGGCCGACACCGCCGACCTCGCCGCCGTCGCGGATCGGCTCGAACACGTCATCGCCGACGGCGACCCGAAACAGGCGAAAGCGCTGCTCCGCCTGCTCGTCAAAGACCTCCGCGTCAACGGTCGGGCGGAGATTCTCCCGACCTACCGCGTCGTCAACGACGCGGTTTGCGCACTGCCAAGTTCAGTGGGCGCGGCTGGGATCGAACCAGCGACCCCTCGCGTGTGAAGCGAGTGCTCTCCCGCTGAGCTACGCGCCCGGAGGCCGCTACTTTAGCCGCTTCGCGTCCGTCGGACTCCGGCAGATTGGTGAGTTTCGGGCTCGATTGGTGAGTAGCCTTCCGAGCGATGAGTTCGTACGCGATCGACTTTGAGGACGAGGAGGGGACGAGCGGCCCTTACGACACACCCGAAGAGGTAGCCGGCGCGCTCGAGGCGTATCGAACTACGCATCCGCAGGACGAGAAGTTCGTGCGCGTTCACGTTTGGGAGATGCCACCGCACGCGAGCGTTGGCACTCCGCGATCCGTATGGGACTTCATCGAAGATCACTAACTCTGACGGACGGCCTTCGCTTGCGAGTACGAGCGAAGCCGTGAGCGGCGCACCGTCGCAGGCCACTCCCATCTCGTCTCGGGACGACGTGAACGACTTTGTCGTCGCGCTTACGTTTGATGACGGCCCCGCCGAATGGACGGAGCCGATTCTCGACACTCTCAGCTCCGAGGAGGTTCGGGCAACGTTCTTCGTGATCGCGGAGGCTGTCGCCGGACGGGAAGCGATCCTTGAGCGGATCGTCGCTGAGGGTCACGAAGTCGGGAACCACACGCTCAGCCATAGGCGACTTGACCTCGTAAGCCGCGACGAGATCAGAAGGGAAATCCAAGTCGCGGGGTGGCAGATCAGAGACGTCACGGGCGCCCTACCAACGGTCTTTCGACCACCCGGCTTTCATTTCAACCAGGACGTTCTTGAGATCGCCGCCGAGTCCGGGTTCCCGTGGGTCACTTTGGCGTCGGCGTGGACGGACGACTACAACCGTGAGTTGGCGACTGAGATCGCCGACGCGATCCTGCCCTCAGTTCGACCGGGGGCCATCATCGACTTGCACGATGGACGACCGCCCCACGAGGCACCCTGGGGCGCGCCCGGCGGCACGCGCGAAGATCGGTGGCCGACCGTGACGGCTGTCGAGCTTCTACTTGGGCAACTCCGAGCCCACTATTCATTTCTGACAGTCTCTCTGAGCTTCTCGCACTCTCCTAGCCACTCGAGAGCGCGAGCCTCACGGCATCGTCCTTTCGCTGTCGGTTGAACCGCGCTGCGTAGACCTTCAACGTGATCGAAGGATCTTCGTGTCCGAGTACACCCGCGACTGTGACCGGATCGAGGCCAGCGTCAATGAGTCGCGATGCCGCAGCGTGCCGTAGGTCATGGAACGTGATCGACTCGGGCAGTTCGGCGAGATCGCGAGCTGGCTCAAACCCGCGGCGTGTCACGTTGCGATGCCCGAGCGGAGTGCCCTCGCGCGACGCGAAGATCGGATCGGACTCCTGCGACGCCTTGCTCCGCAGGCGAAGCGCGATCAGATCGTCACGCAGCGTCGGGGGCAGCGCGATCCGGCGCACGCCGGCAGCGGTCTTCGTCGGCCCGTACTCACCTGACCGGAGCCACTGTCTCTGGACGCGCAGCATGCCGTCGGCTCTATCGAAGTCCTCCCATCTCAACCCGAGCACCTCGCCGATACGAAGCCCGAGCGTCGCAGCGAGCCGTAGCAGCGGTGTGTAGTCGTAACGAGACTCCTGCTTCTCGGCGAGACGCTGTGAGGCGTCAAGGAGAGCTGTGATCTCGTCCTCCGCCCACTCGTGCGCCGATTCTTTCTCTGTGCGCTTGGGGCGATCGTCAGCAGTGAGCACGTCGATCGGGTTCGACGCAATCAGTCTGCGTCGTACAGCGAGCGCCAGGACGCCTTGTAGCGGCTTGAGGTAGTTCTCGATGCTTGAGCGGCCGAGGGGTCGAACCGGCCGCTTCGGGTCGATTGCATGCAGACCGTGGCGCTCGAGGTCACGCACAAGGCGTGAGATTGCGTCGGCGTCGATAGCCGCCAACTTCAAGCGACCGAAGCGAGGGAGAAGCACGAGATCGAGCGCTGAGCGGTAGTAGTCGCTCGTGCGCTTGCGTAGCCGATGAGACTTCGACTCGTACCAGGATTCGGCCAATTCGGCGAACGTCGTGCGATCGTTCACAACGACGCGCTCGCCACGAGCCTTTCGTCCAAGTAGATCGGACTGCTTGTTGCGAGCGTCCTTCTCCGTCGCGCCCGCGGTTACGTACTTGCCTTGAAAGTAGACCGCGTACGTGCGTGATCCGTCCGCGCGCTCGCGATACGAGATTCCGCGATAGCGCGTGGAGTGACGCTTGTAGAGATCAGGAGAATGCGTACGCCTCGGAGTAACGTCTACGACTGGCACGGGGAACCTCCGTGTCCGGGGGCCGGCCGTCGCAAGCGGTGCGGCCCCATTGATGTTGTCGGGCGGAGCGTATACGGACAACGCACCAGGGCCCATTGTGGTCACGGGTCGATGAGCTGGATGCCGAGGATCTCCTCGGCTCGCGGGTCGATCAGACCGCGAGCAACTGCGACCGTCTTGGCGTGTTCGGCGCTACCTGCCTGGACGTAATGCGTCTTCAGCTCTGTGTCAGGAGCATCAATCTTGCGAGTCACGATTGCGTATTGGCCGGGCCGAGTCATGCCGCCTCACCCCTGACCCACAAGTCCAGCTCGGCGCGATCGAAGAGGAGCCGGCCGTTCGGCGCCTTCGCGAACGGAATCTCCCGGCGCTTCACGAGCGCGCGGACTGCCTCCTCCGACAACGACAGGTGCCCCGCGGCACGCTTCGCATCGAGCCAACCTTCGCCACCGCGTTCCGCGACGGCATGTACTTCGGCGCGTACGAGATCGAGCAACTCCTCGCGCAGATCATCGAGCCTTACGACGACCTCCATAGTCCGAAGGGTACGAAGCGTCGTGGCATGAAGTCCGACCGTCTCGAGTGGTCAGAGATGGAGCGCGTTGTGCGACGGCTCGGACTTCCTGCCACGCCCCCTCGTAACCTGGAACTCATGGACGAGGCACACGCACAAACAGCGGGCTCGCGCCTGTCTGACTTGGAAATCGTGCAACAGCTCAAAGTAAAGCTCGAGAGCATGCCCGATTCGGACTTCACGATCGACCGGCTCTTGAGGGATGCGCCAGACTTCCTTGAAGACGCAGACGCCTACGGGTTCGATCAGCTCGAACCGATCAAGCAATGGGCGATCCTGATAACCGAAACGCACGGGCGCACTCTCTTTGAGTGCGAATCGAAGACAGCGCGCAACAACTGGCTAAAGGTTCGCCTTGTCGCTCTAGACGCCTGGCGGGAGATCGAAGTTCTCCGGGGGCGTGAAGGGGACGTATTGGCCGAAGAGACAGCCCACAACGAACTCCCTCCGGTTGAAGTTCCAGAGGACGCAACGCTCGATATGAGCGACGACGAAAAACTCGGATGGGCATTCGGTGACTAGGCGACAAGGTTTCTCGGTCGGCACCCTTCGAGATCTCGCGCGCTACTACGGAGACCGCGATCTCGACAACAACGTCCGTGCGCTTCGGGGCGAGCGCGGAAGACCTGACAAGCTACGCCCGGCGGCACTACGTCTGTGGCTCGAAGCCGAAGCCGACTTGGCAGGATTCACTTTGGCCGACCTTCTCGCCACGGTGAAACCCGGCCGCTTAGCAGCGAGAGATCGGATGCGGTACGACCTCTTGGCTGATCGCGTCTATCGACTCCGGGCGCGAGGCGCGACACTCACACAGATCGGGACAGCGATCGAACGAGGGGCTTCGACGGTCAACAACCTCGAGACGCGCGGTAGGGCGATCGAGCGGCAGCGTGAGACCGCAAGCGCGGAGGCTGAGCCCGCTCCGTGCAAGAAGCATTCGAGCTGGCGAGCCGAATGCCCGGCGTGTCTACGTACTGCGCCAGAGAGAACGCCGGCGGAGCGGCCAACAGGCGTGCTCCTTGGAGTCTCACGCGAAGATAGTTGAATAGAACAAACAGCGAGAGCTGCAAGACACCATCGTAGCCCGCACCTTTCTAGTAGAGCAAGCCGTACCGTTTGCAAAAAGCGCGATTTGCAGGGCTTTCGTTCTAACTTGGAAGGATCGTGGAAATCCGGCATAGGTAGAGGGGCAAGTTAGAGCTGTCGGCCGTGACGCGGCCGACCTCTCGCACACATCTCTCTCCGCGCCTCTAAGAGAGCGCGGAGCGTGAGAACCCTGTCGAGCCGTAGCGCGGCTCGACCCTTAAGAACCTTCGTCCATCGCGTCCACGAATGCGATTGAGAGAGGGGCGCGCACAGAGTGAACGTAGACGACGTCATTTCGGCCCGTGCCGAGTTCGACCACGCTCTTGAGATTCGCGCGATTGGGCCGGCGCTCGTGATCGTTCTCGAGCTGCAAGCCCCGCCACGTATACACGCGCTCGCCTCAACTCGCGGCGAGGGAGATGTGCTGCGTGCAGAGGTCGAGTCCAATCCTTCTTGGGGACACATCCTCGCCGACTACTTCTCGGCCGAGGAGCGACTCGACGGATCAAACGAACATCTCGCGCGGCTCGCGGCGGGAGATCGCTTGCGCGGTCTTCGAGTGGCGGGGTGAACGATGCGGCTAACAGCTCTGGAGGACGAGCAGTATCGGAAACTTGAACCAGCGCTCCGCGCGCTCGGATGGCTCTTCGTCGGCATCGAGGCATCAACGGACGGGCTCACATGGAGCGCACAGCGCGGCGCGATGCGTCGCGATGCGTCGAGTGCGGAAGAGTTGTTAGACGAAGTTCGACGGTATGAGGGCGTCGCGAAGATCGACGCGCGCCGACAGCATCCCGAGATCAGAACGGGGCTCGCGGTAACGCCTGACGAAAACTCTGCGACCACAACGATGAGGAGAAGAAGTGGCGAACGTACGTGAGGGCATCACCATTGAGGGCGAGCCCGCCAATGCTCTTGAGGACTTCGACGTCGCGCTTGCCGCGCAGGTCGGCAAGACGCGTGCGGTAGTGACACCGTCTATTGACGCCGCACGCGAAGTTGCCGCGTCTGGAGACGAGATTCGCGAGCGTATTGCCGCGCCAACGCTGACGACGCGAGTTGCTGACGGGCTCGAGGTTCACGATCCGATCGCTGAGCGGGAAGCCCGCGAAGCTGCCGACGCCGAGCGATCAAGCGAGCACAAGACCGTCGTTCTCGCGAAGATTCTCGGCGAGCAGGCGCAGCGCGCCGAGACTGCGGAGGCCGAGCTGGCGGTGCGGGCGTTCCACGATCGGCTGTATGAGGCCGAGGAACGTGCAGATGTTGTCTCGGCGCTCGCCGAGCTTCGCGCAGTCGCGCCCCAGGCGTACGAAACGGCGCTCAGTCAGATGACCGATCTTGAATCGCTCTTCGATCTCGAGGACGCATACATCTTCGCGGACGTCGAGACTGACGAGGAGGCGGATGCAGTTGCGCGCACGAAGCTCAATGGCGAGGTCGCCTGGAAGCTGGAGAGCGACTACGCCGAAGCCAAGACGTTCGTAGATG